>ONQE01000039.1 GCA_900319925.1 uncultured Bacteroidales bacterium | reverse complement strand
CAATGTGAGCGCGTTTTACAATGACGCTGGTTATATCACTTCCGCAAGTGTCCCCGCGATTCCCACGAATGTGAGTGCCTTTACAAATGATGCCGGTTACATCACTTCTGCAAATATCCCCACGGTTCCCGCTAATTTGAGCGCTTTCAATAATGATATGGGTTACATTACAACCGCGCAGATTCCCGCGCAGGTCAATGCGGACTGGAATGCCACGAGCGGTGCGGCCAAGATTCTGAACAAGCCGACATTGTTCAGCGGCAACTACAACGACCTGACCAACAAGCCGACCATCCCGACGGTACCTTCCAACGTCAGCGTCTTCAATAACGACGCGCACTACATCACGGAGACTCAGTTGAACGCATTGCTTGCCTCTGTGAACAACACGATTGACAGCTTGCGAAATAGGATAGGAGAGTTGGAAATGCACCAGACACAGCCGCAGACTGACACCGCCATCATGGCGCATGCTTGCCTTGGCCTGGCCACAGTCACCGACTATGACCTCAACGTCTATAACACGGTTCAGATTGGAAACCAGTGCTGGATGCGCGAGAACCTCCGTTCGACGCACTACGCAGACGGCACGGCTATTGCTGCCGGAACAACATCCTCCACTACAACAGCCTACTATTACCCTTTGCAGGGAGACTTCACCTACGGGTATCTCTACAACTGGAAAGCGGTGATGCGCAACTCGTCTAACAGCCAGTCCAACCCCTCGGGTGTTCAGGGTGTCTGTCCCAACGGCTGGCATGTGCCCTCCGATGCGGAGTGGGATGAGCTGCAGAACTACGTGAGCAGCCAGAGCCACTATCTGTGCAATGGTGACAACAACAATGTGGCCAAGGCTTTGGCTGCCAAGACCGGCTGGGTCAGCAGCACGGGTACTTGTGCTGTGGGGAACGTGCAGGTGAACAACAACGCCACCGGATTCAGCGCCTTGCCCGCCGGTCATAACTATGGTGGAAGCTATACCAACTACGGCACGGCGGCCACATTCTGGAGCAGTACTGAAGCAGGCAGTGCCAACACGTTTGACCGAAGCGTGGACTACAGCAATGCGGTGTTCACTCGCAGCAACCATCCGAAGGGCTATGGCTTTTCCGTGCGCTGCCTGCGTGACGGCGGCAACATGTCGTTGCTCCCCACTGTTTCCACCATGGGGGTGACGGCTATCACGGCCACCACGGCGGTGACGGGCGGCAACATCACCGATGACGGCGGCTCCGCCGTGACCGCACGGGGTGTCTGCTGGAGTACCTCCCACAACCCCACCACGGCGGGCTACCACACGAGCGATGGCGAAGGCATGGGCAGTTTCACCAGCAACCTTACGGGCCTCACCGCCGGCACCACCTATTTTGTGCGTGCGTATGCCATCAATGGCAATGGCACGAAATATGGTGACGAAGTCGCTTTCAGCACCCCGGTGCCGTTCGTCTGCGGTACAAATACCGTCAGTGACTACGAAGGCCACATCTATAACACGGTTCAGATAGGAGACCAGTGCTGGATGAAGGAGAATATACGGGCCACCAAATATTCCGACGGCACGTCCATTACGAAGGCAAGTGTCACGCAAGTGTCCAGTGGTACGCCATGCTATTATGATCCGGGTCAAGCCGCGAACTACGGTTACCTCTACAATTGGCCTGCTGCGAAAGGACCGTCCTCTGTGAGTGCGAACAACCAGGGAATCTGTCCTACAGGCTGGCACGTGCCGAGCAACGGCGAGTGGACGCAACTGGAACAGTATGTTAGCAGCCAGAGCAACTATAGATGCAGCAACAACAGCAGCTATATCGCCAAGGCGTTGGCTTCCACCACAGGGTGGAATTCAAGTACTAATCAATGTGCGGTAGGCAACACGCCAGCCAGCAACAACGCCACCGGTTTCGGTGCTGTGCCTGCGGGCGGCCACTACAGCAGTAGTTTCAACTTTTCCGGCGACGACGCCAACTTCTGGAGTGCTACGGAGTCTAATAGTTCATACGCGTACTTCCGCTACCTCGACTACGGTACCGCCATTGTGGTCAGCGGCAGCTACCTCAAGAGCAACGGCGTTTCCGTCCGCTGTCTCCGCGATTAAATTCCGCATTCCGCATTCTACATTACGAAAGGGCGTGGCCGCGGGGCTGCGCCCTTTGTGCAATGAAGAATGCGAAATTCATAATGAAGAATAGTGTAAACCAATTACGGCAGGAATAGCGAAAAATCACGAAAAGCCCGAAAATATTGCGAAAACGGAAAATAATTTTAACAATCAATTGTTAATTTATTGTGTGTTATAATTTTAACAGATTGGTTTCCAGTAGAATAAAAATTTTCCAAAACCCTTGACAAAGGATGATTTTTGTTGTATCTTTGCCGCGTTAAATCTTATTCATCAAAAAATAGATAATCATGGAAAAGAAAGATCCCATCAAAGAGGCCCACAGGTATGTGGCCAATGCGGAAGAGGTCATCCAGAAAGCCAACTATGACCCGGAACTGAAAAGCTATACGGATAGCAAATACATCAAGGCGGCAGGCGACTACCTATGGAAAGGATGCTTGATTGCCCTTGACGCTCTGTTCGGCATATCCAAACGCAAAGGCCGCCCCGACATACGAAAATACAAGGAGGAGGCTGCCAAACGTGACCGTAAGTTGCTCAATGCCGTAAACACAGGTTACAACACCATGCATCTATCCATGGGTTACGACGGGAACACGGACAAGAGAGTCTGCGACGCCGGTTTCGCTAACGCCAACGACATCATCAACCGCTGTGCCATGCTGATGCCGGCGGAAGTGTGCGCATGAAGGGCGAATGTAGAACGCTGAATTTCCTCCTCGCAAGGGAGAGACATTTGCTGTCGATAGGTGTGTCGCCGTTACCTTCCGGCGTGTGATTTTCCGGAAATCGCCTCCGCCACATTCCTCGCAATCGCCAAACGGCCAGTCTGCTTGTAATGTTCGGTTGGGAAGTCGCGATCACGGAAATCGCTGTCCCTCACTTCTTTGAGATTATTCACCACTATGACTCCCTGCGATTCGTAGCGGTCGATAATGTACTGTGCGTTGCGTTCCAGCAGCCACAGCAGGTCAGGACCGCACAGACTGTCCATCTGGTCGACATTCTCGGCCAAGATGTTGAATACCGGCTGCCATCCGCGCTTCCGGCACAGTTTCACGATGTTATCCAAATCCTTGATCCTCGGATTATTATCGTCGAAGGTGCAGGCAAACTCTTTGATGTAGTGACAGGCCATGGCGATAGTGTCCATGGAGGGCTGTTTCCCGTTATAGAGTGTATAGGAGCCTCCCACCCCTTGATCCCATTCGTAGGCGTTGCGATAAGGGAAAGGATGAGGAAGCGTGAAGGTTTGCCGTTTGAAATTTTTCCGAATGATGTTGGAGACCTCCTCGTCCGTCCAATTCGGATAAGCCCTGAAAGCCAACAACATTCGTTTGTAGAGGGACGGAGCCTTCTTCATCATAATTTGCTCCTTCCGCAGTGCGGGTTCCAAACTGGAGTATATCCATTCCGAGGTGAACGAGCGCATATTGACGGTCACGATTACTGTTTTCACGTCACTATTGCGGGGAATATTGCGCAAAATGTCGTAGTAAACCCCAGCGTGGCACGCATCCTTGGCCAAATTGCCGACACGATGCTCCGGCAACATATCGTCAATCATCTCGCAGATGAAGCGCTTGTCGGTGTCGGCATCGCTATACGTATGATTCGACGATTCGCCCAGATAAACGATGTCCACACCCTCCGTTGCCCGTTCGGAGAGAGCCTTCAGCGTGCAATTCTCCGCCAAATCTTTAGGATACAGCGTATAATAGTAAATGACGTCCAACGCAGCCAGCACAAGCAGGACCATCAACAGTTTGAGCAGAAGCTTCTTTACGGTATGTTTCGTTGTGTCAGTCATTTAGAATTGGAAATAGATGAATGGGATTTGTTCAACGGAGGACAACGCAATAACGGCAAACATCAGGAAGGCATAGACGCACCAACGGACGAGCGGTTTTTGCCGTCCGCACCACACATCGAAGCGGCTGTCGCGGATTAGGATGTCCACTAACACAAAGAGTATCAGCGAAATCCATGCGACAGGCGCGACATGCAGCTGGTTAGCGACTGCGCCGTTGTGGAACAGTGCGGTGAAGAGGTCGTGGAGATTTCCGAACGAGGTCGCCCGGAAAACGCTCCACAGGAGGGTCACGATGACGAAGGTTTTCGCCACATTGAGGGTATTGATGACGAGCCGCCCAGCTTTTCCCTCGATTCTGTCGAAAAGATGGATATTGCGAAGCCCACGTTCCAGAATCAGGAGTACCCCGTAGGCGAATCCCCAGATCATAAAGGTCCAGTTCGCGCCGTGCCAGATACCGCATACCGTAAAGACTATCAATGTATTGAGTGCCCAACGCGGGACAGCGACGCGGTTGCCGCCGAGGGGGATGTAGAGGTAGTCGCGAAACCAGGTGGACAGCGAGATGTGCCACCTCCGCCAAAATTCTTGCACGCTTCCAGACAGATACGGGGTCTTGAAGTTGTCCATCAGCGAGTAACCCATCGCCAAGGCGCAGCCGAGCGCGATGGTCGAGTAGCCGAAGAAGTCGCCGTAGATCTGGAAGGAGTAGAAGAGCATTCCCAACAGGATGTCACCGCTGCTGTAATCGAACGGATTCTCGTAAATCTTGTCCACATACACTGCCAAGTTGTCGGCCACCACCATCTTGAGGAAGAGTCCGAACAAGATGAGTCTCAGTCCGTTGGCGATATTGTCGTAATTCAGTTCCTTGTGCTCGTGGAGTTGTCGGAGCAGGTTTTGCGGCCGCTCGATGGGGCCCGTCACCAACTGTGGGTAAAACATCACGTAGAGGGCGTAGTAGCCGAAGTGTCGTTCCGCCTTCTGGTTGCCACGATAGACCTCGATGACGTAGCTCAAGCTCTGGAACGTGTGGAAGGAGAGGCCGATGGGCAGCGCGATATTCAAGATCTTCTGCGGATGTGACCAGCCGAAATGCTGCGCCAGTGCCACTAGATTCGCGCTGCAGAAGTTCAGGTATTTGAAGATGAACAGCACCATGCAGGTAGAGACAATACTGACCACCAAGTAGGCCTTTTTCTTAGATATATCGTCTTTCCATTTCTCAATCAGAATGCCGGAAGAGTAGTCTATAAGTATGGTAATCAGTAAGATAAAGATGTATTTCGGAATAAACCACATATAAAAGAAGCAGCTGGCGGCTAACAAGAGAAGCCAGCGCCATTTCTGCGGCATCAGATAGAAGAGCAGCGTGACAATCGGGAAGAAAATCAGAAATTCTATCGAGTTGAAGAGCATTCTTTAGGGTTTATATTCGGGCGGCAAAGATAATTATTTTATGGTTTAAGGGATAAGGGTTATGGTTTAAGGGTTAAGGTTTAAGGTTTATGGGTTATGGGTTAAGGGTTTAAGGATTAAGAGTAAAGGTTAAGGAGAATGGCAAAAAAATGTATCTTTGCGCGTGTTTTTTGTAACAAATATATTTGGATATGAAACGTAAGATATTCCTTTTTTTAGTGCTCAATTTGTTGATCACCACCGTTTTCCATACAGAAAGTTTTGCCCAGACCGACTACTGGACCGCGGTGCGAGAAGACTACCAGAACCGCACCGACATCCCGCAGGAGGTTCGCGATCAGGTTGGTATGTATAACCTGAAGTCCGCGGAACAGAGCCGTAACATGTACCGTTACCTCATGTTCCTCTACGCCTACATGCCGCAAAGCGACCTCGCCGACTACGATTTCGGCTTCTTCGAAGACCAGGTGAAGGTGGCTATGGAGGCACGGAAGACCTTCTCGTGGGGGGCGACGATTCCCGACGACATCTTCCGCCATTTCGTGGTCGTCTATCGCGTGAACAACGAGAATCTGGACACCGCGCGGTCGTACATCTTCCACCAGCTGAAGAACCGTATCAAGAACATGAGCATGTACGATGCCGCCTTGGAGGTGAACCATTGGTGCCACGAATATGTTGACTATCAGCCTGCTGACGCGAGAACATCGGGACCGTTGGCCACGCTGAAGACCTCGCACGGGCGTTGCGGCGAGGAGAGCACCCTCACGGTGACGGCCCTCCGTGCCGTGGGCATTCCCGCCCGCCAGTGCTACACCCCGCGTTGGGCGCACTGCGACGACAACCACGCCTGGGTGGAGGTCTGGGTCGATGGCAAGTGGTACTTCCTCGGCGCCTGCGAACCCGCGCCCGCCCTCAACATGGGCTGGTTCGCCAACGTCTCCACGCGCACGATGATGGTGCACACCAACGTTTTCGGTCGCTACGAGGGTCCCGAGGAGGTCAACAAGCGCACGCCTTACTACTCCTGCATCAACCTGCTCTCCAACTACGCCGACACCGCCACAGCCTACGTCACCGTGTATGACAAACGCCATCTGCCCGCCAAAAACGCATCAGTCTGCTTCAAACTTTACAATTACGCCGAATATTACACCCTTGCGGAGGTAAAGACAGACGAGAACGGCCGTGCACAGCTGAACACCGGTCTCGGCGACCTGCTGGTATGGGCGAAACAGGGCGACGACTATGCCTACGCCCAGCTCGACCTGCGCAAGCAAGACCACTTAGTGCTGATTTTGAGCGACAAGGGCCCGAACCCGTGGATGTCACCCGCCGGCAATTTGATACAGCGATTCGATATGGTTCCGCCGGTGGGCAAACCACTGAACAACAACGTGAGCGCCACCGCGCAGTTGGCTTGCGAGAAACGGATGGCCAAGGAGGACAAGATGCGCGAGGCGTATCGGAAGACTTTCCCCACGAAAGCGCAAACCGACAAGTACCGCAATGACTATTTCTCCCAGGAGGAGTTCTACGATGTGATTCACCGCAGCGAGGGCAACCACGCCGAAATCATCCAATTCCTGCAAAACCATCCCAAGAGAGTTGGCGGGCTCTACCTGAAAGAGTTTGTCAAATCACTGGCCGATAAGGATTTGAGAGATACGAAAGCCGAGACTCTGGAGAAGCAGCTCACGATCTACAAAGAGGGCAAATACCCGATTTCCGCATTCGTGAAGGGCATCCTCCCTGCCCGCATCTCCAACGAGCTGATCCGCGACTGGCGTTTGCCGTTGCGTGAAGAGCTCGTGAAAGCCATTCCGAACACGGTCATTACCGCCAACAAACTGTTGAATTGGACAAAAGTCAACATCACCGTGGATCCGCTCTGCAACTACTACAACTGCCCGATCAGTCCGATGGGCGTGATGAAGACCCGCCGCTCCGACGCGCATTCCCGCGACATCTTCTTCGTGGCCGCCTGCCGCAGCTTAGACATTCCGTGCTACTTAGACAATGCCTCCAACCAGGTTTTCGTCTGGGATAACAACGACTGGCAGGTAATCAAGTTCGAAAGCGAGGCCACGACCCCGAAAGACCAAATGGCCGTGCTCACCCTGCACAATCCGAAAGGATATACCTATTACGTCCACTATACCTTGCAACGTTTCGAGAACGGAGAGTATGTCTCCTACGACTTCGAGAACGACCCGCGGGTGGAAGCCCGCGACATCGAACTCGTTCTGCCTGCCGGAAAGTACTGTCTGTCCACAGGTAACCGTTACAGTGACGGAGAGGTGCTGTCCGAGTTGCACTTCTTCACCTTGAAGGAGAAGGATGAATACACCATCAAGATTCCCGAATTGGTGCCGCGCAACAACACTTACGGTCATCTGGATATGAACATCAACAAACTGAATGGCAAATCCTTATCGGATTTACTTAAAGAATCGGGCAAGGAAAAGATGATTCTCTGTTTGGTGGCTCCCGGCACCGAACCGACCAACCATCTGGCCAAGGAAATCGCCGCGAAGAAGGCCGACTACGAGGCTTGGGGCGGCAAGATGATGTTCCTCGCCAACAACAGCAACTGGAAGAAAGAGAAGAACCAGCCTGCCAATGTGGAGGTGCTGAGTCAGAAGGTGAGCGATGTGAGCGAGATGGTTTTGGCGGCTCTTCAGAACGCCGTCCATGACGGTTCCCTGCCGCACACCACCGGCGAGCGTCCCGTTTGCCTCATCCTCGACAAGGACGGCAACATTCTCTTCGTCTCCGAGGGTTACCACATCGGATTGGGCGATTTGTTGTTGGATGGGGTGAAATAGTCCATTGTGCGAATCCCGCCATAAAAAAGCGGAATCCTGAACATCAGGGTTCCGCTTTTTTTGTTTATAAACGATTACGGAAGCACTACTTTGCGCGTCTTTCCGCGACGATTTCTTCCTGTTTGGCGGCGGGCATACGCATATACTGATAGAATTCCATCGAGTAGTTGGCGCGACCGCTGGTGACGTTACGAAGGGCCGTGGCGTAGCCGAACATTTCCATCAACGGGATGAAACCGTCGAGCTTCTGCGATCCTTTACGGAAGCGGCGCATGTTCTCGATACGTCCTCTCCGCTTCGTGATATCGCGGGTGATGTTGCCGATGTACTCATCCGGGGTGTTCACCTCCACTTTCATCACGGGCTCCATCAGCACCGGGGCCATCTTGTTGTAGGCCGTCTTGAAGCACTGGGCGGCGCAAAGCTGGAACGCCATATCGCTGGAATCCACGGGATGGTAGTTGCCATCGACGAGCACGCATTTCACATCCACCACGGGGTAGCCTGCCAGCGGGCTCTTCTCCATAGCAGCGCGGAGACCCTTTTCGATGGAGGGGATATACTCGCGGGGCACCACCCCACCCTTGCTCACGTCCACAAACTCGAAACCCTTGCCCGGATTCGGTTCGAAACGGATAACAGTGTGCGCGAACTGGCCGTGGCCACCCGTCTGTTTCACGTGCTTATAGTTGCTCTCGCAGGCCTGGGTGATGGTTTCGCGGAAGGAGACACTCGGTGCGCCCACCTCGATAGGCACCTTGAACTCGTCTTTCAGACGATCCACGATAATTTCCAAGTGGAGCTCGCCCATACCCGCAATAATGGTCTCCTCGGTCTCGTCGTCGTAATGCGCGTGGAAAGAGGGGTCTTCGTTGCTGAGCTTGGCCAGCGCCTCGCCTAACTTGTCGCGGTTCTTCGTATCCGTGGGGGTCACCTTCATCTCGATGACGGCGGGCGGCACATTGATAGACTCCAACACGACAGGCTGTTTCTCGTCGCAGAGCGTGTCGCCGGTGCGGGTATATTTCATACCCACAAGCGCGACAATCTCGCCGGCGCCGGCCTCTGATATCTCCTCACGCTCCTTAGCCTTGATGCGGAAGATGCGGCCCACGCGCTCGTTTTTGTCCTTATTCGTGTTGTAGAGGCTCATGCCGCTCGTCAGCTTGCCGCTGAAGATGCGAATGAAGGTTTGCTGACCCACATAGGGGTCGTTGATGAGCTTGAAGGCGAGCGCCGCAAACTGCTCGTTGTTGGAGGGGTTGCGGGTGTAGGTCTTTTCTTCGTCATACGGGTCATGGGCAATCACGGAACCGAGGTCTGTGGGCGACGGCAAGTAGTCAATGACCGCGTCCAAAAGGGGCTGGATGCCTTTGTTTTTGTACGCCGCACCGCAAAGCACGGGTGTGATCATCAGCTTGATGGTCGTTTCGCGCAGGGCTGCACGGATTTGCTCCTCGCCGACTTCCCGTTCTTCCAGATAGGCGTCAGCGATGTCGTCGTCGAAATCGGCTAATTTCTCGATGATATTCTTGTGCGCAACAGCTGCCGCGTCGGCAAACTCGGCGGGAATCTCATTCTCATAGACCTCCTTCTCGGAAAAGGTCAGCGCCTTCATCTTCACGAGGTCGATACATCCCTGGAAATCGCTCTCCTGCCCCATCGGGATCTGGATGGGAACGGCATTGGTGCCGAGGTACTTCTCCATCTGGGCGACCACTTCGGAGAAATCCGCGCCGGTGCGGTCCATCTTGTTCACAAAGGCGATGCGCGGCACGCGGTACTTGTCGGCCTGGTTCCAGACCGTCTCACTCTGGGGCTCCACGCCACCCACGGCACAGAACACCGCCACCATACCGTCGATCACACGCAGGGAACGCTCCACCTCGATGGTGAAATCCACGTGTCCGGGAGTGTCTATCAAGTTGATTTGGTGACCTTTCCACTCGGCGGTGATGGAGGCTGACGCGATGGTAATACCGCGTTCCTGCTCTTGCTTCATGAAATCCATGGTTGCCTGTCCGTCATGCGTTTCGCCAATCTTGCGATTCACACCCGTAAAATACAAAATACGCTCCGAACAGGTGGTTTTTCCGGCGTCAATATGCGCCGCAATGCCAATATTCCTCAGTTTCGATATACTTTTAGCCATACAACTATTTGACAATCAATAAATTCCTATTTCGTAAATCTGACCGCGAAGATACACTTTTTTTCGACATATCTGATTGTCCTACAATACCGTCACCGAACCGGACAAGCGCGTGGGTCTGCCCGCCAAGTCGGTATATTCAATGACGTAGTTGTAAACGGCCTGGTATTGCGTCTGGTCACGGTACTCGCCATACCAACGGAAGTTTTTGTCTGTACTGTAAAACACCAGCTCGCCCCAGCGATTGTAGATATACACTTTGAAGAGACTGATGTTGGCCGTATAGCCTTCAGGGATGAAGAAACAATCGTTAAGGCCGTCGCCCGATGAAGGCGTGATGGCGTTGGGCAGCACCAACTCGAGGTGGCAGCCCTCCACGCGAATCTGCGCTGTGGCACTGCAGCCCCCTTGGGTGGCCGTCACGGAGTAGAGACCCGGCGATGTCACCGCGATAGTTGTGGCCGTCTCGCCCGTGCTCCACACGTAGTCCGGCATCCCCGTCACCACTGTCAGCGCCGCCTCATTGTTCTCGCAGAAATCCTCCGTCAGCATCTCGATACGCAAGGCCGTGTCGATGACCGTCAGGTGCAAGGTCACCACGCTGTCGCAGCCATGCACCGATTGCAGATACTGTGTCAACTCGATTTCATCCTCCCCTATCGTTTCTTGCGGACTCACATTGAAGCCGTCCGAATTGTAGCCTTCTCCCTCGCAAATTTCAGCTTCGACGAGCTCCGCCTCCACGGGATACACCGTCAGCAGAAGGACGACCGCACTGTCGCAGTGCCCTGTGGCATGGTGCTGCTCGAAGGTGTATTCACCCGCCTCTTCGGTTTGTTCCACCGTGACGTCGAAGTTGTATTGGCTGTAAGTTTCCCCTTGACAGACACTTGCGACAATC
This sequence comes from uncultured Bacteroidales bacterium, assembly GCA_900319925.1. GTDB lineage: Bacteria > Bacteroidota > Bacteroidia > Bacteroidales > WCHB1-69 > F23-D06. The sequence goes on along the minus strand of ONQE01000039.1, from coordinate 5,661 downwards.
GTATCGGAGGAGTTCGGCCATACGCTGACCGTCACCTCGTTGCTGTTGACGGTACCGCAGCTCTGGCTCACCCAAGCGCGCCGCAACGTGAAGGCACTGCTGGCGGTATTCGGGTAGGTATAGTTCTGCGTGTTGGAGATGCCGGGAGCGTTGGTCCAGTCCGTGCCGTTGGTGGAAATCTGCCACTGGTAATGCCCGTTATCGCCGCCCGAAGCCGCACTGCCGGTAAACGGGGCCACATCTTCACCATCGCACACCTCCTGACTGGCCGCTATCGTACCCGGGGTCAGCGCCCCGTTGAGCGTGTTGAGCGTCGTGGTGGCGGTGGCCGTACAGCCGAGATGGTCGGTCACCGTGAAGGTGTAAGTCCCCGCAGGGCGGTTGCTGAGCGCCGTGGTCGTCGCGACAGTGGTATTGGAGGAATTCTTCCACTGATAGGTGAAGGGGCCTTGTCCGCCCGTGACATTGGCCGTGGCCGCACCAGTGGAAGCCCCGAAACAGGTCACCTGCGTCACGCTGCCAATCGAAACCGACAGGTTGTCCACCGATAACGTATAAGTCACGACACTGTCGGCTCCGTGCGAGGTCAGCAACGTCATCGGGAACGACCCCGCCGCTGTGAAGTTGTGCCCATGCCAAGTGTAGGACATGTCGGCAGCACAAACGGACGTATCAACCGTATTCGCAACATTCTGATAAACCATCAAATTAAGCGTCACGACACTGTCGCACCCATTGACATTGGGGAATACGAACTGGGAAGTGGAAATCATCGTAGTTCCCGCGCCGAAAGTGGTATCTATCAGCCCATTGACATAATGGAACGGAAGATTGTTCTGGATAATGGCGGTGTCAATCGTGGTGTATGACAACGGATTGACGTGCAATGTCATCGTCACCACGCTGTCCGCTCCGGTATGAGCCAAGAGGGTTGCGGTTTGCGTTCCTGCCTGCGTAAACGTCACGCCGTTCCACGTAAGCGGAAGAGCATCGGCACAGAGAGTGCTGTCGTCCTCGCCCGTGACATTTTCGTAAACGGTCACAAGGACGGTAAGGATGCTGTCGCAACCCGCCGCATTCGCAATCGTGTCGGCATAGACGCCCGCCGAGTCGCAGATAAGGTTGTGGATATGGAACGGCAGGGCATTCTCCACAATGGCCGTATCGAGGGTACCGTAGGTTGTCATCGCCATCGTCACCGTCATGGTAATCGTGCTGTCCGCACCCGTATGCGCCAGGATGGTGGTCGTCTTCGTCCCCGCTTCCGTGAACACGCTGTCGTTCCACGTAAACGGGAAGTCCTCCTCGCAGACGGTGGAGTCGATTTCGGAGGTCACGTTGGGCCAGACCGTCAGGTTGACAGTCAGGACACTGTCGCAATCGGCCGAGTTCGAAAGGAATTGGGTATATGTTCCTCCTAACGAGTAGACGCTGTCGTTAATGTGGACTGGCAGGGCATTCTGAACGGCTGCAGTGTCCAGAGTGCCGTAAGTGGTCGGGATTACCGCCAGCGTCATCGTGATGGTGCTATCCGCGCCGGTATGGGCAAGGATGGTGGTCGTCTTCGTCCCCGCAGTCGTAAAGACGCTGTCGTTCCACGTGATCGGCAATTCGCCTTCGCAGACGGTGGAATCCAGTGTGGAGGTCACGTTGGGCCATACCGTCAAGTTCAGCGTCAGTACGCTGTCGCAACCAGCCGCGTTAACCAGCGTATCCGTATAAACACCCGCCGCGTTGCAGACCAAATTGTGGAATTGCAGCGGCAGCGCATTCTCCACAATGGCTGTGTCAAACGTGCCGTAGGTCGTTGGAATCACCGTCAGCGTCATCACCACCACACTGTCGGCCCCGGTGCTGGCAGCCAGCACCGCCGACTGAGTGCCCGCTTGCGTGAACTCTACCCCGTTCCAAAGTATCGGCAGCTCACTTTCGCAAACCGTGCTGTCCGCCAGGCTGCTCACATTTTCGTAAACTTCAATAACGACTGTAAGGATACTGTCACAGCCGAACACGTTCGTCAGGTTCTGGAAGTATGTGCCCGCTCCGGCGTAGGTGCTGTCGTTGTAGGTGTACGGCAGCATATTCTCCACCACGTCCAAAGTTGCCGTGCCATACGTCGTCGGAATCAAGGATACCGTCATGATGATGGTGCTGTCTGCACCCGTATGGGCGAGGATGGTCTTCATCATCGTACAGGGTAACGTGAACAGGCTGTCGTTCCACATAATCGGGAAATCACCCTCGCAGACGGCGGTATCGATCTCGGAAGTCACGTTGGGATAGACTGTCAGGTTGAGGGTCAGGATGCTGTCGCAGCCGGCCGCGTTGACCAATGTATCGGTATAGACGCCAGCCGAGTCGCAAGTCAGGTGATGCAGTTGGAACGGGAGCGCATTCTCCACCACAGCCGTGTCGAAGATTCCATAAGTGGTCGGATTCACCGTCAACATCATGGTGACGGTACTGTCCGCGCCGGTATGGGCGAGAATGGTGGTCATCTTCGTCCCCGCGGTCGTGAAGACGCTGTCGTTCCAGGTGAACGGCAACGCACTCTCGCAGACCGTGTCATAGGCCACCGACGTCACGTTGGGCCAGACCGTCAGGTTCAGCGTCAGGATGCTGTCACAACCAGCCGCATTGACCAGCGTATCCGTATAAGTTCCCGCCGTATCGCAGAGCAGGTTGTGGTAGTGTATCGGAAGGGCATTCTCCACGACAGCCGTGTCGAACGCGCCGTAGGTTGTCGGAATCAAAGACACCGTCATCAGCACCACGCTGTCCGCGCCGCTGGCGGCTGTCAGAACTGCCGGCTGGCTGCCCGCCTCCGTGAATTCCACCCCGTTCCAGACAATCGGCAATTCTCCTTCACAGAGAAGGCTGTCCACCTCATTGTTCACGTTCTCAAAGACGTTCAGCACGACCGTAAGGGTACTGTCGCAGCCGGCTTCATTCTCTAAGGTCAGCACGTAGGTGCCCGCCTCTTGGAAGATGGTGTCGAGGAAGGAATAGGGAAGGTCGTTCTCCACAATAGAGATGGGAAGGGTTTGGGAAGTTGAATGGTGCACGGTCAGATGCAGCGTCACTACCGAGTCGCAACCCGTGGTGGAAGTAAGCGTATGGGAATACGTGCCCGACTGAACGAGGCTGTCGCCGGACCAGACGTAGCTGTCGCACACCGTTTCGTAGAGATGCGTGGTGTCGTAGTGCAGCACCGTAATCGTCTGAGCCGCAGAATCGCTGCATCCGATGGGAGTCGTGACGGTAACGGTATATGCGGTGGTCTGCTCCGGCGAAACCGTGATGGAGGGTCCGGTATCGCCAGTACTCCACACGTAGGTGGGGTCGTAGGTGATCCGGCAGACGGCGCGCACGTGGCAATGACTGGATTTGTCGGCTGCGTGGAAACGGCCGTGATACGCGTAATGGCCGAAATCGACCTGCCACGCCATCGCACTGTTCTGCTCGGCGCTGGTCCAATACCAGTCGTTGGCCATATAAGAGCCGCCCGCGGCGATGACGGCGCCGGCAATAAGCGGCATCCGCGCATGTAACATACGGAGTTGCCCGGGGGACGGCAGACACCATCCGTGGTTGAAATTGACCACGCCAGCAGCGTAAGTATTGTTATTCTGGAAGTTGCGGAGAATTTGGGTATTGACATACCCTGACGTGTCGTACAGCAACATCTGCTGGTTCGCGGGATTCTGATTAGCCAGCTCCGGAACATCGACAAGATTGCCCCACGCACAGTTACTGGAAGCATCATTCAGGGCCACCGCCCAAGCGCCCGTGCCGTCAGGCAAGACATAGTACACGATTCCTTTGCTACCGTCCGGGGCGGTGTAAAGGTCGCCGACACGAAAGACCTGTGCCGTCAGGAGCTCCCAACAGCTTGCCATCAGCATGATTATGATGCACAGTCTTTTCATATCGTTTTTCTTGTCTTAAAAGTCTCTGATACTCCTTACCCGGAGATGGCCCTCGACCATATCCTCATAATGAAGCCCGTGATAATTGTAGTAGGATGATGGCTTACCCCAGTAATCTACCAAACCATTGCTGCAGACAAACCAAGCAAAATTCGGATTATTAGCGGCCGACTCCGTAGAGCTCCAGTAAAACCAAACTTCATCCGTTGGAAATGGGGTACCGCCCACAATCTGCAGGGAAGGATTCAGCACTGTCATTTCAGAAAAGAGTACGTCCAACTGTCCCACATCTGGCAAATACCAGCCATGGGGAAAATCCACGGTATGTGCAGCAGGATAGGTAAGCGAGTCGCCAGCAACCCAGAGAGCTTGGGTATTGGCGTATCCCGCATAATCGGGAAAGAGGTCATCAGCGTGAAAGTGGAGGTAATTGCTCACTCCTGGAACATCCACAAGGATGCTGCTCCACTTCACCTGTTCACTCTGGTCATTCAGATGCACCGCCCAACCGTGCGCTCCAGAGGTATCGACATAGAAGACGACCCCCTGGGCCATCTTGCCCGCCACCGGCCATGACGAGGGTTTCACTATGTCGCCGTCGGTGCAGAGGATATCGCCCACCGCGACGGGCGGCAGCACGTAGGCATTGGAGGCCTGTGCGTGGAGGGTGGTACTCTCACCGCGGCACAGCGAGTCGTCGTCGGTGACAACAGTGACCCCCAGCGTGTCCGTTATCGTCAGCAGCAATATCTCCCGACTGCAGCCATCAGCGGACCGGGAGTAAGATCCGCTTGAGGTGTAGGTGGCCCCATGCCAGGTGTAGCTTCCCAAAGCAGTGACTTCGACAACCTCCGTCACCGAGGGGTTAACGGTGAGATGCAGGACGAGGGTATCCGCGTAGTAGCCGGACTGCTGCAGAAGGGTGAAGACATGGTCGCCCGGCACGGAGGTTTCCGCCACCGAGAGTGAGAATCCGTTGTCCTCGTAGCCCGCCCACTGGCAGACCGTGTCGTAGAGGACAATCACCTGCGGAGGCGACACCACATTGATATAAACGCTGTCAGCGATGACCGAACCACAGAAACTGTTGAGGATTTGCAGATAATACCAGCCGTTGCAGCTGCTGTCGGGCAGCACAATATCAACCTCCTGCGAAGTGCTCATGAACCCGTTCGGACCTGTCCACTGGTAGCTTGCGGGCGGAGGGAAGGTCAATGCGGTGAGATGCGCAGTGTCGCCCTCAAGGTGCGGAGCACTTGCAGTGGCACCGGGTTCCCACAGCAAACTTCCCTGAGTGAGCATCACCGCCGTGACGTTAACCGAAAAACTGGTCAAGCACGAGTCTGTCACCAGAACGGAAAACTGCTGGCCCACTGTCATAGGAACATTGTCGAAATAGCCTGTGGAATTGGAGGCGATGACATTGCCTGCGGTGCCCGGCTGGTCATACAGCGTATAGGTGTAGGGAGGGTTTCCGTTGACCGCCTGCGCCGACACAATTCCTGTCGTGGAAGTGGCATCGCACAACAAAGCAGAGGCCATGTCAAAGTCAAGATAGGGAAAGGCGATGGTGACAGTGTCATAGTAATAGCGATAAGGAGTAGAGGTCGTGCTGCACCAATTGTGGATGTCGTAATACAATAAATTATTATTGGCACGGGTGCAAATGCAATATGTCCCAGGGGTCGAAAAGAAAAAGACGTTTCCGTTATGATTTTCAATGGCATATCCC
>ONQE01000092.1 GCA_900319925.1 uncultured Bacteroidales bacterium | reverse complement strand
TATCAGCCAGTTAGTACAGGCCGACGGCATCGCACAGGCCATCGAGGCGCACCGCATCCAGCACGAGAAGTGCAGCGGCACGCTCTTCTGGCAGCTCAACGACTGCTGGCCCGTGGCCTCCTGGAGCTGCATCGACGTGGCCGGGAACCCGAAGGCGCTGTACTACCGTCTGCCGCAGCTGTACGCCAATGTGGCCATCGCCTCGCGCCATATCTCGCAAGACACGATAGAGCTGTATCTGATCAATGACGGTTTCACAACAGTGAGCGGACAGCTCGACTGGACCATCCAGACGATGGACGGGCAGTTGGTCAATTCGGCGGGTGCGCTGACCTCCGCCCCCGCGAACAGCAGCGTGAAGGCCGCCACCGTAGTACTTCCCAAGGGGGTAAAAAATGCCGGCAACGTCTATTTAGAAGCGACTTTCACTCCCCAAAACGCCGATAAAGTCTCCTATCTAACCTATTTCGTGAAGCCCAACGCGTTGAGCCTCTCCCCCGCCCCGATCAGCGTCAAGACGGAATACGGCGACCACTGCGCCGAAATCCATCTGTCAGCCAAAGCGTTGAAGAAGGGCGTGCGCATAGAAGAAACACACGGCTATTCCGTGCGTTATTCCGACAATTATTTCGATTTGAAGCCCAACGAAGAGGTCGTGGTGAAGGTGGAATATCCGCTGTTAGAGGAGAAACCGGCGTTCAAGGTGATGAGTTTGAAGTGAAGTAGAAATTGGGATATGATGTAAGCCAATCTCATCTTGATTTAATATACAGAAGCAAACAGTTTTATCACAAACAATTGAATATTATGGCATATCATTTCAGAAATTTGGTTTTTGAAGGCGGCGGCGTGAAAGGCATCGCCTACGTCGGGGCGCTTGAAGTGCTCGACGAGAAGGGAATCTTGAAAGACATCCAACGGGTGGCGGGGACCTCCGTGGGCGCCATGATTGCCGTCATGGTCGGATTGCGTTACTCGGCCGAAGAGATGCGGCAAGTCCTTTGGGATCTGAAATTCAAGAAGTTCTTAGACAAATCGTTCGGTGTGGCCAACTTTAAAAGACTTATTTCGGAATACGGATGGTACAAGGGCGACTATTTTAGGAATCTGATGGTCGATTTAATCAAAGCGAAGACCGGCAACGGCGAGATCACATTCAAAGGGCTCGCCGAAACAAACAAATTCATGGATATCCACTTGGTGGGGGCAGACCTCTCCACCGGTACCTCCTTGACGTTCAATGCCCGAAACACGCCAAACGTCAGTATAGCGGAAGCCGCCCGCATCTCGATGTCCATCCCAGTGTTCTTCGCCTCGGTGACAGGTGCAAAAGGGGATGACAATAGGAAGGACCATGTCTTTGTGGACGGCGGACTTTTGGACAACTACTCCATCAAGACTTTCGACAAATACAGCTATGTATTCGACAAGGAGAAGAATGCCCGTCGCACCGAATACTATGACAAGTTCAATCGGAAAAAGAGCGTGCTGAAAGACCTCGACGGCGACGTGTATGTCTATAACAAAGAGACGTTGGGCTTCCGTCTGGATGCTAAAGAAGACATCTCGATGTACCGAACGCACACCCCGGCGATCCGCAACAAGATCACCAGTTTCTTCACCTACACCAAAGCGTTGGTGACCACGCTCATCGACTTCCAAAACAACGTCCACCTGCACAGCGACGACTGGCAGCGCACGATCTATATCGACACCCTCGGCGTCCGGGCCATCGATTTCGGAATCGAAGATAACAAGAAGGATGATTTGTTAGCCTCTGGTCGCCAATACACCCTGGACTATCTGAAGTGGTATGACAACGACGAGGAGAAAGCCAACAAATAACGACTTCTACCTTGACGAATCAATGTAATAACACAAAAAGGCGCCTACAAATTCGTTTGTAGGCGCCTTTTTCAGGTCGACGTTGTCGAGACGCGCCATGACACGTCCCTACAACGTTTCATCAATCATTTTCTTGAACCAGGTGGCCCGATCGGCACCCTCGCCCGTGTTGAGAAGCACGGTTTCGCCGTTGTGGATCTGGCCTTCTTCCAAAGCTTTATAGAAGCCGGCAAGACATACGATGGAGGCGGGTCCGAAGTAGATGCCGCGCTCGTCCTTGACAATCCGGCCGTATTTAGCTAACTCACTCTCCTTCATGCGAAGGAACGTACCGCCGCTCTTGCGCACGATGGGTGCGACAATCGGATACATGCCGGGATTGCCGGCGGAGAGGATGGAGACCATCGTCTGTGGATTCTGGATGACGGGGTAGTTCTTTTCGTACCCTTCCGGGAATCCGGCCTTCACGGCACTCTCCCACCCCTGCACCATCGGGTCGCAGGTATCCTGCTGAATCAACAGCATCCGGGGCATCTTGGTCTCCGGGAAGGTGGTCTGCAGGTCGCGGATGCCTTTGTCGAGCGCGATGGGGCCCGTGCCACCAGCAACCGCCTGCACATAGACGTCGGGCATCTTGCCCAACTGACGCAGGTACTCGAAGACCATCGTTTTCTTGGCCTCCACGCGAATGGGATCGATGTTGCCGGTGGAAATCAGCACGTGGTTCTTCTCGTGAAAGTCGTTGGCCTCCTTCTTGGCATCGCCGTAGGTGCCGTCACACACGACTACCGTCTGGCCATAGGAGCGGATGGCATTCACCGTGTCCTCGCACGCGTCATGCGGCATGAAGACCGTGAACTTGATGCCAGCCTCGGCCAAGTAGCGCGTGGCGGTGTTGCCCGTGGATGCCACGCAGAACTCCTTCACGCCATTTTCTTTGAAGAGGGAGGCGGCCAACGAGGCGGCGATGTCTTTGAAGGTGTTGCTGCCGCCGTTCAGGTCGTTGCGATAGACCATCACCTTGCAGTCCACGCCGTGTTTCTCCTGGGCATAGTTCTCCAGAAAATCCCACTCCTCCATCGGGATGGCACCTTCGCCGAAAGTGACGATGTTCTTCTTGTCCATCACGGGCAGGAAGTCGAAATAGTGGTAGAAGTTCTCAGGATGATGCTCCGGCTTCGTTAACTCCTTGATTTTGTGATAATCAGCGCTATAGACGACCTCGGCGCGTTTGCAGCCGCACTTGCACTGTTGGTTCTGGGAAAACCAAGTGGCAAAGTCGGGGATGACTTCGCCACATTGGGTACATTTCAGGTGGTATTTGTTCATTTAATTGACAATTGATAATGGATAATGGACATTTGATAATTAGCAGTGCCTTTGCCAGATAACTACTAACTACTAACTGCTAACTACTAACTGCTAACTACTTAATCAGCGCCATATCTGGAATGGGTTTGTCGTATTCGCCTTTGGCCAGACGCTCTTTGATGTCACGGAAGGCGTCAAGGGTGCGGTTCACATCCTCCATGCTGTGGGCAGCGGTGGGGATGATACGGAAGATGAGCATTCCGGGAGGGATGACGGGATAGGTGACGATGGAGCAGAAGATGTTGTAGTTTTCGCGGAGGTCAACGGCAATGTTGGCGGCCTGATCGACACCGCAGTACAGATGCACAGGGGTGACGCACGCCTCGGCAGGTCCGATTTCGTACCCGAGATCGCGGAACCCTTTCTGCAGGGCGCGGGTGATCTCCCACAGATGGGCTCTCAGGCGGTCGCCCTCCTCGCTGCGGATAATCTCAAGGCGCTTCAGGCAGCCGACCACGATGGGCATCGGCAGCGATTTGGCGTACATCTGGGAACGCATGTTGTAACGCAGGAAATTGATGATGCTCTTTTCGGAAGCCACGAAGCCGCCGATAGTGGCCATGGACTTTGCATACGCCCCGATATAGACGTCGATGTCATCCATCACGCCGAAATGCTCGGAGGTGCCTCTACCGTGCGGGCCCATCGCGCCGAAGCCGTGGGCGTCGTCGATGAGAATGCGGAACGGGTACTTTTTCTTAAGAGCCGCAATCTGGTCGAGGATGCCGAGAGCGCCGGTCATGCCGAACACGCCTTCGGTGATCAGCAGCACACCGCCGCCCTGTTCCTCGGCGATCTTGCAGGCGTTGCCGAGAATACGCTCGCAATCGACAATGTCGTTGTGACGGAACTTGAAACTCTTGCCGAGATGCAGGCGGATACCGTCGCGCAGGCAGGCGTGGGCCTCGGCGTCATAGACGATGACGTCGCGTCTGCACACCAACGAGTCGATGGTGGACATGATGCCCTGATAGCCGAAGTTGAACTCGAAGGCGGCCTCCTTGTGCTCGAAGTCGGCCAATTCGCGTTCCAGTTGCTCGTGGAGGGCGGTCTGGCCGGTCATCATGCGGCTTCCCATCGGATAGGCCATACCCCAGCGGGCGGCACCTTCCGCGTCAGCTTTGCGGACCTCGGGATGATTGGCCAAGCCGAGGTAGTTGTTGATGCTCCAGCAGAGCACCTCCTTGCCGTTGAAGCGCATGTGAGGGCCCAATTCGCCTTCCAGCTTCGGGAATGCGAAATAGCCGTCTATCTTTTCACGGTACTGCCCGATCGGGCCACCGGATGACTCCTTGATTCTTTCGAAAATGTCTTTCATATCGTTCGTTTTTTTATTTGTGATCGGTGAATAGTGATTGGTGAACTGTGATCAGAGATCCGTGTTTCGTAATCGTTGAGTAGATGCAGTCGTTTGGCAAGCATCCATCTCCTCAAAAATTGCGGTGCAAAAGTAGCAAAAAAGTAGTCACACGGGACAGTTCTCCGCATTTTTTTTATTTCCGTCACGCATATTTGCAATTTATGTACTTTTGCCGCCGAAAATTCCCACAGATGGTCAAGAACAACGACATTGAATACGCTTCCCCAGAGGAAATCAAACGCTTCCAAGAGAGCAAGTTGCGCGAGGCGTTATCCTACTTGGGCGCAAACTCCCGCTATTATCGGCGGATGTTCGAACGCTACAACATCAACGCAGGCAAAATCCGTTGCATCGAGGACCTCGTGAACATCCCGTTCACCGAAAAGAAGGACCTCCAGCTTTTCAACGAGGACTTCCTCTGCGTGCCCAAGGAGAAGGTCATCGACTACATCACCACGAGCGGCACGCTGAGCGACCCGGTGACGTTCTGCTGCACTGAGAAAGACCTGCAACGGCTGGCTTTCAACGAAAAGAAAAGTTTCGAATGCGCAGGGCTGCAGCCTGGCAACATCCTGCAGCTTATGGTCACCCTCGACAAGCGGTTCATGGCCGGACTGGCTTATTTCCTGGGGTTAAGGGAGTTGGGAGCCTCCGTCATCCGCGTGGGGAACGGCATCCCCGAACTGCAATGGGACACCATCCAGCGCATCCGCCCCGACAGCATCATGTGCGTGCCGTCGTTCATCCCGCGACTCATCCAATATGCTGAAGACCAAGGCATTGACTACCAAAATTCGAGTATTCGGAAAATCATCGGTATCGGAGAGAGCCTCCGCAACCAGGACTTTTCGCTCAACCTCTTGGGCCAGCAAATCAAATCGAAATGGGACGTGGAACTCTACGCCACCTACTCCTCAACGGAGATGGGCGCGACGTTCAGCGAGTGCGAGTACGGTGTGGGCGGCCACGTGCACCCCGAACTCATCATTGTGGAGATTATCGGCGAGGACAACCTGCCGGTACCCGACGGCGAGACTGGCGAGGTGGTGGTGACGACTCTCGGTGTGGAGGGCATGCCACTCCTGCGCTTCCGCACGGGTGACGTATGCGCCAAAATCACAGAAAAGTGCCCTTGTGGCCGGAACAGCTACCGTCTCACCCCGTTGGTAGGCCGCAAGAACAACATGATAAAGCTGAAGGGCACCACCCTCTACCCGCCGGCCCTGATGGACGTGCTCAACAACACCCCGTTCGTGCAGAACTACGTCATCTACGTGCAGGATTCGCAGCAGGGCACCGACGAGGTGGTCGTGAAAGTGGGGCTGAACGCAGAGGTTGTGGCCGAGAACGCGCGCTTCAAGAACCACCCCGAAGAAATCGTCAACGAGCTGAAAAACCGTTTCCGGGCACACGTGCGGGTGGCTCCAGTGGTGCAAGTCGCCTCCGTGGAGGAGGTCCAACGCATCAACTTTCCACCGAGTGCACGGAAACCCGTGAAGTTCGTGGATTTACGGAAAAAAGACCGTTGACGAAGTGCTATGGAGGTGTACAAATCACGGATTTCTGTTCAACGTTTACCAATCACCGTTCACAAAAAAATTGTATCTTTGCGGCCGTTTAAAAAAAAGGCTAAACTTCGGACGGTCCGAGCCGTCCATCCCAACATCGAAATAATATAAAACAATAGAAAAATGAAAAAAATGTTCACTCTCGGAATGGTTCTTGCGCTTGTATGCCTGGGCTTTTCCGCAAAATCACAGACAGAAATGACAAATCAACAGAAAGCCAGCTACGCCATCGGCCACAATGTCGGCAATGGCATGAGCCACGACGGCATCGAATTGGATTACGAAGCATTCGTGCAAGGCGTCAAAGACGCTTACGCCGGGACCAACAAGTTCACGGACGAACAGATGCAGGAGATTTTCATGCAGCTCCAGCAGGACATTCAGGCCAAAAAACAGAGCGGCACCGCTGCCGAAATCGCGAAAGGCGCGCAATTCCTCGCTGAGAACAAGAAGAATCCGGATGTGAAGGAAACCGCTTCCGGCCTGCAGTACATGGTGCTGCAAGAAGGCAAGGGCGAACATCCGAAAGCCACCAGCAAGGTCACCGTGCACTACACCGGCAAGCTGATTGACGGTACCGTGTTCGACTCCTCCGTGGATCGCGGCGAACCCATCACCTTCGGCCTCAACCAGGTGATCCCCGGTTGGACAGAAGGTCTGCAGCTGATGACCCCCGGCTCCAAATACCGTCTCTTCATCCCCTACAACCTCGGATACGGCGAACAGGGTGCAGGCGGTGCCATCCCCGGCGGTGCAACTCTGATTTTCGATGTGGAACTGATTTCCTTTGAGTAATTCAGAATTCAGAATTAAAAATTAAGAATGTAGGGGCGAATAATTATTCGCCCCTAACGTTATATTAACCGTGTAGCCGTATACATTAACCTTCGAACCTTATGATATTAGAAGCCCAAATCGCCACCGCGTTACAAAACGCCCTGAAACATCTTTATAACATCGACATAGAGGCCGACCCCGCCCTCGTGCAGCCCACCCGCAAGGGATTCACTGGAGACCTCACCGTGGTCGTCTTCCCGTGGGTGAAAGTCGCCCGCAAGTCGCCCGATGCATTGGGTGCGGAAATCGGGCAGCAACTGCTCGAGAATCTGGACTGCATCCAGGATTTCAACGTGGTGAAAGGCTACCTGAACTTACAAATCAAGGAGTCATTTTGGATGGATTTGTTGGAACAAGAGTCCGACAATGAAGGTTATGGGTTGAATCCGACTCAAGAGGAAGCCCCCGTGCTCATCGAGTACTCTTCGCCAAACACCAACAAACCGTTGCACCTCGGACACATCCGCAACAACCTGCTTGGCCATTCCGTGTCGCAGATCCTCAAGGCGTGCGGTCATCCCGTGGTGCAGGTCAACTTGGTCAACGACCGCGGTATCCACATCTGCAAGTCGATGCTCGCGTGGCTGAAGTACGGCAACGGCGAAACTCCGGAGAGCTCCGGCATGAAGGGTGATCACCTCGTTGGAAAGTATTATGTTGTCTTCGACCAACACTATAAGCAAGAGCAGAAAGAGCTCGTGGAACAGGGACTTACGGAAGACGAAGCAAAAGACAAGGCCCCGCTGATTTTGGAAGCTCGTGAGATGTTGCGCAAGTGGGAAGCGGGTGACCAAGAGGTCCGTGAGTTGTGGGCGAAGATGAACGGCTGGGTCTATGCCGGCTTCGACCAGACCTACGAGCGTCTAGGCATCCACTTCGACAAGACGTATTACGAATCCCAAACCTATCTGCTTGGCAAGAGCTTGGTGCAGGAAGGTTTGGACAAGGGCGCGTTCTACAAACACGAGGATGGTTCTGTGCGCGTCGATCTCACCGGCGAGGGCTTGGACGAGAAGGTGTTGCTGCGCAAGGACGGCACGTCCGTCTATATGACGCAGGATCTCGGCACCGCACAGCTGCGTTACGAGGAGTTCCACCCGCAGAAGATGATCTACGTGGTCGGCAACGAGCAGAACTACCACTTTGATGTCCTCAAGTTGGTGTTATCCAAGAAGTTGGAGAAGCCGTTCGGGGAATTTATCTACCACCTTTCCTACGGGATGGTGGAGTTGCCGTCAGGCAAGATGAAATCCCGCGAGGGCACGGTGGTCGATGCCGACGACCTCATGGATGACATGTACGAGGAGGCCAAGACGAGCACCGAGGCGCTGGGCAAGTTCCAGTTCACCCCCGAGGAGGCCGACAGACTCTACGAAATGATTGGCTTGGGCGCCCTCAAGTACTTCATCCTCAAGGTGGATCCGACCAAGAACATGCTCTTCAACCCGGCGGAATCCATCGACTTCAACGGCAACACGGCACCGTTCATCCAATACACGCACGCCCGTATCCGCTCGATGCTGCGCAAGGGTGCGGAGAGCGGCATCGACCTCGCCACCAAGTTGCCGCAACTCTCTCTTAACGAGGAGGAAAAAACGTTAATCAACCTGCTGTACCAATATCCGAAGACAGTGTTGGCGGCCGGCGACAACTTCAGTCCCGCGCTCATCGCCAACTACTGCTACGACCTGGCCAAGCAGTTCAACCACTTCTATCAGGACACTCCGATTTTCAAGGAGGAGGACGCGGCAAAACGCTTGCTGCGCCTCAAACTCTCCCGCTGGGTGTCGCTCGTGCTGCGCAGCGGCATGGCACTGCTGGGGATTGATGTTCCGGAAAAGATGTAAGATTATGAACGCGAAATTCGACGATTTAAGAGAAAAATATCCCGTTTTCACCTACGAGGGGTATCAATATGGCATCGAAAACGGGGACTTGCACCTCGTTTTCCATTTTTCAATAGGTGAGGAGATCAAGTTCTCCCCGAAGATGGTGCTTTCCGCCGGAGAGCATACGCCCGACTGGAACAGCTTCGACCTCAAACAGTTGGAGGGCATTGTCTTCCATATCGGCATGATCGAGCTGATCAGCTACTGGAAGTGCACCTGCAGCCCGACCATCCTGGTGAAGCCCTATTCGCTGAACGAGGACCAGCAGTGGTGGTGGCGCAAGCTCTACTGGTACGGACTGGGCGAATTCATGTACAAGAACAGCATCGAAACCGACCACTTGCAGTTCATGGACTTCGCATTCCCCGAAGAGGCTCGGCCGGTGTTGGAGCTCCCCTACCATACGGCGCAAGACACTGATTCCGTGATTGTTCCCATCGGAGGCGGCAAGGATTCCGTGGTGACGTTGGAGGATTTGCGGACGACTCGCAAGGTGGTGCCGTTCATCATCAACCCGCGCGGTGCGACCCTCGACTGCGCCCGCGTAGCCGGCTTCGACCGCGAGGAACAGATCCTCGTCCTGCACCGTCAAATCGACCCGAAACTGCTGGAGCTCAACGCACAAGGATTCCTCAACGGTCACACGCCCTTCTCCGCAATGCTGGCCTTCTACTCGGTACTGCTGAGCGCAGTCACCGGCATCCGCGACGTGGCCCTCTCAAACGAGTCGAGCGCAAACGAGCCGACCGTCCCCGGCACCAACATCAACCACCAGTATTCCAAGTCGCTGGAGTTCGAGACCGATTTCCGCGACTACGTCCACGACTGGATGGGCGACAGCAACCACTATTATAGCCACTTACGCTCGCTCAACGAACTGCAGATTGCCGAGCGTTTCGCGCAGTACCCGCAGTATTTCCCCGTTTTCAAGAGCTGCAACGTTGGCAGCAAGGAGAACAAATGGTGCGGCCATTGTCCGAAATGCCTCTTCGCCTACATCATCCTCTCGCCGTTCATCCCCGAAACGGAACTGCTGAAGATTTTCGGTCACGACCTCCTCGACGACCCGACCTTGGAACAGACCTTCGACGAGCTGTCCGGCCTCTCCAAGATCAAACCCTTCGAGTGCGTGGGCACCGTCCGCGAAGTCAATGAAGCCTTGCGTCGCATCTGCAACTCGCACGGAGACAAGTATTTGCTGAAGCACTACATCAACGCCACGCTCGCGCAGATGGAAGACGACATGCTGGAGGAGTATTACAATATGGCACCGTAGTCAATTAGTAATTGGTGAATTGTGATTGGTGATTAGTGAATAGTGAGTTGTGAGTTGTGAATCATAAAGAAAATAGTACTTTCTCTTTTTTTTGTTTTGCACTGCGATAGTTGGTTTTTCGCAGGTTAAACTAGATTATACCGCTAAGCCGAAGGCGGAGGCGAAAGGTTTTTCCGCCAAGGGGTTGTCGGCCACGAGCGCGCAATTCCTCTATCAGTTAAAACAAGCGGAGGCCACGACTGACCGCTCCGCCAAGGCGTCCGCGTATGCTAAACTGCAACGCGAATATGACCTTGTGCAGGGAAAAGTCCCGGCCATTCAAGTGAACCAGCGCTTAAAGGCCAAAATATCCACCAGATGCCTCAATGTGACCGGATCTCAAGACTGCTCGATTTTGTTATCCACTTCGGGCAGCGAGACAACGGATTTCACCACCGTACTTGGCACCCACACCTATTTAGCGATGGAAGATGTGGACTTTTCGTTGCCGTTGGATAATTTCCAGGGGCAGACCGTGCGTATTGCGGTGCGTCACCATAATTGTGCCACTATTGCCGCAACGCTATTCTTAAATGGTTTCTCTATAGAAGTCGCGGAAGATTCCGTTTTCGTGCCCTCCTACGTAGATGCCATGGGTTATATGGTGACGACGAATGGTCTTCAGCTCGACATTTCCGGCGCAGAGGGTCATTCGTTGGAGATTTACGACCTCACCGGCCGCCTCGTCATGAGTAGCCTGAGTGCCGACGGACACTACCGTTTGCCCTCCGCGGGAGTTTACATTTTGCGCATCAACGGTTTCAAGCCGCGCAAAGTGATGGTGATGGGCCGATGAGTTGGGATGCGTGACATTGGGCTGTAGGAAGATGCGACCTTTTGTAAAATAGGCTTACACCTGCTGTAAGATTTTCTTACACTATTTGCGAACCGTAATGTGCTGACTATCTAACAACCAGCACATTACGGTTTTGGCATTCTTTTGGCATGGTTCTTTTCGAATTGTAGAGACGCGCTATGGCACATCACTACAACGTCAAAAACGGAGAAACATGTCAAGAAAAACGACCATAGCCTTATTGATGACGCTCTTGTGCGGGACGGCGTACGCGCAGGACACGGCGGTGATGACCCTGCGCGATTGCATCCATTACGCGCTGTCGCATTCTGCCGAAATGCGCGTGCTGCAGGCCGACCTCGGCGACGCGCAGTTAGCCCGCCGCAACGCCATCCTCAACGCCTTCACCCCGGCGGTCAGCGGCGATGTTTACGCTTACTCCAACTTCGGCCGCTCCATCGACCCCGAGACGAACACCTACAGCACCACCACCTCCTTCCACAATGGTTACGGTGTCTCTGCCGGCATCACCCTCTTCAACGGATTCAGAGCAGTCAACAACTTGAAAATCACGAAACTGGCGGAGTCGACGGGCGTGACGAGAATCCAGCAGAGCGAAGACCGGATCCGTCTCGCCACGATGGAGGCCTACTGCAATGTGCTCTATTACACGGAGTTGTTGAAAACGCTACAGTCGCAGACGGAGACGGCGGAGACGGCCTTGCGGCTCGCGCAACGGCAGAGGGAGTTGGGGCAGAAGTCGCCGGCGGAGGTACTGCAGATGGAGGCAGACCTCTCCGACCGCAGGTACAGGTTCATCGTCTGTGA
>ONQE01000115.1 GCA_900319925.1 uncultured Bacteroidales bacterium | reverse complement strand
GACAGTTTCCCGTTGTCGCGGCTCTCGTTGGCCCCGAACGGGCTGTCGAAGGTGATGATGCCGTGCTGCCCGTCAGAGGTGAAGAGATAGCCGTCTATGCCCATCTGCCCTATCTCCTTGAGGAAGCCGATTACCAGCGTATCGATTCGCTGCTGCAGACGCCCGGATTCGTGAAGGAGCGTCTCGCCGCCGACAAGCAGATGTTGATGTTCCCTACCTCGGGGGTCTTCATGCGCACGCTGCCCTCGGATCCCCTGCAGCTCTTCACCCCCGCGTTGCAACGCCTCAACTCTCTGAAACTCAATAACTCTTTCCAAGTCATAGACGGCTATCTCTTCACCTCATAGACGGCTATCTCTTCACCTCTGACGGGCAGCACGGCATCATCACCTTCGACAGCCCGTTCGGGGCCAACGAGAGCCGCGACAACGGGAAACTGTCCAAATGGTTGGACGAGCAGGCCGCCGCCCTGAGCTCCGAAATCCCGACCGTGAGCATTGCGGTGGTGGGCGGGCCGCTGATTGCCGCCACCAACGCCGCCCAGATCAAACGCGACTCCATTACCGCCGTCGCCATTGCCATCGTGCTGATACTCTTGATATTGCTGCTCCATTACCGCCGGCTGTCCGACATCTTGTGGGTGGGCGCTTCCATCCTGTTCGGGGCCTTGTTCTCGTTGGCGGGCATCGCCGTGTTCCGGGGCGGCATATCCCTCATCGTGGTGGGCATCGGCTCGGTGCTCATCGGCATCGTGGCCAACTACCCGCTGCATTTCCTCGACATCTACAAGGAGACCGGCGACCGGCGCGAAGCCTTGCGCGAGATGGTGCTGCCGCTCTTCATCGGCAACCTCACCACCGTGGCCGCTTTCCTCTGCCTGCTCTGGCTCGACGCCCGCGCCATGCAGGACCTCGGCCTCTTCGCCTCCCTGATGCTCCTCGGTACCATCCTCTTCGTGCTCATTTTCCTCCCGCAGTTGATGCGCAGACGGCCCGCTCCGTCCGAGAAGTTCCTCTTCGGAAGATGGACCGGCTTTCACCTGTCGCGCAGCAAAGCCCGCCCGTGGATTCTTCTTTTCGGGCTGATAATCACGGTGATACTCGGATACTTCTCCAAGAAGACCTCTTTCGACAGTGACCTCTCGCATATCAACTATATGACCCCTTCCCAGCGTGAGAACCTCGAAATCCTCTCGCAGGTGCAGTCCTCGGGTACGATGTACGCCGTGGCCGAAGGCAGAACTTTGCAGGAAGCCGTCAACCGCAACGATTCGTTGGTGCGCAGACTTCGTGGCTGCGAAGCGGTTACCTCCGTCAGTGGGGTGGGGGAGATGCTCCCTTCCCTGCAGCGTCAACAGGAAGCCGCCGACCGCTGGAATTCCTTCTGGGGCGACACCAAGTGGTTTCATCTCTGTGAAGAGGTGCGACGCGAGGCCGCCGCGCAGGGCTTCTCCGATGACGCCTTCCTTCCCTTCTTCCGGATGTTTGAAGAGCGGGCGCAAGTGTCTGATATCGAAGATTTCAACGACATCGTGGAACCGTTTACCGACAAATATATCTATAAGACCGAAGAGGGTTATCGCATCGTGAGCTACGTGGCCACGGATGACCAAGAGGCCGTGCACGCGCTGATGGATGGTGACGATGCGTCCGCATTCGTATTCTCCGGCGGCGATATGGGACGGCAGCTGGTGGAGATGCTCCGCGGCTCGTTCAACTACATCGGGTTGGTGTGCAGCGTGGTGGTCTTCCTCTTCTTGCTGCTCTCGTTCCGCAAAATCGAACTCGCGCTGTTGGCCTTCCTGCCCTTGGCTGTCAGCTGGGTGTGGATTCTCGGCATTATGCATCTCGCTGGAATCCAGTTCAATATCATCAATATCATCTTGGCGACCTTCATCTTCGGGCAGGGGGACGACTACACGATTTTCATCACCGAAGGACTGTTGTACGAGTATGAAACCGGCAAGCCGAGGTTGGCATCCTACAAGCACAGCGTGGTCATCTCCGCGCTCATCATGTTCGCAGGCATCGGCTGCCTTGTGGTGGCGAAGCACCCGGCGTTGCGTTCGCTCGCGTTGGTCACCATCGTCGGCATGGCCACGGTGGTTCTGATGGCCTCGTTCCTGCCGCCGGTCATCTTCGACTGGCTCACTAAGAAGCGGAACGGCGAACGGCGCGAGGTCCCCATCACCCTGAAACGGCTGCTGTACACGCTGGTCATCGGCTTTATGTTCCTGATGGTCTTCCTATGGGTGATTCCCTATACGTTGCTATACTTTGCTTTCGGGAAGACCACGGAGGCCAAAAAGCAGAAATACCACACGGTGCTTCACAAGCATGCGGCCTTCCTCATGCGTCACATTCCGGGTGTCCGGTTCAATGCGGACAGCATCCCGGCCGGCACTTTCGACACTCCCGCTGTTGTGATTGCCAACCATCAGAGTTTCCTGGACTTGCTGACAATGATGGCGCTCACACCGCGTGTGATTTTCCTGACCGGTGACTGGGTGTGGCGCAACCCGCTCTACGGGCCGGTGGCGCGTCATGCCGAGTGCTATCCTGCGGGCGACGGCATGGAGGCCAATCTGCCGCGTATGCGCGACCTGATGGCCCGCGGCTACTCCGTCTGCATCTTCCCCGAAGGCACGCGCTCTACAAACCGCGAAATCCTGCGTTTCCACAAAGGGGCGTTCACCATCGCACGCGAACTCGGCGCCGACATCCTGCCGGTATTCCTCCGCGGCACGGGGAACATCTCCCCGAAAGGGGACCCCATCTTCGGACAAGGCACTATCACCGTGACCGTTGCGGAGCGCTGCCGCCCCTACGAGGAGGTCGAAGCCGACACGGACATCGAGTGCGACCGTCTCGTCGCGAAACAGATGCGCCGTTTCTATCAGGATTCATTATCCGACAACGCGTGACCGGCAACCGTTAAAAAGTGTATCTTTGCCGCCCCTAAATTATGAGAGAAAAGAAGATTTCCATACGCGGCGCAAAGGTCAATAATCTCAAGAATATTGACCTCGACATCCCGCGCAACAAGTTCATCGTCATCACCGGTCTGTCAGGCTCGGGCAAGTCGTCGTTGGCTTTCGACACGCTCTATGCGGAAGGGCAGCGGCGCTACGTGGAGAGCCTGAGCTCCTACGCCCGCCAGTTCATGGGGCGGATGCGCAAACCCGACGTGAAGTCCGTGACGGGCATCCCGCCGGCCATCGCCATCGAGCAGCAGATCCTGTCGCGCAACCCGCGCTCCACCGTGGGCACCGTGACCGAGATTTACGAGTACCTCAAGCTGCTTTTCGCCCGCATCGGACACACCTGCTCGCCCGTGAGCGGCCGCGAGGTGAAGCGGCAGGACGTGCGCGACGTGCTGCGCCACATCATGGCCACCCCCGCCGGCGAGCGCGTCTATGTGCTGGCCCCGGTGGTGATACCCGAGGGCCGTAGCCTTGCCGAACAGCTCCAGATTCTGCGGCAGCAGGGTTTCAACCGCATGATGTGCGACCACAAACTGATGGAAATTGACGAAATCATAGCGGCGAAGAAACTCCCCGACCCGAAAAGCCTCTTCATCCTGGTGGACCGTTTCAAGTCCGACAATCTCGAAGTGCAGCAGACACGCGTCACCGATGCCGTGAACGTGGCCTTCAACGAAGGCAAGGGCGTCTGTGCCGTACAGCGTGAAGGCGATACCGTCGACTTCCAGACATTCAGCAACTTCTTCGAGGCCGATGGCATGACCTTCGAGGAACCGTCGGTCAATATGTTCAGCTTCAACAACCCTTACGGCGCATGCAAGACCTGCGCGGGCACCGGCATGATCGAGGGCGTGAACCCCGACCTGGTCTTCCCCGACCGTTCACTGTCGGTGGCCGAGGACGCGGTGGCCTGCTGGCACGGCGAGGTCATGAGCGAGTGGAAGCGCTACTTCATCCGCAACGCCACCAAGCTCGACTTCCCGGTCTATCGCGCCATTGACGACCTCACCGAGGAGGAGTACAACCTGCTGTGGTACGGCGACCCCAAACACGATGTGCACGGCATCACGCAGTTCTTCGACTTCGTGGCGGCCAGCACCTACAAAATCCAGTTCCGGGTGATGCAGGCGCGCTACCGCGGGCGCGAGCTTTGCCCCGAATGCCACGGCACCCGTCTGCGCAAGGACGCCCAGTACGTGAAAGTCAACGGCAAGTCCATCGCCGAACTGCAGAATATGCCCATCACGGAGCTCAAGAAATTCTTCGAGAACTTCGAATATCAGAACGATAACGAGCGTGAAATCGCCAAAATCCTGATGCGGGAGCTCACCACCCGTATCGGTCTGCTCGACGAGGTGGGGCTCGGTTACCTCACCCTCGACCGCAACTGCGCCACCCTCTCCGGCGGCGAGTCGCAGCGCATCAACTTGGCCACCTCCCTCGGCAGCAGCCTCGTGGGGTCGCTCTACATCCCCGACGAACCCAGCATCGGTCTCCATCCGCGCGACACCGAGAACCTTATCAACGTGCTGAAACGGCTGCGCGACATCGGCAACACGGTGGTGGTGGTCGAGCACGACGAGGCCATCATCAAGGCCGCCGACTATATCGTTGATATCGGACCCAAGGCCGGACAGTTTGGCGGCGAGGTCGTCTTCTCCGGCACCTACGACAAACTGATGACGCACCGCAAGAGTTTGACGGCCAGCTATCTCCGCGGAATGACACCCGGCGCGGAAGGCAAGGACGTCTTGCGCATCCCGTTGCCGCAGTATCGCCGCCGATGGCGCAACTATGTCGAGGTGAAGGGGGCGCGGGAACACAACCTCAAGAACCTCGATGTGAAGATTCCGTTGGAATGCTTCACGGTGGTGACCGGCGTCAGCGGCTCGGGCAAGAGCACCTTGGTGACCGACATCGTCTATCCCGCTGTGGCGCGGATGCTCGGTGATGCCAATGCCCCCAAACCGGGACGGCACAGCGGCATCGAGGCCGATATGACCAAGCTCAACGGGGTGGTGATGGTGGACCAGGATGCCATCGGGCGCTCCTCGCGGTCCAATCCCGCCACCTACCTCAAGATTTTCGACTACATCCGCGACCTGTACGCCGCGCAGCCTATCTCCAAACAGCGCAACTACAAGTCGGGCTTCTTCTCCTTCAATGTGGCCGGCGGCCGCTGCGAGGAGTGCGAGGGCGAAGGCATCATCCACATCAACATGCAGTTCATGGCCGACGTGGAGATGGTCTGTCCCTCCTGTCAGGGCAAACGTTTCCGTGACGACGCCCTTGATGTCAAGGTCAGCGGCAAGGATATCAACGACGTGCTGAATATGACCGTTGACGAGGCTGTCGATTTTTTCAACACTCTGACACCCAACGATATCACCGCGAACATCCTGCGGCGTCTGCAGCCGCTCAAAGACGTGGGGTTGGAGTATTTGGTCTTGGGACAGCCCTCGTCCACATTGTCGGGCGGTGAGGCGCAGCGCGTGAAACTGGCCAACTTCCTGGCGCAGGACGACGACAAGCAACGCAAGCTCTTCCTCTTCGACGAGCCGACCACAGGCCTCCACTTCCATGACATCCACAAGTTGGTGGAAGCCTTCAACCGTCTGATTGAGCACGGCAACACCGTCTTGGTGATTGAGCATAACACCGAGCTTATCAAATGTGCCGATTGGGTTATCGACCTCGGTCCCGAGGGCGGCGATGCCGGCGGCAATATCGTCTTCGCTGGCACACCCGAAGAGTTGGTGAAGTGCAACGATTCCTATACCGCTCAGTGGCTGAGGGATAAGTTGTAGGATTCGGCCAGTGAACACCCTGCTATCTTCCTCTTTTTGATAGTAGTTATCAAAAGTTATCAACAGTGCTTTTTTAATAGAATATATTGTATCTTTGCCGTCCCATATTTCCGGGGTTCCGGCAATAGGTATTTTGTTGATATAATGCATAAATGACTAATTTATTAACAATTCATATTTTTAATCAAATCAAGTTAAAATGAAAAAGTTCCTACTTTTGACGCTGACATTCTTAGCGTTAGGATTTGCGGCCGCCCCTGTGTCGGCCCAGACGGTTTGGGACGGTACCGCGGACATCACGTGGTACGATGCGAACCAGGCCTCCTTTGACCTCTCCACACCGGAGCAGTTGGCAGGCGTGGCGCAGCTGGTGAACAGCGGCACCGATTTCAACGGCAAGACGCTGAACCTGACCACCGACCTCTGGCTCAACAGTACCGGCGACAGCACCAACAACTGGGTGCCCATCGGCGGTTCCGCCACGGCCACCGGCGAAGCAGCCTCTTCTGGCAACAGCTTCCGCGGCCACTTCAACGGCCATGGCCACAGCATCTACAACCTCTACTGCGACAAGAGCAGCTATTTCCACGCTGGTCTCTTCGGCTGTATTCAGAATCCCTGCACGATTGACTCTTTGGTGATGATGAACCCCGTCATCAAATCCCAAGGTATGATGGGTGCCATCGCCGGCATGACCCGTAGCGGCGGTGCCATCTATGTCCGTTACTGCTTGGTCGTCAACGCCCGCATTGAGGGCACTGGCGGCAACAACATCGGTGGCATCATCGGTGCGAACTATTCCAACTACTCTGGCACCTACATCGAAAACTGCGGTGTGACGGGCCAAATCTCCGGCAACTACATTGGCGGTATTGGTGGCAACGCCCAGTACGAATACATCACCAATGCCTACTTTGCAGGCACTCTTATCCCGAGCAACTCCAATTACGGCGGCATGACCTCTCACGACGGTACCCGCACGAACTGCTATTCCTACACCGAGATCATCGGTTCCCAATCCCAATCCTCCGCTTCCAACCACGGTACTTCCGTGACCCAAAACGAGATGCAGTCCGACAGCATGATCACCCTCTTGGGTGCTGCCTTCATGTTGGACAACGGCGTGAACAACGGCTACCCGATTCTGTCGTACATGGCGGGTGTCGGTCCCACAGCCGTGAACATCTGCATAAACGAGTCGGTGACCCTGACGGCCTTCGGCTATGACTCCTACCTGTGGAGCAACGGCGCGACCTCCGAGAGCATCACGGTGTCGCCCACGACCACCACGACCTACACGGTGACGGGCACTGGTGCCAACGGTGTCACCGGCACGCACTCCTCCACCGTCACGGTCTATCCGCAGGCGGTGATCAACTCCACCGTCGCGGCTTCCGCCGGCGGTCTTGTCCACGGCACGGTGACGCCCGAGAGCACCACGGTGGCCTGCGGCAGCTCCGACGTGGTGACCTTGACCGTCACCCCGGACGCCGGCTGGCGCGTGCTCAGTGTCTATGTGAACGGCTCTCAGGCCTACGGCGAGTTTACCTACGGCCCCGTCCAATATGACCGACGCGCTCACCTGCACCAGCGTGAACAACCTCGCGGCCTCCAATATCTACGGCACCAACGCCACCCTGACTTGGAACGCCCACACAAAGGGCGAGCTCTCCGAGTACCATATCATCGTGCGTGATGTCGCCGCCCAGGTGGAGACGCAATACACCACCACCGACCTCAGCTATATGCTGACCGGCCTGTCGGAGAACACCGCCTACCAGATCGGTGTCTATACCTTCTGTACAGACGGTTACGGCAGCGATACGGTGTACGTGAGCTTCACCACGCCGTGCAACGCCCCCGTGGAGGCGGTGAACAACAGCTACCCGACCTCGACCTACACCACCGAGGGCAACCACTTCCCGATGTCCAACCACTATCTCAACTCCTTCACGGAGCAGATCTATTTCCCGAGCGACTTCGACAACATCTCCGCCGAGTTCAGCGGGATGTCGTTCCAGTACAATGACGCTCAGGAAATCACCCGTACGTTCGACATCTATCTGGCGCACACCGCCGATTCCGTGTTCGTTCAGAATGTCTGGGCCACCCCGACGGACAGCTACGTGCACGTCTATTCCGGTCCGGTGACCTTCAACCGCAACGGTGCCGACCGCTGGGTCAATATCGCCTTCGACACCAACTTCTACTACAACGGCTATGACAACCTGCTGCTCATCGTCAACGACATCACCGGCAGCGAGGTGAACAACAGCAACTCCAAGTTCTACACCATCAACACGAACGCCAACCGTTCGCAGTGCGAATACAGCCATGATGCGGGAGCCAACTGGAGCATCACGAACATGCCGACGACCGGACGTCTGAAAACGCAAGTCGATAACATCCGTCTGACCGCCTGCGAGAATGTCTCCTGCATTGCCCCGAACACCGTGGCCGTGGGTGCCACTGACGCCTCTTCCGCCGAGATTTCCTGGTACAACCCCAACGCTTCCGACAACTGTGAAATCGAGTACAAGGCCGACGCGGATGCCGACTGGACCTCCACCGGCACCTTCTCCGGTTCCACCTACACGCTTGTCGGTTTGGATGCCAACACGCAGTACCAGCTGCATGTGCGCGCTGTCTGTGGCGCCGGCAACGAGAGCGCCTGGAGCGAGACCGTCACCTTCCGCACCGAGTGCGAGGCCATCGTGACTCTGCCGTACAGCAATAACTTCGACAGCGACACCTACGGCTCCGGCACCGATGCCTACATCTATTGCTGGGATCGCTACACCACGGATCCTTCCAAGCCGGTGCAGATGTACCCGACCTCTGCGGCGAATTCCACGCCCAACGCCCTCCGATTCTATGACGGCGCCAATGTCACCAACATCGCCATCATGCCGAGAGTGGACGAGAGCATCAGCCTGAACCAACTGCAGGTCTCCTTCTACGTGCGCAGCACCTCCTCCACCGCTCCGGTGATCTTCGAGTTGGGTGTGATGACCGACAAGAGCGACCCGACCACCTTCGAGGTCTTGGACACCATCCCGGCTCCCTATTTGCCTAATAACCAATACACCCTGGTGGAATACTCTCTCGCGAACTACACGGGCTACGGCCAGTACATCGCTTTCCGCGCCAGCAAGGGCAACGGCGGCAACAACCTCCGTCTCGACGATGTGACCCTCGATTACATCCCCTCCTGTGTCCACCCGATCGACCTTATGGTGGATGCCGTGACCTCCGAGACCGTGGACATCCACTGGACTGAGCCCGGCTATGCCTCCACTTGGTACGTCGAATACGGTCCTGCCGGCTTCGTGCCCGGCGAAGGCACTGTGGAGACTGCCTACGACACCACCTACACGGTGTACAATCTGATTCCGAACACCGAGTACGACATTTACGTCTGGTCCGACTGCGGCGGCATCGAGAGCACCTCTATCTCCGCCTCTTTCCGCACCGACTGCGGACCGATCACAGAACTGCCTTATTCCGAGGATTTCGAGACCGGCGTTTACAACACGGGTATGTACAACTCCTCCGGCCAACAGGATTACATCGTTTGCTGGAACCGTTACGCTTCCGACGACGCCCACCACTTCTACATCCCGACCGGCACCACCTATTCCCACAGTGGATCGCATTATCTGGATGCCCACTGGACGTCCAACTGCTTCAACATCGCTATTGCTCCCGCGCTGGATCAGAGCTTTGACATGAGCCAGCTGATGGTCCACTTCTGGGCTTGCAGAACGGGTTCTTCCGGTACGTTGGAGGTGGGTATTATGGATGACCCTG
>ONQE01000036.1 GCA_900319925.1 uncultured Bacteroidales bacterium | reverse complement strand
TTCTCCGTTCTTCAATTGTTAATTTTTCCATTGTTGATCCGTTTTTGATTTGGTGATTTTGGTGTTTAAAACGGTCAACCTATTTCAGGCATTGACAAGTAAGGGTTAAGCATGCCGATGGCAAGCACTTCGCAAGTACTTGCCATAGTGATGCCATAGTGATGCCATAGTGATGCCATACTCTTAAGTATGGCTACAGTATGGCATCAGTATGGCTACAGTATGGCATCTCCTTGGGAAGTACTTGCAATCCCTATGACAAAGACGATGGAACTTCGATAAGATAGTGTATCTTCATGGTCCGTTGTCAGTGTGTATTTATAATTTATTTCTCTTTTCTCAGGTATTGTAGAGACGTGCCATGGCACGCCTCTACATCTACGTCACGGATACAACACATACATTTTCCGTACCATGTCCCGCATCGTCTTGACGGCGGCCTCGGGCGCGAGGATTTTGACACCCGGCCCGAAAGAGAGGATCTGTGCGTAAAATTCTACATTCAACACTACTTTGATTTCGAAAATCACTTTCCCCGTGTCCTCGTCGCGTTCCAAAACCATCTGCGATGCATGTAACGGCTTGGTTTCCACGTAAGGCGCCTGATCTTTGTCGGCCTCGAAACGAACCGTCGCCAAAGGGGTTTTGCGCGTCTTGGTCACCCCAATCACATCCTTGAAAAAAGTGCGGCTATCAAAGCCTTTCTTTTCGACAAATTGCTCATTATCAGCCGAATCTATTCCCTTGATTCGGTCCAAAGCCATCGTCAGCAATTTTCCGTCACGGTGTCGCATGCCGAGCAAAAACCAACGGTTCCGATACTCTTTCAGCAAGTAGGGCGAAACCGTCCATGTTTTGGTTTCCAGGGACGTAAAAGACTGATAATGAACATTTATGACTTGTTTTCTGGAAATATAGTTGTACAAAGGGTTGAGGTATTTCAGTCCGATGAGGTTGCTGTTCCGCTCGAAATCCACTAAGGGCTTGCGGTTCGACTTGGAAACGGCCAACTGGTCCTGCATTCGGTTGACCACATCGCTCATCTCCGTGAAGAAGTCAAAATCCTGAAACTGCCGCAACATGCCCACGGCCTCCTGCATCATCTCGTAATCCCGCTGCGACAACGGCAAATTGGTGATGGAGTAGTCGGGGTCGGCATAACGGTAGTACTTCTGTTCATAAACCTCAATCGGGGCATTGTATCCGTAGCGGTCGCTGCGCATCATCTGCAAATCCAGTTGCACCGTCCGTTTGGAGATGTTCCCGACCCCTTCATAGTCGTACAGCGCTTCGGAACAGGCATCCACCAACATGTCCAAAGTCCACCGCTTGCATCGGTTGCGCAAACAGTTGTCTATGGTCTTATATCGAATCAGTGCATTTTTTGTTAAAGGCATAATACTAATAATCAGAATATTATAAACTACATCAAAGAAAATAATCCCTTTTGCAAAAATAAATTTTTTACTACGCAAAAAGATTGCGTAGCGGGGTTTTATTTTTGCCGCCGAATTTAAAAACGTAACGATATGAAAGAATTTATGATTGAAAACACACCGGTCAAGATGTGGGCGTCCGTATGTGACGTGAAGGCCTGGAGAGAGATTTCGAACTTGAGCAGTCTGCCGTTTCTGTTCCACCATCTCGCGCTGATGCCGGATGTACACGGCGGTGTGGGGATGCCCATCGGGGCGGTTTTGGCCACGAAAGGAGTGGTCATCCCCAATGCGGTCGGGGTTGACATCGGCTGCGGGATGTGTGCGGTGAAGAGTTCACTCCGTGTGGAGGATCTTCCGCAGGAGACGCTGCGCAAGGTCATCATGCGCAATATCCGAAAGCGTATTCCGGTGGGCATGGAGCATCACAAAA
Organism: uncultured Bacteroidales bacterium; assembly: GCA_900319925.1. Taxonomy (GTDB): domain Bacteria; phylum Bacteroidota; class Bacteroidia; order Bacteroidales; family WCHB1-69; genus F23-D06. The sequence goes on along the minus strand of ONQE01000036.1, from coordinate 15,496 downwards.
CAGCTCAGGATGAAGCACTTATGCCGCAAGATTTCGACATCGAGCAGACGACGGTGGTGAAACGTCAGTATGTGGCCGCCACTAAGCAGATCGGCACGCTGGGCGGTGGCAACCATTTCATCGAATTGCAGCGCGATGAGGAAGGCTTTGTCTGGATTATGTTGCATTCCGGTTCCCGTAATCTGGGCAAGCAGGTGTGCGACTACTACGACAAGCTCGCCCGCCAGCTGAACGAGCGATGGTTTTCCTCTGTCAACCCGGAGATGGAGCTTTCTTTCCTGCCGGTGAGGAGCCCCGAATTCCATCAGTATTGGGCGGAAATGCAGTATTGCGTGGCATTCGCGTTGGCCAACCGTTCGCTGATGATGCAACGTATTATGGAAATTTTGCAGGAAGCCTACCCGGACATCACGTTTGAGCCGATGATCAACATCGCGCACAACTACGCCGCATGGGAGAACCATTTCGGGGAGAATGTGATTGTGCACCGTAAGGGAGCCACCCGCGCCCGCGTTGGCGAGGTGGGCATCATCCCCGGTTCGCAGGGGACTTGCTCCTACATTGTGGAGGGCTTGGGCAATGAGAACAGTTTCCTGAGCTGTTCGCATGGCGCCGGACGTCTGATGAGCCGTACGGAAGCGCAGAACACCATCGACTTGCAGGCGGAAATCGCCTTCCTCGACGCGCAGAACATCGTCCACGGCATCCGTACCCGCAGCGACCTCGACGAGGCGCCTTCAGCTTACAAAAACATCGACGAGGTGCTGGCGCAAGAGTCAGACCTCGTGAAAATCCTGACCAAACTGCATCCTATTGCTGTCATCAAAGGATAAGGCTGTCCGTGTCATTAGTCTATGTCTAAGTCTTAATGGAATTTTGGTACGATTGCCCTGGACTGCTCACTATTCACTACTCACTGTTCACTAAAAAAGCGTATCTTTGCCGCCGATTAAAACACTATGGGCAAGAGAAAACAGGACACTCAGATCGCGATCAAGAACAGGAAGGCGGAATTCCTCTACTATCTGCACACTTCCTACACGGCGGGCATTGTGCTGACCGGCACGGAGATCAAATCCATCCGGGCGGGGCGCGCCAATATCACCGATGCCTATTGTTCGTTCATTAACAACGAATTATGGGTTCACAACATGCACATCAGCGAGTACGCGCAGGGCAGCTACAACAACCACCAGCCCAAGCGCGACCGCAAGCTGCTGCTCCAGCGCAGGGAGATGCGCAAGCTGATGACCAAGCTCAACGAACGCGGCTTCACCATCATCCCCACCTTGCTGTGGATCAACGAGAACGGCTACGCCAAGCTCGACATCTGCTTGGCCAAGGGTAAGAAAATGTACGACAAACGCGAAACCATCAAGGAGCGCGACCAGCGCCGCCGCACCGACGAAGAATAACCGCCATGGAAGAGAACACCCCCATCACCGACTCGTTGCCTGAGACCATCGCGTCCCAGGAGAAAATCTGGTACGGCATCGGCGAAACCGCTGAGGCATTGGGAGTTCCTGCCTCCACGCTGAGGTTTTGGGAGAAGGAGTTCGACATGATCAAGCCGCGCAAGAACAAGAAAGGCGACCGCTTCTATTCCAAAAACGACATCGCCATCCTGCGCACCATCCAGTACCTCACCAAGGTGAAGGGCTATACCCTCCAAGGCGCGAAAACCGCCATCAAGAACAACTTCATGAAGGAGGCCGAAACCGCCGCCATCGTCACCACGCTGACGCAGATTCGGGAGAAATTGTTGGAAATCAAAAAATTATTGTGATGGTAGGGGCAAATAATCATTCGCCCCTACCCCATAACCCTTAAACCATAACCCATAACCCTTACCCCTTACCCCTTAAACCATAAACCTTAACCCTTAAACCTTAACCCTTACAATAATATAAGGTATTCCCGCACTCCCTCTTGAACATCGTCTCGGTAATCCGTCGGATGTCCTCCTCGGTGACGGCGAAGTAGCCTGTGCGCTCGTCGGCGAAGTCTTCGGCACGACTGTAGAACTCCCCGGTGGCTAAGGTGTTGGCGCGGTCCTCCACTTTCAGATTCCGTTCCAAAATGATGGACTCGGCGTTGTTCTTCACTTTCTGCAGGTCGTAGCTCAATTTGTCGTTGAATTGGAAATCAGCGAGATATTTCGTTAATTGTTCGTCGGCCTGTTCGATGGAGATTCCTTCGGCGGGACGTCCGTTGACGAAGAACAGACCTTTGTCGGCGGAGCCGGACACCGAAGCGGAGATGTCGGTGAAGAGGCGGTTCTCCATCACGAACTTGCGGTAGAGGTAGGAGCTCTGTCCGGTGCCGAGGATGTCGGAGAGCAGATCGTAGGCGCAGTAGTCGGCGCCGGTGCGGGCGGGCATCAGCCAACTCTTGAAGAGCATGTCGTCGGGGACGGGCTTGCGGACTTCTTTCAGCCGGTTTTCCTTTGAGGGGGACTCCTGAGGGTAGCGGTGGGGGTTCCGGCCGGAGGCCGGAATGTCCCCGAACCACTTGTCCGCCATCGCGAAAATCTCTTCGGCATGGACGTTGCCCGCCACCACGAGGATGGCGTTCGCCGGACAGTAGAACGTGTCGTGGAAACGGCGGATGATGTTCATGTCAACTTGCTCGATATGAGACAGTTCCTTCCCGATAGGAAGCCATTGGTACGGGTGGTTCCGGTAACTCAGACCGTAAACGTGCATCATCAGGTCGCCGTAAGGCTGGTTGAGGCAGGTCTCCTTGAACTCCTCCATCACCACCTGCTTCTGCACGTCGAGTCCTTGCTGGCTGAAGGAGAGGGCGGCCATGCGGTCGGATTCCAGCCAAAGGGCGGTCTCTATGTTGTTGGCAGGCAATACAATATAGTAGCAGGTAAGGTCTTGTGAGGTGTAGGCGTTGTTGATGGCGCCGACTTTCTGGAGGGCGAGGTCGAAGTCGGGCGCGTGGTCGGAGCCGCTGAACATGAAGTGCTCCATCAGATGGGCGATGCCGGTGCAGGCGGGGTCTTCGTCGCGGGAGCCCACACGATACACGATGGTGCAGGCGGCCAAGGGCGTGGTGCGGTCTTCGTGCACCAGCACGTGCAGCCCGTTGGCGAGGGTTTGTCGGGTGAAAGGAATGGCCATAGACGTTTGTCAATTTTTCGGCCGCAAAAATACGATTTTTCGCTTATGGCTTTTCGCTTCGGACGTTTCACTTCAGCTCCCTTTTGCTTGAAAATCTTCCTTTTTTTTCCATTTGATTAGGCAAAACAGGCTCGCCAAAAGTTCCTTGTTTCAAAGAATGGATGTATAATTGATTTATATTCAGTTCTTTATGGTTATTCTAAAAAAAATGTGCAAGAGGTTACAGGATATCAAAAAAAGTGTATTTTTGCGCCATCAAAAAAGGAACGCTTCCTTAGCTCAGTTGGTTAGAGCATCTGACTGTTAATCAGAGGGTCCAAGGTTCAAGTCCTTGAGGGAGCGCAAGAGACCGGTTCACAACGAATCGGTCTTTTTTTTGTGTCCTGTCCTGTATCCCTCCAAATAGCCGCGTAATCCCGCAAGAAAGTAACGGTGCGAAGTGAACCAAAAAAAATGTATCTTTGCCGTTTTATGAAATCAGCGGATTATGTCGAAGTTAGCGATCGTCATTCTGAACTGGAACGGTAAGCGGTTCCTGGAAAGGTTCCTGCCCACCTTGTTGCGCACGCTTCCCGATTATGCGGAGGTCGTGGTGTGCGACAACGCTTCGAAAGACGATTCCGTGGCCTTCATGGAAGAGCATTTCCCTCAGGTGAAGCTGCTGCTGAACGAACGCAACGAAGGTTTCGCGCGCGGCTACAATCTTGCGCTCCAACGTGTTGAGGCCAAGTATTACTGTCTGCTCAACTCCGACATCGAGGTCACCGACGGCTGGATAGAGCCGGTGATCGAGCAGATGGACGCCAACGAGAAAATCGCGGCGGTGCAGCCCAAACTGCGCTCCTTCGACCGTCGCGACGAGTTCGAGTACGCGGGTGCGAGCGGTGGCTACATCGACAAGTACGGCTACCCCTTCTGCCGCGGCCGCGTGTTCAGCAATGTGGAGAAAGACCGCGGGCAGTACGACGATGTCATCGACATCTTCTGGGCCACCGGCGCGGCCATGTTCGTGCGCAGCGACGTCTATCATCTTATGGAAGGCCTCGACGGCGATTTCTTCGCCCACATGGAGGAGATCGACTTCTGCTGGCGCATCAAGAACCTGGGCTACAAGATCAAGGTGAACCCCGCCTCGGTGGTCTATCACATCGGCGGCGGCACCCTGCCCAAGAACAACTCCTACAAGACCTTCCTCAACTTCCGCAACAGCCTCTACCTGCTCATCAAGAACCTGCCGGAGGAGCGGTTGGCCAAGACCTTGATACTGAGATTCTTCCTCGACCAAGTGGCGGCGTTCTCGTTCCTGGCGCAAGGCCACTTCAAGGACTTCACGGCAGTGTACAAGGCCATCTTCACGTTTGCGCGCACCTACAAGCAGTTCTACGCCAAGCGCAACACCTTCCCGAAACTCGCTTTCCAGGACTGCTACCCCGAATCGGTGGTGAAACTCCACTATCTTAAGCGTAAGAAAATATTTGACGGAAAATCATTCTCATAAGCCGACGTTATGGAAATTTTCGCCCAGTTTTACCACATTCTGCTCCCTGTGATGACCATTTTGGGCATTGTGGTGTTCATCGTGCTGCAGTTTGTGACCCCGGCCTACGGTATGACGTTCAACAACCGCTGGGGCGTGTCGGTTCGCAGCAACATAGGCTGGTTCATCATGGAGTGCCCGGTTTTCTTCACGATGCTGATACTCTACTTTATCTCGCTGGGTACCAACGTGAAACCGTTCAATGTGGTGACCTGCGTGATGTTCTCCTTTTTCGAGTTCCACTATTTCCAACGATCGTTCATCTTCCCGCTGCTGATGAAGGGACAGAGCAAGATGCCGGTCTCCATCATCATCACCGGTGCGTTGTTCAACACCTTCAATGCCATCATGCAGGGTGGTTGGCTCTTTTTCTTCTCGCCGGCCGACGCCTATCCCGTTTCCTGGTTCTGGTCGCCGCAGTTTATCTTCGGTACCGCGCTCTTCCTGTTCGGGATGGTCGTGAACCTGCATTCCGACCGCGTGATTCGCGACCTGCGCAGCGATGTCACCGACAACAACTACTATATCCCCTACGGTTGGATGTTCCGCAAGATCAGCTCCGCCAACTACTTCGGGGAGATTTTGGAGTGGGCCGGTTTCGCCATCCTCACCTGGTCGGTGTCGGGCGCGGTGTTCCTCCTCTGGAGCCTGGCCAACATCGTCCCGCGCTCCAAAGCCGTCTATGCACGCTACACCCAGTTCTTCGGCGAGGAGTTCACGTCGCTGAACCGTTATAAGATTTTCCCGTACGTGTATTAGCTGTCAGTGGCCCCACACTGCGGCTTCGTTGCTTGCGTGGCCCCACACTGCGGCTTCGCCTTGTGTGGGGTTACTTGCGCTTCGCGCGTGTTGTCCCTTCGGGACGGCTTAAGGAAGTTTTTATATTAAAAATCCACTGTTTATAAGTAATTTTTACTACAATAAAAGCGACTTTTGGAAGTTGTATCTTTGTTCGTTTGTAAAATAGCTAATAACAAGTGGTATATATGAAGATATTCAAAGCCGTTCTGCCGCTGATGATGGCAGGATTTTTCATCGTCCAGACCGTTTCCGCGCAACGCACGGAGAACTTCAAGTCGCCGCAGTATGAGTACCAGACCGCGGTGGACCTGTTCAACAAGGAAAAGTACGGCTCCGCGCAGCAGTACTTCCGCAGCGTGTATGAGAGCACCGACGACACGCAGCACGACCTGCGCACCAACTCGCTCTTCTACCGGGGCGTGTGCGCCGCCAAGCTCGACAACCAGGATGCCGGGTATTTGCTGCAGTCGTTCATCGACCGCTACCCCGTGCATACCTCCGTGCCCGAAGCTCGCTACTACCTCGGCCGTTTCTACTTCGCACGCAAGGACTACAAGAAGACCATCGCCCAGTTCGACGAGATTTACGAGTCGCAGATCCAGCCCGAGAACGTGCAGGAGTATCACTTCAAGAAGGGCTACGCCTACTTCATGACGAAGGATTACGACAACGCCCGGATGCTGTTCCGCAAGGCGCGCGAGGAGGAGGGCCCCTACAAGGAGCGCAGCGCCTATTACCTCGCCTACATGGCCTACCAGGAGGGACGGTACGACGAAGCGCTCGAGGACTTCCTCACCCTGAAGGACAATCCCGAGTTCAAGAGCGAGGTGCCCTACTTCCTCACCCAGATCTATTTCAAGAACGGCGAGTATGAGAAGGTGCTGCAGGTCGCGCCCGAAATCGGCACCCCGAAAGACCAGAACCAGTCGCAGGTGGCACGTTGCGTGGCCCTGTCGCACTACAACCTCAACCAGTATGAGGATGCCGCCGATAACTTCGCCAAGTTGCAGAACAACAACGATATAACCCTCGACCGGAACGATTGGTTCGCGATGGGCTTCACCGACTACCGCGTGCAGCGTTACAACGAGGCCATCAACGACTTCTCCCACGCTACCAACGACAAGGAGCCCGACGCGATGACCCAGCAGTGCTACTTCCTCATTGCCGACTGCTACATGAAGACCGGCCAGCGCACGCTCGCGGCCCAGAGCTTCAAGGAGGCTTCCAAGTACGACTTCGACCCGGCCATCCAGGAGGAGTCGCTGTTCAACTACGCCAAGCTGCAGTGCGAAACCTCCACCAGCCCCTTCAACAACGGCATCGAGGCGTTGCAGGACTACCTCAACCGCTACCCGCATGCGCAGCACAGCGAGGAGGCCGCCGACTATCTCTCCCGTATCTACCTCTCCACCAAGAACTACCAGGCCGCCATCACCTCCATCGAGAAACTCAAGAGCAAGAGCCCGTCCATCCTGAAAGCCTACCAACGCTGCACGTACAACCGCGCCCTCGAGCTCATCAACAACAAGAACTACAAGGACGCCCTCACGCTTTTGGGCAAGACGCTCGCCTCACCGTCCGACAAGAAGACGCACCTCGACGCCCTCTACTGGAAGGCCGAGGCGCAATACCGTAACGAGCAGTACAAGGAGGCCTACAATTCCTTCCAGACCTATCAGAACGCTACGGGGGCTTCCTCCAACGAATATTTCGTAGATTCCTATTATTCACTTGGTTATGCGGCGTTGAAGTTGAAACGGTACAGGGATGCCGGCAACCACTTCAAAACCTACCTCAGCAAGTCGAAGAATTCGGAAAATATTGACATCCAAGCGGATGCTTCCGCCCGTTTGGCCGACTGCTATTTTATGCAGCTCGACCTGCCCAACGCCATCAAGTATTACGACCAGTGCGAGCGTCTCGGGCAGTCGAACGCCGACTATGCGGTCTATCAGTTGGCGAAATGCTACGGCTACCAGAAGAACAACAATAAGAAAATCCAGACGTTGGAGCGTCTGTTAAACAACTATTCTTCATCGAGTTACAAGGATGATGCGGAGTTCGATCTCGCGGTGACCTACCATACGCAGAACGATTACGCGAGTGCCATCTCGGCCTACAAGTCGTTCATCAAGAACCACCCGAAGAGCCAGTACATCCGTCAGGCGCACACCCGTCTGGCGCAAGCTTACCTGAACAGCGACAACCCGCAGATGGCCATTTCCACTTACAAGTACGTGGTGGAGACCTTCCCGGGTTCGCAGGAGGCCAAGGATGCGCTCGCCAACTTGGAGACCATCTACACGGAGAACGGCAACACGAGCGAGTTCTTCGACTACGTGCGCTCCAAGAACATGAACATCTCCGCCGACCGTCAGGACTCCATTGCCTTCAAGGCGGCGGAGACCAAATACAACCGCGGCGACTGCGAGGCCTCCATCGCGGCCTGCCAAGACTACCTGCGGCAGTTCCCCAACGGTTCGTTCGTGGCCAAAGCCCACTTCTACAAGGGCGAGTGCGAATACGGAATGCGGCGTTACGACGATGCTTTGGCGGACTACGAGGAGATTATCAAGAAATATAAGACCGAGTTCAACGTGACCGCGTTGCACAAGGCTGCTTCTATATTATATAATGACAAGAAATACGCCAAGGCGCTGACCTACTTCAACAAGCTGATGGAGAACACCACCGCCGAGGAGGAAATCATCTATGCCAACAACGGTGCCATGCGCTGCGCCTACAATCTGAAGGAGTGGCGGACGGCGTTGACGAGTGCGGAGAACATCATCCGTTCCGGTCAGCCCGACCATGATCTGTTGTCGGAGGCGCTGCTCATCGCCGGCAATTCCGCCATGCAACTCAAAGAGGTGGCCACCGCCAAGAACTACTACAGCCAGCTGATGCCCAAGGGCAGCAACGACCTTTGCGCCGAGGCCGCCTATCACCTGGCCGACATCGCCCTCAACTACGACAAGGATCTCGATGACTGCGAGGCCCGCATCAAGGCCATCCTCGGCAGTGACTACTCCTCCGAGTACTGGTACGCCAAGACCTTCATCCTCTACGGAGACCTCTACAAAGCCAAAGGCAACTACTTCCAGGCACGCCACACGTACCAGAGCATCGTTGACAACTACGGCGGCGAGGATTTGGTGAAGTTGGCCCAACAGAAGATTGCAGAAGTCGATGCGTTGGAGAATTAGCAGTTAGCAGTTAGCAGTTAGTAGTTAGCAGTTAGTAGTTAGTAGTTAGTAATCGAAAATAGATACAGAAAGATGAAAAAGATAACGATATTATTGGTTCTTATGTTGGTTTGTGGCATTGGCCTGAATGCGCAGGTAGTTGATTCGGCGCAGTTGCTGATCAAGTACGTGCCGAAGCTGGCCAATTCCAACAAAATCAACCAGCAGGCAGTGCTGCGGGACACGGTGGTGAGCGAGAAGATGGAGTTCAACTATGTGGTGGCTCCCGCGAAGCCGCAGGTGCAGTTCGCGGCGGGCGACATGCAGGTGGGCAAGCTCAACCCCGAAGTCAAGGAGCGCTACTACCGCAACTACATCAAGCTCGGCTTCGGCTACCCGATCACGCCGTTGGCTGAACTGTCGATGCACAACTGCCAGAGTCCGAAATACTCCTACGGCTTGAACTTCCACCACTTCTCGTCGTGGGCGGGCCCGATCGGCAAGGAGCAGAAGAAGTACGCGTACGCCCCCACGAGCGACACGCGCGTGCACCTCTTCTTCAACCGCATCTTCAAAAACTACACGCTCTATTCCGCCGTGGACTACAACCACGAGCTCGCCAACCTCTACGGTTACTCGACCGACTGGGTGCGCCCGGAGCTCTACCGGAATCCCGATCAATACTATGACAAGGCCTACCGCGACAGCATCAAGAACAACTTCAACCACGTGCACGCGGAAGTCGGCTTCCGGTCCAACTATACCGCCGAGGAGCGCCGTCTCAAGGAAGACGTGAGGGTCGGTTACGATTTCCTGCGCACCAGCTGGAAGAACATCGAGCACAGCGTGGGCTTGCGCGGAATGTTGGCCTACGATGCCAAGTTCCTGAAAATCTCCGGCATGCAGCACTACCAACTCGACCTGGGACTCGACTATTACAACAATATGTGGAACGACAGCGTGCCGATGGGCACGGACGGCAGCCTGTTGCGTCGCCGCATCGACAACACCCTCAAGTTCGAGCTCAAACCGACCATGCGCTTCAGCATCCGCGAGTACCACCTCTTGGTGGGTGTCGGCGTGCCGATCCTCAACCAGTACAACAAGACGCAGTGCCCGATCTATCCCGTGGCGGAGCTGCAGTTCGGTCTCATCCGTGACGTGCTCAACCTCTACGTGGGTGTTGACGGGCGCAGCGAGTACACCGCCATGAAAAAGCTGCTCTATGAGAACCCCTACCTGAAACCCGATCTCGACACGCTGAAGTTCACCAAGACGCAGATCAGCATCTACGGCGGTGTCAAGGGTAAGATAACCAGCAAGTTGAACTACCACGTGTCGGCGCGGTACTCCTTCAGCCGCGACCTGCCGTTCTACATGCTCGACACGGCCAGCCTGCTCAAGAACCAGTTCAACGTGGTCTATGCCAAAAAGGGCAAGGAGCTGGACGTGAACGCCAACCTGAGCTGGGAGGCCATCAACCACCTCTATCTGACCCTCACGGGACGTTACCACGATTACTATTTCCTCGAGGGGTACAACTGGTTCGGTTCCGACTCCGTCACCGGAGGCAAACCGCTCTACACCCCGCGCTGGGAGATCGGTTTCGAGGGCAAGTACATCCTGAACAACCGTTATATCTTCACGGCCAATGCCAAGGTGGGCCTCGACCGCTGGGCGCTGGTGCCGACCTACACGCAGATCATCGACGAGTACGGGGATCCTGACGGGCCTCCGACGTTGGAGTACTGTCTCGAGAACGATGTCCGGAAATCGGCGTCGGGTACCAAGTCGGTCAAGCCGGTGCTGAACTTCGGTATCGGGTTTGAGTATCTGATTACCAAGCAGTTTACGGCATTTGCGAACATCAACAACATCGGTTGCCAGTATGCCACGAACTACTACGGCTTCAACAACTTCGGCATCAACGCCATCGTAGGTATCACCTACTCGTTTGGTAATGAAGCGATTAAGCCGATAAAGAAGAAAAAATCCATCGCCGAAAAAGCACAGTGATGAAGCAGCGTCTTTTTGCCACGGTCTTGCTCACGGTGCTGTTTTTCACCGCCTGCGACCTCAACTATCACCAGACCATCCCCTACAAGAAGGTCGATTTCGTCATCTATCCCAATGACCCGCAGTACTACCGGCTGAACACGTACGGCGGCTACGAGTATTTCACGGGCGGCATCAGCGGGATTGTGGTCTACCGCGTTGACGAGTGGACGTTCGTGGCCTACGACCGTTCCTGTTCCTACGATTGGGAGGAGAACGGCTCGTGGCTGAAGATGCATCCGAGCAACATCATGCTCATTGACTCCCTTTGCGGTTCCCTCTACAACATCCTTGACGGCACGGTCATTTCCGGTCCCGCGAAGTGGCCGTTGCGGGAGTACCGTACCCGCTATGACGGGTACCAGTTGCGGGTGTACAATTAGTTTTTGAGTTTCAGCTAAGGCCAACACCAACAGCCCCACACACGTTCACGCGTTGTGGGGTTTTTTATCTATGTGATTTAGAGTTATTTATAGTATATATATTATAATAGAGCAAATTTTTTTTGTACAAATAAAGATTTTTGCAGAATCCGTATTGAAAAATTTTATACTTTTGCAAGCTTATTATAGAGTGGAAAAGAAGTTTTATGTTTAATATAAATTAAAGGCTATGATTAAAAAATTACTCGCAACGTTAGGAGTAATCATCCTTTTCACAAGCGCGGCATTCGCACAGAGCCAGATTAAAGGTAAAGTGACGGATCAGGAGAAAACCCCTCTGCCTTACACCAGAGTGTTCCTGAAAACGGGTGACCGTGTCGTCAACATGGCGACGGCTGACGGAAATGGTGATTACACACTGTTCAACATCGAGGCCGGCACGTACGACCTGGAGGTTGACGCCGTCATGCAGAACAAGAAAATGACGAAGTCTGGTGTGACGGTGGCGACCAACGAGGTCGTGTTCATCGATTTTGAGATCGACCTCACGAATGATGTGGAAGAAGTCATCATTGAGTGGGAACCGCCGGTATTCTCCGCGGATAACACCACGTCGGCGAGCCGTATGTCGGGCGAAATGATCCGTACGACGCCCGGTCGTTCCGTGGGTAGCGCCTTGGCCGCACAAGAAGGTGTTGCTTCTGTGGACGGCGATGTGGCGGCTGTTCGTGGTAACCGTTCCGATGGCCAGCAGACCGTTATCGACGGTGTGCGTGTGCGCGGTGGTAGTGTTTCCATGTCCTCCATCGAGGAGGTCCAGTTGATCCAGGGTGGTATCCCGGCCGAGTACGGTGACGGTACCTCCTTCACGGTCATCACCACCAAGCAGGCCCCGAAGGATTTCCACGGCTCCCTCGAGCTCCGTGGCTCCATCGACGGTTACAACAACTTCCTGGTGGCGGCCGACGTCTCCGGTCCGCTGTTGAAAGGCAAGACCAAACACGACCCCACCCGCATCGGATTCCTGTTCAGCGGTGAGTTTTCTTACACGCACGATATTTACGGTCCTGCCCGCGGCGGCACATGGGTGGCCAACGAAGACGTGGTGGAGGCTCTTGCAGCCCATCCGCTGCGTTACAGCACGACCAACTTCGGCCAATACACCTTGGCAGGCGAGTATCTCACCAGCGAGTCTTTCCACAAAGTGCATACCCATAAGAACGCCAACGGCTGGGGCGCCCTCGCACAGCTCAAACTGGACTTCATCATGGGCAAGAACCACAACATGAAGCTGTCCCTCAGCGGCGTGTACGAGCCCGGCTGGAACAAGTCAGGCGGCAGCATGTTCGACATTGGTCGTTACTCTGTCAACAGAAGTAACTCCACCCGTTTGAACGCCCACTTCAACCACCGCGTTGTGAATGACACCTCCGGCAACGCCGTGCTCAAGAACCTCATGTATGACATTAACGCGTTGTACTATCGTTATACGGCGGCCACTTACGATCCTTTGTTCAAGAAAAACCTCTTTGATTACGGTTACATCGGCCAGTTCACGACCCATAAGTTCGAATATTTCGATCCCGAGCGCACAGACGTTAGAGTGAATGACTCTACTATTTTCTATGGTGCGCATGAATTTTTGGGCTACCGTGACTCCGTGGCGTTCCATATCAATCCCGACCACAACGCCAACAATGTGTTGGCCCAGTACACCCTCGACTTCCTCAATGAGTTCACCCCCGAGAGCGTGGCTCAAATGGCAGGCGACCCCTGGAGCAGAGAGACCTATATGAAGTACGGCGCCCTGTTCAATGGCGACGGTCCTTCCTCCATCTACTCCATGTATTCTCCTCCTGGAATCGGTGGTACCTCTTATGCAGAGCGTGATGAGAGCCAGCTCGCTTTCAAGGCCAGTGTCTCCATGAACCTGAAGAACCACGAGTTGAAGTTCGGTTATGACTTCGAGAAACTGAAAAACTCCTACTATGGTATCGCTGCTTACTCTTTGTGGACGCTGATGCGCAACGAGGCCAACTACCACATCATGCAGTTGGACAAGAACAACTATGAAGTTTGGGATGAGGATGGTGAGTTGTATGTTTTCTACCACCGTGCCGTGGATCTGCCCAGCCAGACCTACTTTGACCGCAGCCTGCGTGAACGTCTCGGCCTCAATCCCGATGGTGACGACTGGATTGATATCGACAACCTCTCGCCCAACACCTTCGACGTCAATATGTTCTCCGCCGAGGAACTCCTCCTGGGTACGTCCGGCGGTAACAGCTCCATGGTCACCTACTACGGTTACGACCACACGGGCAAGAAGTACAACAGCAAGACTTCCATTGAAGACTTCTTCAACAATGTCGGTTCTGACGGTCAGAAGACCTACCACATCGGTGCCTACGAGCCCGTTTACATGGCCTTCTATCTTCAGGATAAGTTCTCCATCAACTCCCTGTTGTTCAACGTGGGTGTGCGTGTTGACCGTTTCGACGCCAACCAATCTGTCTTGAAAGACCCCTACCTCTTCCGCGAAGCCTACACGGTCGGCGACCTGAAGAACATCAACAAGAACCTCAACTTCGTCGGCAATGCCACGGATGAGTGGGTGGTTTACTATTCCGGTACGGACGTCTATATGAGCGAGGCCGACATCCAGGGTGGTGAGTTCAACACCTCCTCCATCGTGGGTTATCGTTACGGCGACACCTGGTACAACGCCAACGGTGAAGTGGTGGTCAACCCCGAGTCCGACCTCTCCCTGTATGTCAACGGCCCTGTGTTGAAGAACGAGATCGACCAAGTCAACTCCATCACGAAGGTGGAAGCCAGCGCTTTCACCGACTATAAGGCCCAGTGGTCTGTGATGCCTCGTATCTCCTTCTCCTTCCCGGTGAACGACAACTCCCTGTTCTATGCGCACTACAACATCATCACCTCCCGTCCTACGGGTCTGCGCATCTCCCCGGTGGATTACATGTTCATCTACCAACGTAACACCGCGACCATCAACAACCCGAACCTGAAACCGCAGAAGAGCATCGACTACGAAATCGGTTTCCGTCAGAAAGTCGGCAACAAGTCCGCTATCAGCTTGGCCGCCTACTATTCCGAGAAACGTGACATGATCCAGACCTACCGCTTCAGCGGTGCGTATCCGACCACCTACTATTCCTACCAGAATATGGACTTCGGTACGGTGCAAGGCTTCACCTTCTCCTTCAAGACGAACAGAATCAACAACGTGACCTTGCAGGCCAACTACACCCTGCAGTTCGCCAAGGGTACTGGTTCCAGCGCTGATGGACAGAAGGCCATTCTGCAAGCCGGTCAGCCGAACCTTCGTACTCTGACCAACTTGAGCTTCGACCAGCGTCATAACATCGGTGTCAACTTCAACTATCGTTTCGAGGACGGTGTCAACTACAACGGTCCGAAGACCGAGAAGGTGAAGATCGTCGATGGCAAGGAGACGGTCAAGGAAATCGAGTGGTTGGCCAACACGGGCTTCTCCCTCTTGTTCTCCGCCGCTTCCGGTATGCCTTACACCCGTTCCAGCACGCCTTATTCCGCTATTTTGGGCGGTCTGGGCACCAAGACGATTTCCGGTACCATCAACGGTTCCAACCTGCCGTGGCAGTTCCAAGCTGACCTGCGTATCGACAAGACCTTCATGTTCAACTTCAACAAGAACAAGAAAGACGAGAACGGCAAGGCCAAGTCCGCCAAGATCGGTTACCTGACCATCTACGTCGATATCCAGAACCTCTTCAACTTCAAGAACATCGTTTCTGTGTATGACTACACCGGCAACCCCGATGACGATGGTTTCCTCTCCGCTGCCGCTTATCAGCAGAACATCCAATCCCAGATTTATGTGCCTTCCTTCATTTGGTACTATCAGATGGCCGTTCAGAACCCGTATAACTACAGCCGTCCTATCCGTGCCAGCTTAGGTATTCAGTTCGGTTTTTAATTCAATAGAAAAAAATTAGATATATGAAAAATATTAAACAAATTTTCTGCTTGACACTTCTGACGGTGCTCGCGATGACCGGGTCGTTGCGTGCTGAAAAAGTCAAAGGAGTGGTTAAAAGTTCCTCCTCAGCAAAAGCGGAATCGGCGACGTGCCTTCCGGCAAGTGCCTCCAATGAGTTGACGGTGAACAATGTGCGCGCCTACATCGAAACGGGCGGTACCATGTGGTTCAAGGAATTGGCCGAATATGAGGTGCCGAAAGGCTCTGGCAAAACGTCCATGTTCTGCGCCGCTCTGTGGATCGGTGGTAAAGACGCCAACGAACAGCTGAAATTGGCTGCTGTCCGTTTCAGACAAGTCGGTGACGACTATTGGACCGGCCCTCTGAAACTCAGCGGTGCCACCACGACACAGTCCATG
>ONQE01000109.1 GCA_900319925.1 uncultured Bacteroidales bacterium | reverse complement strand
CGCTATCGCTCACCCTGGGTTAACATACTTCAGGCATTCGGCCCTTCTGGAATGGAGGCTAAGACCGGAACTGCTTCGTTAACTGCTAACTGCTAACTTCTCACAATCTTGAACGTCTTCAATACGCGCTTGCCATCACGCAGCTCGAGGTAGTAGGTGCCGGTGGCGTAGTGGCCGATCTGGAACGCGGTGAGGTCTTCCGTGACGGGGATTGAGGTCAGTTGCTTGCCGCCGCCGTCATAGAGGATGGCGCGGAGGCCGCCGGACGGGATCTCGAAACCGTTGAGCCGCAGTTGCGCGAGGTTCTCGGTCGGGTTGGGATAGACCACGGCGTTGAGGGTAATCTGCGGGTAGTGCTCCACGCCAACGGCCTGAATTTCGTAGGGTTGCTGCACGCCCTCTGCCGAGGAGACGGAGCCGTTGCTGTTGGCCGAGGTCTGCACGGCGATCTGCCCGACGGTGTAGCTGACGCTGCCGGAATTGCTTTGCGCGTCGCAGCCCACTGGCACGACGGTGGACTGGGCGAAGGTTGCTCCTGCGACACAAAGCAGGAAGATAATTGGTGTGATTCGTTGTCTCATTTTATTATCTGTTTAATTGTCAATATCTTCTTTAGTGTATAACACAAAAAGAAAGTGGAGCTACCATCCGACAGCATCCACAGAGTAGGGTCTGGACTCCCGTTTGCAAGACACTGAAGAACAAGCCCCACCTATTTGGCAATGAAACACATAATAGGCAAGCTTGATTTCCGATATCCGTGCAAACACAGCAAATTGTCCAGATTCACTCTGTCGGATAAGCGAAAACACGCTTTCTTTTCAATAAAAAACCGTTGCCTGTCTTTCAACAAAACAACGGTGCAAAAATACAAAAAAAATCTCTCGCCTTACTCTTCTGCGCACAATTGCAAGATCAGTTTCCGCACCTCCTCTGCATCCGTCTCCCACGCCCCGTCCGGACGCGTCTTCTTGCAGGATCCGTGGATTTCCTTTACTCCGGTCTTTTCGCGCAACGCGACGGCGTTTTCCGGCGTGACACCGCTTCCCGCGAGAATAGTAATCCGTCCGTCAGCCTGTTTAACGAGTTGTTGTAGCATTTCCGCGCCCTCTATGACGGTGGGCTTGCAGCCGGAGGTCAGGATTCGGGCGCACCCGCACTCAATGATTTGCTCAAGGGCATTCAGCGGATCTGCACATTCGTCGAAGGCTCGGTGGAAAGTGACGGGCAGCGGGGCGGAGAGCTCCACAAACCGACGGGTCAACTCCGTGTCGATGCTGCCGTCGGGATGCAGGAAACCGACCACAATACCGAAAGCCCCAGCCTCCTTGCAAAAGGCCACGTCCTCCTCCATGGTTTTGACTTCCAGCTCGTTGTAACAGAAGTCGCCCCCTCTCGGGCGCACGAGTACGAAGACCTTCAGCCCCAATTCGCGGACGGCGTATTGTATGGTTGCCGGTGACGGCGTGGTACCGCCCTCCACTAATCCTTGGCATAGCTCGACGCGTATCGCGCCGCCGGCTTTGGCGTTCGCGGCAGACTGGATAGATCCGCAGCAGATTTCGATTTCCATTAGTAGTTCTCGGTTAACTCCCCGCGAAGGGACATTTTCAACAATTTCCGTATGGTATTCAAAGGATAACCCTCGCCGAAGAGGTACATCAACTTGGTGAGGGCCGCTTCCGTCGTCATGTCGCTGCCGGAGGTGACACCGATGTCGGCAAGGTGCTTACCCGTAGCGTAGCGTTGCATCTCTACGCCGCCACCGCCCTTGCATTGGGAGATGTTGACGAGGATGATGTCTCGGTCTATGGCGTCCTTGAGAATCTTGAGGAAATCCGGAGATGTCGGGGCATTGCCCACACCGAAAGTCTCCAGCACAACAGCGTGCAAACCTTCCGTGTTGAGCATGGCTTCCATCGTGGCGAGGTTAATGCCGGGGAAAAGCTTGATGAGCCCTACATTGTTATCCATCTTATGGTGGGCGATGAAGGTGCCGGGGACGCTTCTGGGGAGCAGACAGTGCTCGTTGTAGGATATCTCAGTGCCCACATTGGCCAGATGCGGGTAGTTAGGTGAGTGAAAGGCATTGAAACTGGCGGCATCGTCCTTGTAGATGCGGTTGCCACGGAAAAGGGCGGTCTGGAAAAAGAGGCATACCTCGTTCAGCATAGGCCTCCCGTCTTTTTGGTCTGCGGCAAATCCGATGGCGTTGAGGATGTTGCGACGACCGTCGGTGCGCAACACGCCCAAGGGCAGCTGCGAGCCGGTGATGATGACAGGCTTGTCAAGATTCTCTAACAGGAAGCTGAGCGCCGAAGAGGTGTAAGCCATCGTGTCGGTGCCGTGCAGCACTACAAAACCGTCATAGTTCTGGTATTCGGTCTCGATCATATCCACCAGCCGGAGCCAGAACTGCGGATTGGTGTCCGACGAGTCGATGAGGGGCAGCAAACTCTTGAAAGTGATGTCGCACTCCAAGAGGTCCAGCATAGGCAGTTGCTGCCGGATGTTTTTGAATTCAAAAGGCTTGAGGGCCTTGTCTTCCGGGTCCATCATCATACCGATGGTTCCGCCGGTGTAAATAACTAATACTTTTTGCATTCTTGAATGGTTATTGGTTATAGGTTATAGGTTATTGGTTATTGAAGCTGTTCGTAGTTCGTAGTTGTTCCGATTCGGCACTTAACTGCTAACTGCTAACTACTTAAGGATGTTTCCCAAAATGTCGCGTGAAATTTCCCGCGTGATCGTGCGCGTGGCGGCAGAGGTGGTGTTCTTGATGACCTTCTCCTTGGTAGAGGTTTTCGACTTGGTCTTCTTGCCGGTCACCTTGTTGCTGATGGCGGTGCCTGCGGCAGTGGCCAAAGTGCCGGTCACAGCGGTGATGATGGCCTTGATAACTTTGCCCAAGACCCCTTGTTTCTTGGAGGATTTCTTCCCCTCTTTTTCCTCCTGTTTAGCTTCCTCAATCGCTTGTTTCTCAGCCTCCTGAACCGCAAGGGCTTCCTCAGCTTCCTTAATCAGGATTTCGAAGGCGCTCTCGTTGTCAATGGGGGTGTCGTACTTGCCATAGACGCGGCTCTGTTTGATGATGTCCAACCGCTGGCCTTCTGTGACTGCCCCGATCTGTGACAGCGGGAAGAGCACTTTGGCGCGCTGCACGATGCCCGGGGCTCCCTTCTCGTCGAGGAAACTCACCAGCGCCTCGCCCGTCTCCAGATTCATGATGGCCTCGTCGGTCTTGAAGTTCGGGTTGGCACGGAAAGTGTCGGCTGCCGTGCGTACGGCTTTCTGGTCTTTGGGAGTGTAGGCGCGCAAGGCATGCTGGATGCGGTTGCCGAGCTGTCCGAGGATGTTGTCGGGGATGTCGGTCGGGTACTGCGTGACGAAGTAGATGCCGACGCCTTTGCTTCGGATCAGACGGATGACCTGCTCGATCTTGTCTATCAGCGCTTTGGAGGTGTCCTCGAAGAGCGTGTGCGCCTCGTCGAAGAAGAATACCAACTTCGGCTTGTCGAGGTCGCCGACTTCGGGCAGGGTGGAGTAGAGCTCGGAGAGCAACCACAGCAGGAAGGTGCTGTAAAGCTTGGGCTGCATCATCAGTTTGTCGGCAGCGAGCACGCTCATGACGCCCTTGCCGTTTTCGGTCTGGATAAGGTCGTAGATGTCGAAGCTCGGCTCCCCGAGGAATTTGTCGGCTCCCTGCGCCTCGAGCTGCAGCAGCGCGCGCTGGATGGCGCCGATGGAAGCCGTGGAGACGTTCCCGTACTTCATCGTGTATTCCTTGGCATGTTTGGAGACGTACTCCAACATCGCACGCAGGTCCTTGAGGTCGATAATCATCAGCCCGCGTTCATCGGCGATGCGGAAGACGATGTTGAGCACGCCGTCCTGGGTGTCGTTGAGACCGAGCAGACGGGAGAGCAGCTGCGGTCCCATCTGGGAGACGGTGGCGCGGATTGGATGTCCCTGTTCGCCGTAAACGTCATAGAAACGTACTGGACAGGCCTGGAACTCAGGATTTTCGATGCCGAACTCCGGCAACCGCTTCTCGATAAAGCCGCTCAATTTGCCGGCTTGGCTGATGCCCGAAAGGTCACCCTTCATGTCGGCCATGAAGCAGGGCACGCCGATCTGGCTGAAAGTCTCGGCCAGAACCTGCAAGCTGACCGTCTTTCCGGTGCCGGTGGCGCCCGCGATCAGACCATGCCTATTGGCCATTTTGCTTTGAATGCTGAGCGCGCCGTCCTCGCAGTGCGCCACGTATAATCCTTGTTCTTGCGTGTACATAAAGGTTAGTGGTTTAAGGGTTAAGGGTTATGGTTTAAGGTTTAAGGTTTAAGGGGGTAAGGAGTTATGGTTTAGTGTTTAAGGTTTAAGGGAGTAAGGGGGTAAGGAGGTATGGGTTGAGGGGGTTAGGCGGGTAGGTGGTTGCGGCGGAGCGAAACCGTCTTTCTGTTGATAATCGCAATGATCGTCTGAAGGATGATTTTGACGTCCGTCCAGAATGACTGTTCGTCGATGTATTTCAAGTTCAGATTCAGTTTGTCGGGCATGATGTCCTCGATGTACGTTCTTTCGGGATCAGAAGAGGCTGCCAGTATCTCGTTCTCGTTGACGTAGCGGATGGAGGCGTAGTCGGTGAGGCCGGGACGCACGCTGAGCACGCGCATCTGCTCGGGGGTGTACATGTCGACGTATTTGCGGACTTCGGGGCGCGGTCCCACGATGCTCATCTCCCCTTTGAGGATGTTGAAGAACTGCGGGACCTCGTCGATCTTGAACCTGCGCAGGAATGCGCCCACACGGGTGATGCGCGCGTCGTGGGTGCCCACGGTGATCAGACTGCCTTGGTCGGCATCCACACACATGGTCCGGAACTTGTAGAGCTCGAAGTCCACGTTGTTGCGTCCCACGCGACTCTGCTTGTAGAGGACGCGCCCTTTCGTGTCCAGCGCAATCAGCATGCCGATAATCAAGTAGAACGGCATGCCGAGAACCAGCACGATAAAAGACAGCAAAATGTCGATAATCCGTTTCATCGGTGACTTTCTGAATCAGTGATACTTCCAATAATCATCCATGCTGTTGCCCCAATAGTCGGTCGGGTTGTTCTCATAACGATCCCATTGGGTCTCCATTTTGCGTACCAGCTTCATTTTCCAGTTGGGATCGCTAATCTCACCGTAAAGTGTGGAGTGCAGCAACTCGTAGTCCTTGCCGGTGAGCACGGGATCGTAGAAGACGAACTTCACGTCGGACTGGTTGTTGAGGTAGTAGTACTGCCAAATTTGGTATGGCAAGGTCACGGGGTCGGACGGCACATCCTTGACGTCGTTGGGCTTGCCGTACTGGAGATAGACGCGGCCGCGATCGGAGAGGTAGCCTTTGACTTGTACGCTTCCGAACATCCGCTCGACATCGTCCACCTGCTTCTTGTAGGCCAACCAAGCTCCCTCGGGGTTGGTGGGACTGCGGCGGAGCCAGAAGTTGTAGAAGAAACGCTGCAGCTGTTCCGTGGGAACATATTTTATCCTTTCGTCATAGAATTGGCGTTCCGACAGGCTGCTGATGGGGTACAGACACCGCACATGGTCGATCAATTCTTTACGGTTAGTGTCTCTTTCCGCAAAGGTGCCTTGTACGTTTGTCTGGGTGTAATCGTCAAGGTCCAGCTGCACCGACGGGTTGCTTTTCTGGAAGAAGACCTTGTCCACAAGAAAGACGCTGTCGCGGTCGTCGGAGAGCTCTATCACGGCAAAGTAGTTGCCGGAAGGCAGTTTGAAGACGTTGAATTCGTTGAACACCAGCACCACGTCTTTGGGTTGGCAGGGAATGGTGAGGATGTTGTTGGTGTTGGCGGCGAGATGGGATTCGGCCTGCTCGATGAAGCATCGGGCTTTGAACGGTTTGTCGCCGAGGATTTTCTGGGTGTTATAGATTTCGATGGCGAAGGGCAGCGTGTATTGCGACTCCGGCACGAAGTTGGAGTAGAGTGGGGGAAGGTCGTAGCCGTACTTGGCGAAGAGACTGCCGGCCGTGGCTTTTGCGGCGGATCGGTAGAGGGAAATCTTTGAGGTGGTGATGCGGTCGTCCGGAAAATTCAGCGAGATGTGGTCGATGTAGGAGAGCTTTTCGATGTTTCCGTTGCTGTCGGGCAGCGCATTCACATCCTGCATGTAGAAGTAAAGGTAGTAGTCGCCGTTGGGCAGCGGGACGTTTTGGATGTCCGCGAAATCAGGTTTCCCGTTGCGCAAGGAGTCGTCGAAGCGGTCGCTGCCGAGGATGTAATGGAGCTGCTTCACGAGCGAGTCGGACTGCATCATGTCCACTTGGATTTCGACGCCGGCCTCGTATTTGCCCTGTTTGTCAGGTACATAGCGCGCGGTATTGCCGCCTATGATGAAGGTGAACTCGATGTACGGCTGCATATTGTTGGTGCAGTAGGCTTTGTGGCTGATGAAGGCCTTGAGTCCTTGGGCGTAGCTGGCCGCAGTCGCCAAAAGGATGATTACCAACAGGGTATATCTTCTCATCGTATATAATCTTTCCATTTTAATTTTGAAACCGCAAAGATACAAATTTTGTTTTATCTCCTCCCTCTTTTTTTTGACCATTTAAAACAAAACGAAGAGACACACTTTTGCGTGTCCCTTCGTTCCGCTTTTCCTTATCTGGACTAACGTAATTTCTTCATCAATTCCACTGGCAGATCGGCGATGGGCAGTCGGTACTGCGCCATAGTGTCGCGCTCGCGCACTGTCACGGTGCCGTCCTCCTTGGTCTGGTTGTCGATGGTGACGCAGAACGGCGTGCCGATGGCGTCCTGGCGGCGGTAGCGGCGACCAATGGCGTCCTTGTCCTCGTACTGGACCATGAAGTCCTTCTTCAGCGTGTCGAAGATCTCCTGTCCGATTTCCGGCAGTCCGTCTTTCTTGACCAACGGCAGCACAGCCACCTTGTAGGGGGCGAGCTTGGCGGGCAGGCGCAGCACCGTGCGGGTGGAACCGTCCTCCAAGGTCTCCTCGGTGTAGGCGTGGCTGAAGACGGCAAGGAACATACGGTCCACGCCGATGGAGGTCTCGATGACGTAAGGCACGTAGTTGTCGTTGAGCTCTGGATCGAAATAGCGCAGCTTCTTGCCGGAATACTTCTCGTGCTGCGACAGGTCGAAGTTCGTGCGGGAGTGGATGCCCTCCAACTCTTTGAAGCCGAACGGGAACTTGAACTCAATGTCGGTGGCGGCGTTGGCGTAGTGCGCCAGCTTCTCGTGGTCGTGGAAACGGTAGTTTTCGGGCGCGATGCCGAGGTCGGTGTGCCACTGCAGACGGGTCTGCTTCCAGTAGTCGAACCACTTGAGCTCCTCGCCGGGCTTCACGAAGAACTGCATCTCCATCTGCTCGAACTCCCTCATGCGGAAGATGAACTGACGGGCCACAATCTCGTTGCGGAAAGCTTTACCGATCTGTGCGATGCCGAACGGCAATTTCATGCGGCCGGTCTTGTAGATGTTGAGGAAGTTCACGAAGATGCCTTGTGCCGTCTCGGGGCGGAGGTAGATGGTGTCGGCACCGTCGGCCACGGAACCCAGCTTCGTGGCGAACATCAGGTTGAACTGGCGCACGTCTGTCCAGTTGCGCGTGCCGGAAATCGGGCAGGCGATGCCCAACTCCTCGATGAGCGCCTTCAGACCGACCAAATCGTTGTTGTTCATCAGCTCAGCGAAACGTGCGCGGATGCTGTCGACCTGCTGCTGGTACTGCACCACACGGGTGTTGGTCTGGCG
>ONQE01000030.1:18692-24025 GCA_900319925.1 uncultured Bacteroidales bacterium | reverse complement strand
CTTGTTGAGATTGTTGGTGTCCTTGAACCCGTACAGATCTTCCATCGCCTTGAGGATAATAGGCACCCCGCGACCGTGCTTCTGGTGGTTGCGCATGGACGGGGATTTCAGAACACGCTCGTTTTCAGGGATGTATTCGTTCCAAAGCGACATTTCCGGATAGGCTTGGAAACCGTATTCCGTCATGAAGCGGCCGGTTTTCTCCCACCAGATCTCGAACGGCAGCTCGCCCCACCAGACGCCCCAGTAATGGCTGCAGCCGTGGGTTGTGCACTCGGGGTGACCCCAGCCGTAAGTCGGCGAGGAGTGCACGTAGTTGGGGTTGTGCATGTTTTCCATGCAGATTTTCGGCAGCATCTTTTCGAAAAGCTGCTCGTAATCCTCATACATTTCCGAATATTGCTGGTCAGTATAGCCCAAGGCATCCTTCCATCCCCAATCTTCCAAGCCGTTGTGCACCTCGTTGTTGCCGCACCATGTGGCGATACAGGCGTGGTGGCGCAAGCGCTTCACCTGCTCTTCGGCCTCGGCCTTCACGTTGTTCATAAACGCTTCGTCGCCGGGATAGATGTTGCAGGCGAACATGAAGTCCTGCCATACCAAAAGCCCCATCTGGTCGCAATAGTTGTAGAAGGCTTCGTGCTCGTAGAGTCCGCCGCCCCAAACCCGTATCATGTTCATATTCGCCTCTTTGGCCTGCTTCAGGAGCTCGGCGTAGCGGTCGTCGCCTTCGCTGCGGGCGAGCGTGCCCGGGTACGAGGATGCGGGAATCCAGTCGGCACCGCGCATGAAGAGCGGCTTGCCGTTGACGATGAACTGGAACGACTCGCCGATGCTGTCGCGCTTCTGGACGAGCTCCACCGTGCGCAGTCCATGTGTGTGCACGAGGCCGTTGTCAACACGGCTGCCCTTTACCGTGAAGTAATAGAGGTGCGGTTCGCCCGCGCCGTTCGGCCACCATAGTTTCGGATTCTCAATGGTGATGGGAATCACCACCTTGTTTGTCCCTTTGTGCAGCTGCGCCTTGTGCTGGATCTGCTGGTTGTAGCCGTCCTTGTCGGTGATATCCAGATGTATATAGGTGGTGACCTTTTTGTCGGCTTCGACCTCCACCTCCACTTCGGCAATCCACGGACGGGTGGAATCGCGGGACGGTTCTGTGTCTTTTACATAAAAGTCTTTGACTTTTAACACATTCCAAGATTCAATATAGACGTTTTTCCAGATGCCGCAGGTGTTGAGCTTCGGGCCCCAGTCCCAACCGCTCTCGTACTGTGCCTTGCGGGTGAAGACGCGATTGTCGGGGAGTTTGTACGGCAGTTTCGAAGCTGCGACGCTGTCGAACGGTTCGGTCGGCAGAAATCTGACAATCAGTTCGTTGCCAGTCTCCTTCAGCTTGTCGGGCAGCGGGAAACGCCACGTCCGGAACATGTTGTTCGTCATCGTATCCCCTGTGGAGGCGGTCAACCGTTCGCCGTTGAGGAAAACCTCCGCGTAGGTGTCCAACCCCTCGAATACCAGTTCGTTATGTGGGAAAGGTCCCTCACTGCCGCAACTGCCATCAAACAGCAGCCGGTATTCCCAGACACTGTCGGCAACCCACTGCACTTTCTGTTCGTTGTCGCCGTAGAACGGGTCGGGAATCAGCTTGTTGGCGAGCAGGTCGTCGTGGATGTTGCCAGGTACGGTGGCGGTGTACCATTGGCTTCCGCAGCGGAGCTGCCAGGCGTTATGCACGCACCCGAACTCGGAGTTGAGATAGACCCGGTCGGATTTCCAAAGGGTGGTCTGGTCGGTGCGGCAGGCCACCAGCAGGATGGCGCTAATAAGGGCGGGAAGGATGAGACGGTTCATTTAACTATGAATTATGAATTATGAATACTGAATGTAAAATGTAGAATGTAGAATGAATACGGTAATCCGTAGAGACGTGCCATGGCGCGTCTCTACATTGTGAACCCCTGCCGCTCCAGCGTCTCCTTCAGCACCTGTGCGAAATGCTCGTTGTCGGGCTGGGTGTAGCGGTGCTTGGTGAAGACCTGCGCGAGGTTGTCGCAGTCGAGGTTCTCGGCGAGAATCTGCCTCGTCTCCTCGGAGTTCTCCTTCTCGCGGTAGAACTCGTCGATGCGCTGCTCGTCGTAGTCGCGGTAAACCTCCCGGTGCACAAAGGTCTCCACGGGCAGCTTCTGCGTCAGGGCGGGTTTCTTCACGGGGTAGCCCATCGGGATGCAGGCCACGGGGATGACGTGCTTAGGCAGCTGCAGCGCCTCCACGAACTTATCGACGTTGTAGGTGATGGTGCCGAGCCAGACGAAGCCGAGACCGAGGGCTTCGGCGGCCACGCAGGCGTTCTGCGCGGCGATGAGCGCGTCGGTGACGGCCCAGTGGTAGCTTTGCAGGTTGCTGTAAGCTTCCGTGTTGGCATTGCGGAACCGGCAGTACTGGTTGAAGCGGCGGAAGTCGGCGCAGAAGGTGAGGATCACCGGCGCGGAGGTCGCCATCGGCTGGTTGAAATGGAACGGCGCGAGCTTGGCCTTCATCGCCTCGTCGCGGGTCACAATGACGCTGAACAGCTGCATGTTGCCCATTGTGGAGCCGCTGCACGCCGCCTTCAGGATCAGGTTCAAGGTCTCTTCTTCCACGGGACGGTCGCTGTACTCGCGCACACTGACGTGGTTGAAGAGAGTTTCCAAAGTGGGGTTATAATCGTTTTTTATCACGCCAACGCCCTTGCAATGAGGGCATACGGAATTGGATACTTGGTCGTTGCTCATACTCATTATTTTTGTGGCGCGAAGATACATAATATTCCGAATTGTTCATAACTCGGTTTATGGAATGTTGATAATTTGCCGTTGGGAACCACCCTTTTTTTCGGATATTTGCCGTCCCGAAAAAACGATTAACGATTTTGTGTAAGATATGGATAACGAAACGATTACCACCAACCGGCCCGGCCGGACAATGTCATACAACCGCATCGATACGCTCTTGGGCACCACCGGCAAGCTTACCCCGCAGGCCGTGGAATTCGAGGAGGCCGTGCTCGGCGCTTTGATGATTGATGACAATGCCGTTACCGAGGTGCTGTCGATGCTGCGCCCCGAGATGTTCTATGTGGAGGCCAACCAACAGATTTTTACCGCGATACGCCAGCTCTTCTCCGCTTCGCAGCCCATCGATGTGCTCACCGTCACCAACCAGCTTAAGAAGAACAAGCAGCTGGAACTGTCGGGTGGCGCATCCTACGTGGCGGGTCTCACCAACCGGCTGAACTCCGCCGCCAATGTGGAGTATCACGCCCGTATCGTGATGGAGAAGTTCATCCTGCGCGAGCTCATCCGGCAGTGCAACACCATCGTCACCGACTCGTACGACGAGAGCCGCGACGTCTTGGAACTGCTCGACGAGGCCGAGACGAAAATTTTCTCGATTGTGGAGAGCAACCTGCACCGCGACAGCAAGGAACTTGGCGATGTGGTGAGCAGCGCGCTGAACGAGCTGACCGAGATCCGCGAGTCGCAGGAGGAGCTGCAGGGGGTGCCGTGCGGCATCCGGGCCATTGACGAGAAGACCGGCGGATGGCAGAAGTCCGATCTGGTGATCCTGGCCGCGCGTCCCGGTATGGGTAAGACTTCGTTCGTGCTCTCCGTGGCCCGCAACGCCGCAATCGACTTCGACCAGCCCATCGCCTTCTTCTCGCTGGAAATGTCTGCCACACAGCTGGTTCACCGTCTCTTCTCCATCGAATCGGGCATCCCGTCCGACCACATCTCTAAGGGCACGCTCTCGGATGTGGAGTGGAGCAAGCTTTGGGAGAATGTGAGCAAGCTCAACAGCGCGAACCTCATCATTGACGACACCCCCGCGCTCTCGGTGTTCGATCTGCGCGCCAAATGCCGTCGCCTGAAACATAAGTACAACATCCAGATGATTATCATCGACTACCTGCAACTGATGCAAGCCGGCTCCGACAATTCGAAGCATGGCGGCAACCGCGAACAGGAAATCAGCTATATCTCCCGATCCCTCAAGGCGTTGGCCAAAGAGCTGAACGTGCCGGTCATCGCACTGTCGCAGCTGAGCCGTGCCGTGGAGACCCGTGGCGGCTCCAAACGCCCGCAATTGTCCGACCTCCGTGAGTCCGGCTCTATCGAGCAGGATGCCGATATGGTGCTCTTCATCTACCGTCCCGAGTATTACCATCTGGACACCTTCGAGGACAACACGCCTGCCGACGGTATGGCCGAGATTATGTTCGAGAAGAACCGTCATGGCAGTACCGGCAATGTGAAAGTGCGCTTCCAGAGCCAGTTTACGAAATTCTGCGATGTCAGCGAAGGCAGTTTCGGCGAGGGTGGCAGCTACGCCTCCCCCAGCGCCGGCATCACCCCGAACGAGAACTTCTCGCAGGGCGCTGCCTATTTCGACAGTGCGGCCAACAACGATGGCGTCGACGACCCCGCAAAAATGGGGTACGAGAGCGAATACGCGTTTTAGGGTTACTCGTTTAAGGGAATAATAACGGAAATATGAAGAAACTCTCGATGGACGAGCTGGGGCGAGTGACCCCGGAAGAATATAAGAAACAGGGGAAGAACCCTGTCGTGCTGGTGCTCGACAATATCCGCAGTATGCACAATGTGGGATCGGCGTTCCGCACCTGCGACGCCTTCAATGTGGAAAAACTCTACCTGTGCGGCATTACGGCCACCCCTCCGCAGAAAGAGATTGCCAAAACCGCCCTCGGCGCGACCGAGAGTGTGGATTGGGAATACGAAGAGGACGTGACCACCCTCGTGGAAAAGCTTAAAGCGGAAGGCTATGCCATCATTCTGGTGGAACAGACCGACGGGTCGGTGATGCTCCAGGACTTCGACTTCACCCGATACAGCAAAGTGGCGCTCGTGGTCGGCAACGAGGTCTTCGGGGTGAGCGACGGGCTGCTGCCGATATGCGACGCGGCCGTGGAAATCCCCCAATACGGCACCAAACACTCGCTGAATGTGGCCGTAGCGACTGGAATCGTGCTCTGGGAGGCCGTCCTTCAGCTTGCGATTCGGGACGTCTGACGTGGGACGTGAGACGTGGGCGTTTTAACCTAAGACGTTTGCCTTACACGTTTTTCTGGCAACTCAAGACTACGGCAGTGCGGGGCGGCAAGTAGAGCCGCACGCGCGTCGAGCCTTTGTAGGTGTCGGTCAGGTAATGGACGTTATCGTCGATGTTGCCAAATCCGTGGTAGCGAGGGTCGTCGCTGTTGAGCACGATGCGGTATTCGCCAGATGGGCACGCGATGGCATAGTCCGAATAGGAATTGTTTGGGTGGAAGT
>ONQE01000030.1:0-18673 GCA_900319925.1 uncultured Bacteroidales bacterium | reverse complement strand
CCAACACTTTGTCGCCCTCGTTCTGGCAAATCATTTCGGGAAGGCTCTCTAACATACGCTGCTCGGTGACGCAGTGGATCATATCGCGGTCGAAGCGGTTCAACCCGCTGTATTTCAACATCTCATCGTCGGCAAGGTTCCACTGGCGGCGCGCATGGTGGCACGACCAGCCGTTGCCCTCCCTCGGGAAGTCAATCCACTCGGGATGGCCGAATTCGTTGCCCATGAAGTTAAGGTAGCCGCCGGAGCACAACGTCAAGGTCACCAGGCGGATGAGTTTGTGCAGGGCGATGCCGCGATCCACCGTCATATCGGGAGTCAGCACCGACATAGAGGTGTACATCTTGCTGTCTATCATCCTGAAAATCATCGTTTTGTCGCCTACCAACGCTTGGTCGTGGCACTCGGCGTAGCTGATGGTCTGCTCCTCGGGACGTTTGTCGGTCATGCGGAAATAGATTTCCCCCACGCTCCAGTCGTCGTCGCTGCGGGTCTTGAGTGTCTTCACCCAAAAGTCGGCGATGCCCATCGACATACGGTAGTCGAAGCCGATGCCGCCGTCCTCCACGGGGAACGCCATACCGGGCATACCGCTTACGTCCTCGGCAATGGTCATGGCCTGCGGGTTCACCTCGCGCACCAGCTGGTTGGCCAGCGTGAGATAGACGAGGGCATCCTCATCCACGTTGCCGTCGAAATACTGTGCGTATTCGAGGAAATCGACACCAAGTCCGTGGTCGAGGTAGCACATGCTGGTGACCCCGTCGAAACGGAAACCGTCGAAATGGTACTCCTGCAGCCAGTATTTGAGGTTGGAGAGCAGGAAACGGATCGTCTCCTCTTTGCCGTAATCGAAACACCGTGAGTCCCACACGCGGTGATGCCCGCGATCTCCGTGGTGCGTGTACAGGCTGTCGCTTCCGTCAAAGCGGCCGATACCCTCCCGTTCGTTCTTCACGGCGTGGGAGTGGATGATGTCGAGGATGACGGCGATGCCCATGCCGTGGGCCGTGTCAAGGAGCTCCATCAGCTCCTCGGGGGTGCCGAAGCGGAACGACGGCGCGAAGAAGTTGGAAACTTGGTAGCCGAACGACCCATAGTAAGGGTGCTCTTGGATGGCCATAAGCTGTATCGTATTGTAACCCAAAGCTTTAATCCTTGGCAATACCGTCTCTTGAAATTCATGATACGAGGAAATCTTGGCTTCCTGTGATGACATTCCGATATGCGTCTCATAAATGAGCGGGTGTGTGGGTTTCGGCGGAGAAGGGTGCTTCCAGATGTACGATTCAGGTTCCCAGACTTGGGCGCAGAAGACTTTGGTGGTCTCGTCTTGCACCACGCGGCGGCAATAGGCGGGAATGCGCTCATCGGCACCGGACGACCATACCATCCAGAGCTTGTAGAGTTGGCCGTGCTTCAAGGCGAAGTCGGGAAGCTCCAGCTCCCAGTCGTCGTTGCCGAGGGGCTTGAGGGCGAAGTGGGGTTGGATCTGCCATCCGGAGAAATCGCCGTAGAGATAGATGGCGGTGGCGTTGGGGGCTTTCTCGCGGAACACCCAGCCGTTGTCGGTGCGGTGAAGACCGTAGTAGAGATGGGCGTTGGCGATTTCGGAGAGCGGGTAATTGCCGTCGGTGAGCTGCAACTCGCGCAGGGCGGCCCGCTCCATGCGGCGCTGAAGTGCTGCACGGTACGGCTTCAACCACGGATCGTGCGCCGGAAGTTTGGTCTTCGAGCTCGGTCTGACGTTCTTTTGACTTTGGCTTGACATAGGGTTGGATTGGAGTAAGGTTAAAAACAGATTCGGTCCGGTTATGGAATAGTCCATAATATTGAAGTGGCAAAATTACAAAAAAAATGTACCTTTGCCCTTTCAAATTCGTATTCCCGAATCGAAAACAATAACTGTATGAGACATAGTGTAATAGCGAAGGAATCGGAGCTTTCGGACGTGGCACGGCAACTGTTGGAGGCCTGCCCGCAGGAGCGTGTGTTCGGCTTTTTCGGCGAGATGGGCACCGGCAAGACTACCCTCATCAAGGAAATCTGCCGGCAGCTCGGGGTGGAAGACGGCATGACCTCCCCGACGTTTGCCATCGTGAACGAATACTGGACACGCGACGGCGAACCAATCTATCACTTCGATTTCTACCGTATCGACACCCCTGATGATGCTACCCGCATCGGCTTCCAGGACTACCTCTACAGCGGCAGTTACTGCTTCATCGAATGGACCGAGATGGTGGAACCGCTCCTCAACGGTGAATACACCCCCGTTCATATCGAACGCATTGACGACCAGACACGAAAATTCACTTTCTAAACCACGATAACGATGAGTTCCGAGTACATCATTCTTCACGATTCACCGCACACGGAGACGCAGGCGTGGGAAGCCGCCATCGAGACCCCCACGCGCAAACGCACTTTGGCGCTTGCCAAGCCCGAATCGGCTTTCCCCGACAGCGGGTTCCTCACCCCGAATGCCGTCAAGTCGCTGGTCGAACAGCAACTGCAGATTTACGTGCAGTACGGGTTCGGCAACCACAACCCCTTCTCCGACGCCGACTATGCCGACGCAGGTGCGGAGTTCACCCGGCACTATGCCGACTTGTCAATGCTGAGCAACATCGTCCTCAAGTTCGATGCCTTCACCCTCGACCAGATCGCACTCGCCAAGGAGAAGCAGACCCTTTTCTCGATGCTCTCCCCGGAAATGTTCACCCCGGAGTATATCGAAGCCGTCAACGAGCGGAAAATTACCATAATAGCCCTTGACTTGATGCACGGTGATGACGGGATTCCCGCACCTGACAAAATCCGCCGCGCGACCCTTTCGGAAGCCGGCTTCCAAATTGCCCTCTCCAACTTCGTCCTGCCTTTGACGGAAACCCTTGCGCATGCCCCGTCGTTGCCTTACGCACTGCAACGCGCTCCCGAACTCATGCAGGGAATCCTCTGTCACGACGGCCACATTTGCCACCAACCCACTGCCGAACGCCTCCACCTTCCGTTCCGGGACATCTTTTCCCTTTGCTGGGATTTGAACTGAGGCTTGCGTCCGGAAGAGGTTGAGGGGCATCACACCAAAGAAACATTATGTACGGTCTCGCCGATTGCAATAACTTCTTTGTCTCCTGCGAGCGGGTCTTCCGTCCTGATTTGGAGGGGAAACCGGTCATTATCCTGTCGAACAACGACGGGTGCGTGATTTCACGCTCCAACGAAGCCAAGCGACTCGGCATCAAGATGGGGCATCCCTATTTCCAGCTGGAGACCCTCATCAAACGGCACAATGTGGCCGTCTTCTCCAGCAACTTTGCCCTCTATGGCGATATGTCTCGGCGCGTGCAGCAGACCCTGAAGTCTCTCTGCCCGGAAACAGAGGTCTATTCGATTGATGAGTCGTTCCTTAATTTGCGCGGCATTCAAGACGAGCAGTTGGACGCTTTTGGCCACTACGTCTCCAATAAAGTGCGCAAAGATACCGGGATTCCCATCAGTGTCGGCATTTCGCACACGAAAACGTTGGCGAAAATCGCCTCCAAGCTCTGCAAACAGTACCCGAAGCTGCGTGGTAGTTGCTATATGCACCGGCCGCAGGATATCGAGAAGGTGCTCCGCAAGTTCCCCATCGAGGATGTCTGGGGCATTGGCCGTCGTTTTTCGGTGATGCTCAAGAGTCGCAACATCAACACCGCTTTCGACTTCGCCCGGCAGCCTCTGGATTTCGTGCGTGGCAAAATGCATGTCGGGGGGATGCGGACGTGGTACGAGCTGCACGGCAGGCCCTGTATCGAGTTCGAATCCCATCTTCCCGATAAACAGCAGATTATGGTCTCCCGAAGCTTCAGCACCGAGTTGAGCACGCTGGACGACCTCACGCAGCAGATATCGTTGTTCACCTCTATGGCGGCCGAGAAGCTGCGCAAGCAGAAAAGCGTTTGCCAGGCGATGCACGTCTTCCTGCTCACCAACCGTTTCCGGCACGACCAAGAACAGCATTATGACAACCAATACGTGGCCTTGCATGCCCCTTCCGACAGTACGGTGGAGCTCGTTGACCTCGCCGTGCGGACCACCGCGGGCATCTTCCGGCAGGGCACTTTCTATAAAAAAGCGGGTGTCATCCTCTCGCAATTCTCGCCCAAAGACAACGTGCAGACGGTCCTTTTCGATGAGGTGGACCGCGACAAGCACGACAGGCTGATGTTCGCACTCGATTCCATCAATGAAAAGCAGGGACAGCGCACCGTGGTGGTCGCCACCGCCGGCTTCGAAGGCGTCCGGATGAACCGCAACCACCTCTCGCCAAACTACACCACCGACTGGAACGACATCCTCACGATTAAGGTTTAACCATACCCCTTAATCCATAATCCATAACCCTTACCCCTTAAACCCTAAACCTTAAACCCTTAACCCATTCACGGCACCGGATCGTAGCCGCTGCCGCCCCAAGGGTTGCAGGAGAGCACGCGCTTGAGTGTCAGCCAGCTACCCTTGAAGGGACCGTGCTTGCGGATGGCTTCTATCCCGTAGTTCGAACAGGTGGGCGTATAACGGCAGGCGCGCCCGATAAAGGGCGACAGGGTGACTTGATAGAGCCGTATCATCCCAATCAAGAGTTTTGCAAGCAGATTCTTAAATCCTTGGTAGAGTCTCCTCATGGTCGGGGGGCTAAGAGTGGAGTCGCTGTTGCAAGTCGCGGAGAATTTGCTTCGCGGCGGTCTCAACGTGGGGAAAATTCGGTAACTCGTTGCCGACGAACATCCAGCAGAGTCGCAGGGATTGCCCGTCGGGAGGAATGAGGTCGTGACGGTTGAGGCGGTAGGCCTCCCGCATGAGCCGTTTCACGCGATTGCGGTCCACGGCATGGCGAAAACGCTTTTTGGACACGAGAAACGCAATCTGGCATCCGGGGGTGCCGGATGCCTCAACGATGCTATAGCAGCATTTTATGGGGAAATGGAAGACAGACTGCCGTTGCAGCACCACATCCCTGATTTGCGGAGAGGATTTGAGACGGCAGGTCTGCGGGAAGACGAGTTTAGCGTCTGCGGTTGGCATATTCCTTCAGAAAAGCGTCCAACGCTTCGGTGAGGGAGGCGTGTTGCTTGGAGGGAGCCGAAACGTGGAGCGTCCAGCCCGCCTCTGCGATAGCCTGTTCAGCAGCTTTGCCAAGAGCGGCGAACGCCTTCTCTCCCTGCTGGAAGTCGGGAAAGTTTGCCTGCAGCGACTTCACACCGTTCGGGCTGAAGAACACAATCAGGTCGTACTTGTCGATATCGACATCGTGGGCCAAATCGGCCGGCTCGATCTTGAACACAACGGCCTGGGCGTATTTGATCTCGTTCTCCGCGAGCACGGCCTCCAATTGCGGCGAAATGCCGTCCTGTCCGCAAGGAATCAGCATGCTTACGGTCTTGTTCTTGATCAACAGGTCGTAGAAGCTGGTCACTTGCGCATCCTTGGCGGCGAAGACGCGGCGCTTGCGGTACGGTACATACTTCTGCAGGTAAAGGGCGATGGACTCGGTGGCACAATAATACTTCATCGACTCGGGCATCTCCAGGCGCATGTCCTTGCACAACTCGAAGAACTTGTCGATGGTATTGGTGCTGGAGAAGACGATGGACTCGAATTCCAGAATGTTGATGTGCGTCTTCCGGAACTCAATCGCGGTCGTGCAGTTAATCTTGAAAAACTTGTAGAAGTCGATGTTGATGCTGTACTTCCGAATCAGTTCCCCGTAAGGAGATCTCTCGATGTCCTCCGGCGCATTTTGGGAGATTAATATGTTTTTTATCTTCATTTCCGTTTTTTATAGAGACCAGTTCTTTTTCTTATAACCAATTATAAATCAAATTACTAACAATACCTTAAGGAATATCAACCAGGGTAAAATTTCAAGGGTGCAAAAATAGAGAAAAAAATGAAACCTGTGAATGTTGTTAGAATTTATTTTTGACAGTCTGTAAAGCCATACGGCGAACAGGACAGCTAAAAGCCCCACAATCACGTAATAGAAGGCGCGAATCCCAGTGTATTGGATGATGACCAGCAGGGGGAACATGGCGACGGAAAGGTCCGTCATGAAGATGAATTTGTACTGGTTGATAGTCGTGCGTTCCTTCCCTCTCCCGAACAGGTTTGCGTACAATTCGTTGCAGAGGAGTTTGAGGATGTATGCGAGCATCAGCAACACGAAAAAAATGCCGATGTAGGCGATGAAAGGCAGTTTCGACATCGCTTGGGGGATGTAGGTGGAGAAGAACATGACCAGTCCGGTGGTGATGGTCAGAATGTCGAAAAACAGCACGAACGAGGAAATACGGTCTTCGAGCAGTTTGCCTTCACGCTGGATGATGGAGAAATGGCGTTGGGAGAAGAGAGCTCTGAAGAGGAGCATCAGCTTCCGCCGGAAGGTGACGAGAATCATGGTGAACAGCAGCAACAGGGTGCAGAAAATGAGCGTCAGGCCGTTATTAGGCTGCGCCACAGCATCCCATTGAAACTGCACGGCACCGAGCCAGTGTTGTTTGAACATGGCTTTCAGGAAAATAGAGGGTGGGGCGGGAGTGAACGGCTATTTCACCAACAGTTTCTTGGTGCAGATCATCTTGCCGCCAGCTTCAACACCGTAGAGATAGACGCCGGCGTTGAATCCGGAGATGTCAACCTGCTTCTTGCCTGTCTGGCTGACAGGAGTGCGATAAACTTCGCGGCCGGTCAGGTTCTTGATGACCAGGTGGGCGTCGGACGACGGGGCAGCATAGTCGATGTTCACCACGCGAGTGGCGGGGTTCGGATAGGCGTTCAGAATCTTCACCATATCGTTCGGGCGGATTGAGGAACCGGAACCGAAGGCAATGTAGAAGGAGATCTTGTCGTTCTCGTTGTTGGTCAGGAAGAAGGTGTATTTGACCAAGGCGGGCTGGTTGCTGCCGGAGTAGATGGCGTGGAAAGCCAAAGGATCGCTCTCACTCACAATCTGACCGGCGGCCAGGCTCTGCGGCTGAGAGAGTACTCCCGTATAGCAGTCACCAATGCAGAACATCATGTCAGCCTCCTCGTTCATGGAAATCACCTCCTTGCGGATTTGGAACTCGACGGCGTTGTTGGTCATGTTCTGGTAACCGAAGAACGCCTCCGTGTCATCGCCATGTCCGTTGAGAGGCACAAACACCGTATCGGCGTCGTTCAACTCGTTTCCGTTGTATAATATTTTGATTGTCTGAGCGTTAGCAATCAAAACGGACATCATAACCAAAAGCGTAAATATCTTTTTCATCTTATATCCTTTCTAATTTTAATTTGCTGCAAAAATACACTTTTTAGACATACGCACGGTGGCGAGGTTTAATTTTTTTTGAGACTAAAAAACAGGTGACAATTAAAACAATGAAGGCGTGCCAACCGGCACGCCTTCATCCTAATAATATGAAACACAAAGATTATTTTTTGCGTCTTTTGGGTTTGAGGTTGTGTTTGGCGACGAATTCGTCCAAAACTTCCTTCAAAGTGGGAGTGCCGATCTCTTGGAGTTCGTAACCGACCTTCACGACGGGTTGTTTGATCTTGATGAAGCGCGGCAGGTCGATAGGAGTACCGACGACGACGGCGTCACAAGGTGTGTTGGCGATGGTCTTCTCGAGGTCCTTCATCTGCTCGGCGCCGTAACCCATAGCGGGCAGCAGGGTACCGATGTTCGGATAAATCTTGAAGGTCTCGGCGAGTTTGCCAACGACGTACGGGCGCGGGTCAACGAGCTCAGCACCGTGTTTCAGAGCGGCAACCGTACCGGCACCGATCTTCATCTCACCGTGAGTCAATGTAGGACCGTCTTCCACAACGAGGACTTTCTTGCCCTTGAGGAGTTCGGGTTTGTCAACCGTGAGGATGGAAGCAGCGTCGATCTGCTTGGCCGTCGGGTTGATTTTGCGCAGGTTGGCGCGGACAGTGTTGATGTTGTCCAAAGAGGCGGAGTCGATCTTGTTGATGACGATGACGTCAGCCATGCGGGCGACGACCTCACCAGGATAGTAGCTCACCTCGGCACCGGGACGCAACGGGTCGGCAACGCCGATGGTCAAATCGGGAACGTAGAACGGGAAGTCGTTGTTACCGCCGTCCCACAGCACGATGTCGCAGCCGTCGGGATCGTTCTCGGCACCAGCCATCTCAACCCACTTGCCGGTTTGAGGATCTTTGGTCTTGCCACCCTTGAGGATAGCTTCGTAGTCGACACCAGCGTAGATGACGTTACGTTTGGTGACCACGTGGGGTTCGTACTCTTCCATCTCCTCGATGGTGCAGTTTTGGTATTTGAGGTCATCGACGCAAGCGAAACGTTGGACGATTTGCTTGTTCAAATCGGGATCGTAAGGCATGGGGTGACGCACGGCGACCACTCTGAAGCCCATTCCGACGAGGTATTCGATGATCTTACGGGAGGTCTGAGACTTACCGCAGCCGGTACGGGTGGCGCCGACGGCGATGACGGGCTTTTTGGATTTCACCATGGTGTCCTTCGGGCCCATGAGCCAGAAGTTGGCGCCGGCGGCGTTCACGATGGCGCTGATGCCCATGACGTATGCATAAGGCTTGTCGCTGTAGGCGAACACGCAGTCGTCCACGTCGAATTCCTTGATCAGTTCGGCGAGCTTGGACTCGGGATAGATGCGGATGCCCTTCGGATAGAGATCCTCGCCGGCGAGTTCCTTCGGATACATGCGGTCGTCAATGCCGGGGATTTGCTCGGCGGTGAAGGCCACCACGTTGTAGTTCTTGTTGTGACGGAAAAAGGTGTTGAAGTTGTGGAAGTCACGACCAGCAGCACCGATGATGATCACATTTCTAACTTTTTTTCTCATAAATTTTTTAATTTTAATTGAGGTTTATAAAAAATGAATTAGAGTTCGCTTTTTTGCGGGTGCAAAGGTATAATTTTTTTACATACGGACAGCGTTTCTGAAAATATTTTCGAGAAAAACAAAAAAAATCCGACGAAATAGCATAACACAAAAAGGAGACTGTAAGCTCCTTAAACACGAATAAAACCCTTGAGGGTGCTTGGAAACGCTGAAAGTCAAAACACTACAGCCGTGCCTTCAGCTCTTCCACAGCCTTGAACAGCTCCGGCAGCTTGCGCAACATCACCATCTCGCGCCATTTCGCGTTGGCATCGGTGGCGGGCATGCCGAAGAGGGTGCGGCCCTCTTCCTTCACATCCTTGTCGATGGCCGAGAGAGCCAGCAGGACGGTACCTTTGGCCACATAGAGGTCCTTGTTGACGGCAGCCTTGGCCCAGATCTTGCAGTCGTCATCGATGTAGGTGCAACCAGCGATGCCGCATTGCGCGCCGAGGAGCACACGCTTGCCGATGTGCGTGTCGTGACCCACTTGCACGAGATTGTCGAAGATGGTGCCGTCACCGATGTACGTCGTGCCCGACACCCCGCGGTCGACGCAGCAGTTGCAGCCGATCTCCACATCGTTGCCGATGTAGGTGTCGCCGCAGGAGGTCAGCTTCAACCATCCGTCGGGCCGCTTCTGGTAGTAGCAGGCGTCGGCTCCGATGGTGCTGTTGGAATGGATGGTCACGTTGTCGCCGATGACCGTGTCGGCGTAGATGCTCACGTTGGAGTGGATGACACAGTTCTTGCCAATGCGCACGTTCTCGCCGATGAAGACCAACGGCTGGATGACCGTGCCCTCGCCAATGACCGCGCTCGGATGGATGGGACTCTCCTGCGGCGTGAAATGGACGAAGTGGTTGACCACGGCAAGGTAGTCGCGCAACGGGTCGTCGGTCACCAACAGCGTCTTGCCTTCGGGGCACTCGGTCTCCGCGCTGTTGATGAGGATGACGGAGGCCTCGCTGGCAAGCATGCGGACGTAGTAACGCTCGCTGTCCACGAAGGAGAGATCCCCCTTGCGGACGGAGTGCAACTCATTGACTCCTGTCACCCTCACGGAGGTGTCCCCCTTGACGGTGACAGGATGTCCAATCAGTTGTATCAGTTCGTCTATGCTCAGCGACTGATGAAGAATCATGCTGAAAGATTACTCTTTAACGCGTTCTGAATACTTGTTGGTGCGGGTGTCCACACGGATTTTCTCGCCCACGTTGACGAAGAGGGGCACATAGACATCGGCTCCGGTTTCCACGACGGCGCGCTTGAGGGAGTTGGTGGCGGTGTCGCCCTTCACGCCGGGGTCAGCCTCGATGACTTCCAGATCCACAAACGGGGGAAGTTCGCAGGTGAGCGGGGTGTCGGTGTCGGTGTGGTACATGATTTCCACGTCCTGGCCCTCCTTGAGGAGGTCGGGGTTGTTGATGAGCTCCTTCTCGATGGGGAGTTGCTCGTAAGTCTCCGTGTGCATGAAGATATAGGTGTTGTCGCCTTCCTTGTAAAGGAATTGGTAGGGGCGGCGCTCCACGCGGGCGAGCTCGATCTTGATGCCGGCGTCGAACCGGAACTCCTGGACACGGCCCGTCTTGAGGTTTTTCAGTTTGGTGCGGACGAAGGTGTTGCCCTTGCCGGGTTTCACGTGCAGGAATTCAACGATGGTCCACAATTCGTTGTTGTGAACGATACAGAGGCCGTTCTTAAAATCAGCAGTTGTTGCCATACAATTATATTATTTTAGTTAGAATAAAATCGGCGGCAAAGATACAATTTTTTCGTTTATGGTTTGAGGGTGGATTTTAATGTCACGGTTACCATTCCTCATCGGCTTGGGGTGAAAGCTCCAGTTTCGTGGCCGCATCATAATACCGCCGGAAGACCTCCGCGCCATGTCGCAAGGGTGGGGGAGTGGACGGGCTTTGAAGCAGCTCCCCGCAGAACGCGAAAATTTTCTCGTTGGCGATGACCACGCATTTCATACGGGCGCGGGTGACGGCCACGTTCAGCCGGTTCGGGCTGTAGAAGAACTCCAACCGGTCCTCGACTTCCGCGGGGTTCGAGTTGGAGAGGGTATAGACGATGTAGTCCTTTTCCTGGCCCTGCATCCGCTCCACCGTATCGACGAAGAGTGCGGCGGCGGTCTCCTGCCCGCATCGCTCCAACAACGCCCGCTTCACCTCGCGGATCTGTGCCCGGTAGGGACTCATCACCCCGATCTCGCCGACAGGCACGCCGTTGGCCAACAGGTCGCAGATGATGTCGGCGGTGAGGTTGGCCTCGAAAGGCGAGCGCCCGAGCGAGTCGAACTCGTGGTGCACGACCAACAGCTCGTTGGACGGGTGATTGACAATCTGCGGCGCGGCATCGCACGTGAAGGCCGTATAGGGACGCTGCAGCTCGTGTTCCGCCGTGATGCGCCCGTCGTAGAACAGCTGGTTCGGGATGTGGATGAGGCTCTCGTTGAGCCGGTAGGAACAGTCCAACAGGGTGACGTCTTGCGGGTAGAGGTCGGCGAGCTGCCGGAAGATACTGCAGTCGAAGAACTTGTTGCCGGTGTCCTGCGGCACGATGGGGTCCAGCTGCTGGTGGTCGCCCACGAAGATGAGACGGCGGCCGTGCATAATGGCGGGCAGCGCGAGCGGGATGCTCATCTGCGCCGCCTCATCGACAATCACGTAGTCGAACTGCCAGCCTTCCAGCTTCTTGCTGGCAGGGTGGCAGAGCGCGAACGGGGTGCCGCCGGCTACGAACCCCGCCTGCGACAGCTCTGGATTGCTCTGGTAGTCCCGGAGTTTCAACGACGTTTTCCGGGTGATGTGCGGGTTGTGGAGAATCTCGTCGGCTTGGTGACGCTCCCCGACCTTCACCACGAACCGCTTGTCCTGCAGCTCGTTGGCGATGGCGTTGAGGCAGTTGTTGATGGCCGTGTGGGTGGGTGCGGTCACGAATACCTTCTTGCCCATCTTCATCAGGAAATAGACGATTTTCGCGATGGTGAAGGTCTTGCCCGTGCCGGGAGGCCCCTGGATGAGGTGGAAGTAGTTGCAGGCGAACGCTTTGCGGATGGCCTCGTTCTGCGACGGATTGCCGCACGTGGGCGACGGCGACTCGCGGTACTGGTTGCGGAACTGCCCCGTAAGAAACCGCTCAAGGTGGTCGCAGAAGTCGGGAAGGCTGTAGAGGTTCTCCCAGGTGGCACGAAGCAGCCGGTAGGTGATGTCCGAGTTCACGGCGTTGATTTCCCAGCCGTCCCGAGGACAATCCCGGATGTCCAAAAGGTTGTTTTTCACTTCGAAGGCACCCGAGCGCAGGGTGAAGTCGTTCACGTCGTCGCGTTCGATCTCCATCACGAAGGAGAGCGGTCCATGGCTGAGTCGCACCTGCGTGCCCTCGCGGAACTTCGAGATGTTGTACTCGCAGCGGATGCGCACACGGTCGATGTAGCGCATCGTGCCGGTCGGCGCGGGCGTGAACCGTGTCGGCGCTCCGTCATAGAACTCGAACTCCGCATGCAGGTTGGTCATGGTGTACCCGCGGCTCACACGCTCCTGCAAGGGCTTGCTCATCAGCTCGTTGTATTCCTGGTCCTGCCGTTGCTGCTGGATGTCGATGGCGTCGGAAAGTTGCTGGAGGAAGGTCATTGGGGGTTAAGGTTTAAGGTTTAAGGTTTAAGGGTTAAGGGTTATAGGGTAGGGGTACGTTTCGTTTTTCTCACTGTAAGTATGAAATTTCGCCAAATGTTACAGGTCGCAAAAATAATTTTTTTATGGAGTCATTGTGAGAGCGGGATGAGAAAAAAAATAGTCAAATTGTTGATGTGTTAAAAAAAAGTTTAGTTTTGCAGGGTTCAATTTTTGTATTACTCTTTAATCAAACCCCAACTTCTAAATGGACAAAGAGATCACATCGTTCTGCCTCAGGATATCGCGTTCTGTCTGCGTTGCTTTGCTGTTTCTGGTCAGTGGTCACCGTCTGCAAGCACAGGAAAAGTTCATTTTCACCCCTCAATGGACCGCGCAGGCGCAGTTCGCCGGTTACTATGTGGCGCAGGAAAAGGGATTCTACAAAGAAGCCGGGCTCAACGTGGAGATCGTC
Organism: uncultured Bacteroidales bacterium; assembly: GCA_900319925.1. Taxonomy (GTDB): domain Bacteria; phylum Bacteroidota; class Bacteroidia; order Bacteroidales; family WCHB1-69; genus F23-D06. The sequence goes on along the minus strand of ONQE01000030.1, from coordinate 5,663 downwards.
CATCCCTCTCTCACCCAACCGGCGATGAAGCGCATCCAGAACAAGGAAAGCCATGCCACCACGCTGCAACTCTGCCAGGCGATGGAGATCGTGGACGGCGGCATTGAATTGGTGAACATCCTGCAGACCTCCATGAACAACGCATTGACTATCGTGTCGCGCCGGGGGGTGAACCCGTTGACGCAAAAGGGCGCGCGCGTGGGTATCTGGGCATCCGGCGCCAGCCAGCTCGCTTTTTGTGTGAACAAGAAAGAAAACCTTGGCTACGAGTGGGTTCCCTTCGCCTCGAATGTGAACCTCTTTGTGGCGGGCGCCATCGACGCCACCGTCGCGATGAGCTACAACGAATACTATCAGCTGGTGCAGACGGGCCTTCCGATGGACGAGAAGTGCGTCTATCGGCTCAGCGAGCACGGCTACAATTTCCAGGAGGACGGACTGTATGTGACCCGGGAGTATTACGACAAACACCGTGACCAGGCGAAAAAGTTCGCCCAAGCCAGCCGCAAAGGTTGGGAATGGGCGGCCGCGCATCCGGAAGAGACCCTCGACATCGTGATGAAGTACGTGCAAGACAATCACATCATCACCAACAAGACCCTGCAGAAACTGATGCTGGAAGAGATTCTCCGCCTGCAGGTGGACCGCGATTCGGGGAAGCGGGAGTTCCGCCTCCGTCCCGACATGGTGAAAAAGCTCAACCAGCTCCTGCTGGAGTGCAATATGCTGAAACATGAAGTCACATACGAACAACTAATCGCCCAATAGTCATGAAACTCAGAATCCTGTCTTTCGTCAAACGGTCGTTGGCCACGCGCATGAGCCTTGTCACCGTCTTTTTCGCCGCCATCATCCTGATTGCCGCGTTGGGGTACATGTTCAACGTGTCGCGACAGGCCATCCGCAAAGAGGCGGTGGACCGGGCCACGAACCAGCTCGAGAACACGGTCTTGCGGGTGACTAACATCCTCGACCAAGTGGAAGTGGCCGCCAACAACACCGCCTGGCTGATCAACCGACACCTTGACTCGCCCGAACTCATGTTTGAGTATTCACGCCGGATTCTGGAGAACAACCCCGACCTCAACGGCTGTTCCATCGCTTTCGAGCCCAATTTCTTCCCCGGGCGCGGCCGATACTTCTCCGCGTATTCCTACAATAACAACGGAGTGATCGAGACCACCCAGGAGGGCAATGAACATTACGAGTACTTTTACCTGGACTGGTACCAGCTCTGCAAACTGCTGGACCGTCCGGTTTGGACGGAGCCATTCATGGACTACAATCCCGAAAACATCTACTCCCAGGATATGATTGCCTCCTACTGCCAACCGCTGAAAGACAGGGAAGGCAAGTATATCGGCACCCTTTCCGTCGATTTGTCGCTGTCATGGCTCTCCAACACCATCTCGGCCGTGAAGCCCTACCCGAACTCCTATAGCATCATGATCGGTCAGGGCGGCACCTATTTTGTGCACCCGGACTCGACAAAGCTGGTGTATCAGACCATTTTCACCGAATCGATGGAGCATCCTGACACGGCCATGGTGAACTTAGGGCATGCCATGCAGCGTGGAGAAGAGGGCATGCGCCAGCTGAAAGTCAACGGCGAGGACTGCTACGTCTTCTACAAACCGCTCAGCACCACGGGCTGGAGCGTGGCCATCGTCTGTCCCGAAAGCGACATCTTCGGGGGGTTCAACAAGTTGCGCAGGTCTGTGACGGGTACCGTGATCGGGGGACTGTTGCTGCTGATGCTGGTGTGCGGCCGGTTCATCCGCCATGAGATCAAGCCCCTCACGAAACTCGCCCGCCAGGCGGAGACCATCGCATCGGGCGACTTCAGCGTGACGCTTCCCGAAGAGGGACGCACCGACGAAATCGGACAACTGAGCGAATCGTTCACCAACATGCAGCATTCGTTGGTCAACTACATCGAGGAATTGAAGACCACCACTGCACAGAAAGCCTCCATCGAAAACGAGCTTCAGGTGGCCAGCGACATCCAGATGAGCATGGTGCCCCGCATGTTCCCGGCATTCCCCAACCGCAACGATATCGACCTCTACGCCTCGATGACCCCGGCCAAGGAGGTGGGCGGCGACCTCTACGACTTTTTCATCCAGGACGAAATCCTCCACTTCTGCGTTGGCGATGTTTCCGGCAAGGGCATTCCCGCCAGTCTTTTCATGGCGGTCACACGCAACCTCTTCCGCATCGTGGCGCCACAGGGGCTCCCGCCTGCGGAGATTGCCAGCCACATCAACAACATCCTCGCCGTTGACAACGACCGAGGCATGTTCGTCACGATGTTCATCGGCAAAGCCGACCTGCGCACCGGCCACCTTGACTACTGCAACTGCGGCCACAACGCCCCCGTCATCGACGGACAGTTCCTCAAGATGCAGTACGACAACCAGCCGCTCGGCCTTTGGGAAGACGACCCCTTCTACGGCGAAAGCATCGAAAACATCAAGGACAAGCAGTTCCTGCTATACACCGACGGCCTCAACGAAGCCGAAAATCCGGAAAAGGAACTCCTCGGCAATACCCGGCTGATAGCGTTGATGCAGGACGCGCAGGATATGAGTGCCCGTCAGGTAGTGGACATGCTCAAAGCGGTCGTGGAGGAACATCGGGCTGGCGCAGACCCCAACGACGATTTGACATTGTTGTGCTTGACGATTAAAGGTTAAGGGTTAGGACGACTTTATTTGTAAAACCATTAAAATTCAAGATTATGGAAAATTTGACAAAAGAACAAATCGAACAAAAGAAAGAACGGCTCAAAAAGCTGTTGCAAGAGGCTGATGCCTTGAAGGAAGAACTCGTGGCTGCACGAGAATGGCCTATCGATGATGACGACCTCGACGGTGTGGCAGGTGGTGTCGGGCCTTTAATCCCTGGTCATCACTACACTTATGATGATGGTGTCGTGGGGGGCAGACCTTAATCATGACAAGAAATTACGAAATCTTCATTTATGAGTATTAAACGTTGTTTTTGGATATTCGCCTTGGTCGCGTTAGTCTTCGCCTCCTGCCGGAACAGTGAAAGCAATGAAACGCTATCTCCGGCGGAAAAAAGGCTTATGGATGCAGATTCTGCGGCTCGTCGTGCCATTTTCTCTTTCGACCGTAATATCTTCTGGCAGGGCGACCCTAAACGGGCGGATTTCATTGTTGACAGTCTGAAGAACATTGTCGATAGCCTGGAGAAGCGTGGCGATTTGACAGAGTTGGCCGCTGACGAGTTACGAGGTGAACTCTACTTATTCACTCTCCGTTCCACGCAGGCCGAAGAGAGCTTTAGCCAAGCCTTGGGCAACGCACCTCCCACGGATATCCAACAGTGGCATTACAAAGCCGCCGGCAACTTTCTTGCCTATCAGCTGTATATGAGGCACAACTACGAAGGATTCCTGCGTGTGGCGGTGCCTTTGATTGCCTGGATGGACTCTTTGGACACCGACAGCTGGACAAAGAAGATGAGTCAGTTGTCGCCTTATTATGAGGATGGTTCCCACAGCACTTGGGGTCAGCGAATGAATCTTTACTCGCTGTTAGGGTGTTGCTATCTGAAACTGGAGCAGCGCGACAAAGCAAAGGAGGTGTTGAATCAATTTGACACCTACAGCCGGAAGGTGCTCGCCGAGGATTCCTCCCGTATCAGTCCCCTGTTTGTCAACACCTACGCTAGAGTCAAGGACGCCTACGTAAGGGTGAAAGACTGGGAGGAGGTTAGCCGATGGCTCTGTATCCTTGACACGCTGGTGTACCTCTATGGGGTGAAAGAACCGGAATCTGAGATATTGAAGATCTACAACGTTTACGGACATTTGGATGATGCCCTGCAGTTGTGGATTCATGGGAAAACGGATTCCGCCGCCGTCGAATACGATATATTCATCAAAGACGCATCCAACGACTTGAATGCCATCATACAAGCCAACGACCAATACCTGATGCCGGCGGAACGCTATGAAGAAGCCGCCGAACATTACGACTACCTCGATTATTTCATCGACAAGCCTTGGTTAGAGGAGATCAGCGCCTACTATTTCCCCAAGCTCCGTGCCAACTACTATGCAGGGCGCAAAGACACCGCCCTGAAAGTGGCCATGCAGATTGCCGATCTTTTCGACTCGGCATACTTATGGCAGAAGAAAAGCCAGATGGCTGAAATGGCCACCATCTACGACACGCAGGGCAAGGAGATGGAGATAGCCCGCCAGCAGGCGAAACTATCGAAACAGCGGCTCATCGGGGTGATTGTCGCCCTGTTGCTGCTCTCGGCATTCTTCCTCATCTACTCGTGGTACCGCCGCAGCGCGCAGAAGAGACTCGCCACCGCGCATGAACAGCTGAAGGCCGCCTACGACCAACTGGAGGAGACCACTGCCGCGAAGGAGCGCATCGAGAGCGAACTGCGCATCGCCCGCGACATCCAGATGTCGATGGTGCCCAGTCTATTTCCCGAATACGAAGGATTAGACATGTTCGCCGCAATGACCCCCGCCAAAGAGGTGGGCGGCGACCTCTACGGTTATGTCCTGCAGGGCGACATCCTCTATTTCTGCGTGGGTGACGTGAGCGGCAAGGGTGTGCCCGCCAGCCTCTTCATGGCCCAAAGCGCAAGACTCTTCCGCACCCTCGCCTCCGAGAACATGGTGCCCGCCGACATCGCCGTGCGCATGAACAACGCCCTGGCGGAAAACAATGAAACCGGCATGTTCGTCACCATGTTCATCGGGCAGCTCAACCTGAAGACCGGCCATCTCGACTACTGCAACTGCGGCCACAACGCCCCTGTCCTCGACGGAGAGTTCCTGAAGATGCAGTACGAGAACCAACCGCTCGGTCTGTGGGAGGACGACCCCTTTTACGGCGAAAGCATCGATGACATCCGGAACAAGCAACTGCTCGTTTACTCCGATGGCTTGAACGAGGCCGAAAACCCGCAACAGGAATTGCTGGGCAACGCCCGCCTTTTGGAATTGATGGATAGTGCTAAGTCACTCTCTTCCCAACAAGTGATCAAAATGCTCATGAACGCCGTGGAAGAACACCGGGCAGGCGCAGACCCCAACGACGACCTGACGTTGTTGTGCCTGACGATTAAAGGTTAACGGTTAAGACGACATTGTTTGTAAAACCAATAAATTTAGTGATTATGGAAAATTTGACAAAAGAACAGATCGAACAGAAGAAAGAGCACCTCGAGAAGCTGTTGCAAGAGGCTAATGCCTTGAAGGATGAACTCGTGGCAGCAGGCGCATGGCCGCTCGGCGATGACGACCTCGACGGAGTGGCAGGTGGATCGAGGAGACCTCGATAATACTAAATGGACTTTCGTGGAGGGACACTGCGCCGTGCCAACCCCAACGACGAATCAAATTCAGGCGAATGATATTCATTAATTTTATATCTTTGCATTTCTATTTTCAAACCCTTAAAATCAAACCATTATGGAAAATTTGACAAAAGAACAGATTGAACAAAAGAAAGAGCAACTCAAGAAGCTGATGCAAGAGGCTAATGCCTTGAGGGAAGAACTTGCGGCCGTCGGCGCGTGGCCGCTTGATGAAGACGACCTTGATAATGTTGCCGGCGGGTTGATTTTGCCCAGACTTTCGTAACCAGGATATCCATCTGGCCTAATGG
>ONQE01000035.1 GCA_900319925.1 uncultured Bacteroidales bacterium | reverse complement strand
TTCGCCACCCAGCTCAACTTTACGATTTACCCCGAGACCTTCGAAGCCATCAAGCGCAACGCCTACCGTCTTGACATCATCTCGCAGGAGCGCATCATGGAGGAGTTCAACAAAATCCTCCGCTGCATCCGACCGTCGAAAGGCATCCGGCTGCTCGACGACAGCGGACTGCTGGAACGGTTCCTACCGGAGCTCATCGCCCTCAAAGGGGTGAACAGCATCAACGGCAAAGGTCACAAGGACAACTACTTGCACACCTTGGAAGTGGTGGACAACGTGGCGATGAGCAGCACCAACGTCTGGCTGGTGTGGGCTGCCCTGCTCCACGACATCGCCAAGCCCGCCACCAAGCGCTTCGACCCCGTGCACGGCTGGTCGTTCCACGGTCACGAGGTGGTGGGTGCGAAAATGGCCTCCAAAATCTTCCATCGGCTGAAGCTGCCCGTCAACGAGCGGCTCAAGTACGTCCAGAAGCTCATCAACCTGCACCTGCGTCCCATCGCGCTCGTGGAGGACAACATCACCGACTCCGCCGTGCGCCGTCTGCTCTTCGAAGCCGGCGACGACATCGACGACTTGATGATGCTCTGTGAGGCCGACATCACCTCCAAGAACTCCGACAAGATCCGCCGCTACCACCAGAACTTCGAGATTGTACGCGATAAGCTCATCGAAATCGAGGAGAAAGACCGGTTGCGCAACTGGCAGCCGCCCATCTCCGGCGAAGACATCATGTACGCCTTCAACCTGAAGCCCAGCCGCGCCATCGGCGACATCAAGGAGGCCGTGTGCGACGCCATCCTCGACGGCGATATCGAGAACACCCGCGAGGCCGCCTGGCAGCGCATGATCGAAGCCGGCGAAAGCTTGGGCCTCACGCCCGTTAACCCCGTGGACATGCTTAAAACGAACGAAAATGAAAAAGATAGTCTCTAAAATCGCCATCCCCATTATCGCCGCATTCGTCGTGCTCGCCGGCTGCAACAACAAGCAGCATGTGATGGAGAAGCCGGACAACTTGATCAACCGCATCACGCTGGTCAACATTCTGGCCGACAGCTACTTAATAGAAAGCACGTTACAGATGACCCCGCAGGATTCCATAGGGAAGGACGAGCTGGCGCGACGCTACTACAAGGACCTCTTCGACCGTTACCATATCACCAACGAGCAGTTCGCCTCCTCAATAGCCTATTACGTCAGTGAGGAGAAGTCGGCCGATAAACTCCTGAGCGATGCCTCCGCGCTGATTGTGAGCAAGAAGACGGAGTTGTTGGCTTCGGAAATGGAAGACTAAGGATTCGCGGAACGCCTTTCCAACGCCGTTTTCATGTATTTGGAGGGTGTCAGCCCATACTTTTTCGCAAACGAGCGCAGGAAAGTGGAATAGGAATTGAAACCGGAAAGTCCGGCGACCTCATCCAACGAAAGCCGCTGGTCTCTATCCATCAGGACTTTTGCCTCCTCCAACCGGAAATCGTTGATGTACTCATAGAAGGTCATTTGCTTTTCCTGATTGATGTAGGTGCTCAGATATTGACGGTTGGTACCCAAAAGTGTTGCTAACTTCTGCAATGTTAACGAGTTGTCCAAATAGTATCGGTTTTCACGGATGGTGGATTCAATGTCTTTGTCGATTAGAATCTCGTGATAGAGGGATCGGGGGGAATCATCCGACTGCTCCGATGCCAACGTCTCCTCTTTCGCAATGGAATAGACCTTTTGCTGCACGATTTTCCGACTGACAAAAGCGGCAAAAACCATGATGAGAATGCAATAGAGGGAATCGAAAAGCAAATTGCTTTTGGCTTCCGAAGCGGAAAACCAGGCTTGGTTTGACACACTTTCAAAAGCCCATATAACCTGAATCACAAACAGCAAAATGCACAAACAGGCACTCCAGCGCAGGTCAAAGTATTCCAGATTGCCCACATTGTCACGCAGCACGGCGGTATTTTTTCGGATGGAAAAGAGTAGACAAGTCATCAAGATCAGGGAGGCAACCAGTGTGAAAATCTGGATGGCCGGATAGATGAGGGCGTTTCGTGTGATGGCGAAAAGAAGCATCGCGCAAGCAAACGGCAGCTCCATCAGGAGTAGTTGCCCAAAATGGAATTTGGTTGGATACACCAAAGAGACCGCAAACATCATGTATGCCCCCACGATGATGTAGTCGTAGAAGATGAGCAGCGTATTCAGGAACTCCGAAAAAGGCAAGTTCTGACAGGCTGCCACGACAAAGTTGTTGAAAAAACCGAACGAATGCAGCACCAACGTCAAGGCAAAAAGTTTCTGGAACAAGTAGGTGCGATGATGTTTAAGCAAGAATACGGCACACCCGATTAAAGCGCATTGTGTAAAACCGGACATGAAACAGAGCAGCAGCCAATAAAAACATTCTCCATTCATGGCCGCAAAAATACATTATTTTCACAAAAAGCAGGTATCATCTGCGAAGCTTTCACTCAACCTTTTTGTCGTTTTGCCACACGCCCGAGTAATAGCTTCCTTCGTAACCCATGAAGAGGCCTTTGCTGTTCTTCAGGTTGTTCTCCCAACCGCCGAACCACGCATCGCCATCTGCCCAAATATAAAGCCCCATGCCCATGCGTTTGCCGTCAATCATTTGGCCAAGATACACGTCGCCATTACTGAGATACACGGCTTTCAGAACGAAGGAGTCCAATTCCGGAATATCAACGTTCATCGGGTATTCATCAACAGGCTTGTCATCGCGGAACGATCCGAAATAGATGATTTTCCCGTAGCGGTCGAAGACGATTGCGTCATCGCCGTGCTTTTTGCCGTTTAGCTCTGTACCTACGTAGGCCCACCCGCCGGGACAATTGCTAATGCAGAACTCGTTGGGGTCGCTTATGATGAACATTCTGTAGCTGAGAGTCTGTTCGTCGGTGTAGTAGTCTCCACAGAACATGCTTCCGTCGGCATTCACTTGCATACAGATGCCGTCTTTTCCCGTTTCGCCAATATGCACGCCGCCGCTTGGGAAACGGTAGGACACGTTCTTCGTAACCTTGCTCAAAACTTGCTGCAACGTCTTGCCGCCCAGCGCTTCAACTCCGCCTTGGCCCGACGTTTCTCCCGTATTCGATTTACGAACCGATTTCACGGTAACTTCGTGATAGGGCATCATAAAACTGTTGTTTTCCACTTTAATGGTCGTTTTGTGGTCTCCCCAAAAGATCACGATGTCATAATCACCAGGAGTGCAGGTCAGTTGCACCATGTCACCGAATTTGGCCTTCTGCACGGATGTTTTCAAGCCGCAGTTCGCTTCATCGTCGATGCGTATATCGTATGTTTCGCAATTCTCACGGAAGAGGAAATATTTGGCCCAACCGGAGTTTTCGTATGTTTTTTTCCATCCGCAAGGAACCACACAGACCCCGTTGGCAAAGCCGTCTTCATCGTATTCGTCGTCGAAATGGTATTTGTTGACTTCCAATTTGAGCGGACAGCCGACCAGTGTGGCGGTGACATATTCATCCATGAAGGCACCCGCCCCCAGATACTCCACCGTGGCGGGAATAGTCAGTTCTGTCAAAGGGCAGCCGTAAAAGGCTTGGTTACTGATGTTTTTCACCGATGAAGGAATGGTAATGGAGGTGAGTCCGCTGCCTCGGAAGGCGTACCATGCGATATCTGTCACGCTGTTGGGGATGGTCGCGTTTTTGCAGCCATAAACCAGCATGTTTTCCTTAGTACTGATGATGGCGTTGCAGTTGCCTCGGGAGTCGAATACGGGATTGTCGGGGTGTACGCTGATTTCAGCCAGATTCCGACAGTATTCAAACGAGGTCACGCCAATATCCGTGACCGTCTTGGGAAGAAACAACGAGGTAATACCATCGCAACCGTGAAAAGCACCGGAAAGTGAGACGACGGTGTAGGTGATGCCGTCGTGCGTCACGGTGCTGGGAATCACCACTCTGCCAGTCGGTTTGGCGTAACCGTCCCAATACATTCCTCTGCCGCCGGCGCCGCTATAGCTGCCCGGAAATGTCACCGCAACCTGCTGTTTGGTTTTATCTGTGATTTTGTAATACAGGGTCTGCCCGCTCGGTGCGACATCTGAAAAAACCTGGGCTTGCAACAACGATACAAAAGCTGACAGCAACATCAAAACTGCGAAATAGACGATTTTTCTCATAATGATGGGATATAAATTCAACGGGCAAAAGTAGCAAATACTTGTTTATCTTTTTTTTCCTCTCGATAAAAAACAATTCGCTTCGCGTAAAAATTTAGGCTTTTCCCAAGCAAAAAATGAAATTCTATCTTACTTTTTTACGGTATGCTCATTTATTTTTATGCAGAGGGAAATGTGATGTATTCAAAAATGCGACCTTTGCATATTCTTATTATCGCAATACAAAAAAAATTAAAACCCTTAATATATGAGAAGATTAACTACAGTTTTCGCATTCCTAATGCTCTGCGTGACGGCTCTTTTCGCGCAGGCACCTAACAAATTCACCTACCAAGCGGTAGTGCGGAACACAAGCAACCAATTAATAACCAACACGTTGGTCGGCATCCGCGTCAGCATACTGCAGAACTCCGCCACCGGCAGCGTGGTCTATTCGGAGACGCAGATGCTGAGCACCAACGCCAACGGCTTGGTGACGATGAACATCGGCGAGGGCACCGTGGTTTACGGCAGCTTCAACAACATCGACTGGAGTGCCGGAACTTTTTTCCTCAAGTCGGAAATCGACCCGACAGGCGGCAGCAACTACACGATATCGTCAACGCAGCAGCTGCTGAGCGTGCCCTACGCGCTGTACGCAAACGAGGCGGGCAACAGCTTCAGCGGCAACTACAACGACCTCACCAACAAGCCTACAATCCCGGCAGCGGCCAACAACGCCATGCTGACCATCCAGCGGAACAACAGCACGGTGGGCACTTTCACGGCCGATGCCTCCTCCGACAAAACCGTCAACATCTCCGTGCCGACAACCACCAGCGAGCTGACCAACAACAGCGGCTATATTACTGCCGACCAGCTGAACGCACTGCTCAATGCGATGAACAGCCGGATGGACAGTCTGCAGACCGTCTTGTCAGCACAAAATGTGGAGATTGCCTCCCTTTCCAACACGGTGGACAGTTTAGGGGCCTACGCCGACAGCTTGGGCAACATTGTGGATCAATGCGGCTGCGGTCAGCAGGAAAACGCCTGTGGTGTCGCCACCGTCACCGACTTTGACGGCAATGTCTATAACACCGTCGGGATTGGCAGCCAATGCTGGATGGCGGAGAACTTGCGCACCACGCACTATAGCAACGGCGACCCCATCGACTTGGGTGCCACCACCAGCACAACAATTCCTTATCGCTACAATCCCGCCAATGATTCCACAAATGTAAGCACTTACGGCTATCTGTACAATTGGGCGGCGGTGATGAACGGCGCCACTTCCAGTGAGGTGAACCCGAGCGGCGTACAGGGCATCTGTCCAACCGGATGGCACGTGCCGAGCGACGCGGAATGGACGGCCCTGAAGGAGTATGTGAGCAGCCAGAGCCAATACGTTTGCGGCAGCAATTCGGCTAACATTGGCAAGGCGCTGGCCTCCACAACTGGCTGGGACAGCAGCACATCCACTGCCTGCGGGGTCGGGACTACGCAGAGTACCAACAACGCCACCGGCTTCAATGCACGGCCTGCAGGCAACTACTATGCCAGCGGCGGCAACGGTTTCGGATACTACAGCAACTTTTGGACTACCACAGAGACCAGCGGAAACGCCTATTCCTACAACCTTAGCTACACCAGTCCCAGTCTTAACCGTAGCAATTCTGGCGAGGCCAGCGGTTTCTCCGTGCGCTGCGTGCGCGACTAACCCCTCCGTCTCGAAATTTAAACAGAACCCCTATATCCAATTTGCCGGCGAAAATGTTATCTTTGCCGGCAAATTTTTTGATATGCTTTTCAAGAACGCCTTCGAGCAGCAACCGTCGCTGCGATTTGTATATGAGCGACTGCAGTTCAACTCCGCATTGGGCCGGCAGCATTTGCTGAACTTGCCTTTCTGCGCCGATGATGCACAACTCACCGCTGAATTCGACCACTTGGAAACTTTCATCGCCCTTTTGCGCGACGAAAGCCTGCGCCCCGTTCTGTCGCACCTCGGACAGCAGATCCACCAGCTGAACAACATCGCCCCTACCCTCCTCTCCTTGGAGAACGGAGCTGTTTTGGACGACATCCAGCTTTTCGAAATCAAGAAAACCGCCATCCTCACCGATGTCATCGCACAGGATGTCAGCAAGTTGGGGATTTCGTGGCTGGCATACGAGCCCATGGACGAGGTCATCCATCTGCTGGATCCTGAACAGACCCATATCCCTCATTTCTACGTCTATTCGGCCTACGACGAGGAGTTGGCCTGCCTCCGCGAGAAGATGAAGACGTCACGCGACAGTCAGGAGACGGAAACCTACCGTTTCCAAGCCCAGGAAATCGAAGACCGTCTGCGGGCCGAGCTCAGCGAAAAGCTGTGTCCCTTCAGCAGGGCTTTGTCGCTGAACCTGCGGAACACGGCTTCCATAGACCTGCTCACCGCCAAGGCACGCCTCGCCCTCGAATGGGGTGCCTGCAAGCCGCAAATCGGCGACCGTCATGATCTTAAGATGCTGACAAACCCCGAGATTGCGGCCACATTGGAACAGAAAGGTCGGAAATTCCAGCCCGTGAGCATCGCCTTCGGGCGTGAGACCGTGCTCATCACGGGCGCGAACATGGCCGGAAAGTCGGTACTGCTGCAGTCACTGTCGTTAGCACAGCACCTGTTCCAGTTCGGATTCTTCCTGCCCGCCGAATCGGCGACATTGCCCATTGTCGACGAAGTCATCACCAGTATCGGTGACCGGCAGTCGGCCTTGAGCGGGCTGTCATCCTTCGCCGTGGAGGTGCTCACCATCGACCGCATCATCAAGACGGCGCGCGACGGCAAGCGGGTGCTCGCGTTGGTCGATGAATTGGCGCGCACCACCAATCCCGACGAAGGCCGCCGGATGGTGAACGGCTTCATCCGCCTCAGCCGGAAACTCGGGCTCACCGCCGTGGTCACCACCCACTACAGCGGTCTTGATGTGGAATGCAAACGATTGCGCGTGAAAGGATTACGGATTCCGGAAGGCACCGACTCACTGAGCATCGGACATATCGCCGACTATATGGACTACACCCTGACGGAAACGCGCGACGATGAAGTCCCCAAAGAGGCGTTCACCATCGCGCGTCTGCTGCGTATAGACGAGGAGTTCCTCGCCGAATGCGGGAAATAAAGAGGTCACTTCGATAGTTTCACGGCCTCCGAGACGGGAATTTTCTCCTCTCCTTTGAAGGCTATGATGAAGGCATCGGGGTATTTGGATTTAAGCGATGCCAGTATCTCCTTTGCCGACTGCAAATTGCTTTCGCTGCCGGCGGTGTATTTCCAAAGGCCGCCTTCATAGTAACGGTTCACTTTGGGGATGCCGTTGAACCGCTTGTCGTTGAGGGCGATTTTGTCAGGCAGTGCCATGAACTGCACCATAAAACGGACGCCGTCGGGATTCACGGGCGTGTTCGCGATTTTTGCCGCCTCGTCGGCGTCATCCTTATCCTTATTCTTGTCCTTATCCGACTGATTATCAGCAACCTTATCCGAAGTCTGACTATCCTTCACGTTGTTATCCTCGGCTTTGGGCTCCTGTTTTTGGGGGTCGGGCGTTGACACCCGGTCGCCGGTCATCTGCGTGTAGTAGGAGGCAAAGCCTTGGTAGATGGCGTTGGCAATCTCCTTCTTGTGCTGCTCGTCGGTGAGGTACTTCTCCTCGGTCGGGTTCGACAGGAAGCCCATCTCGATGAGGATGCTGGGCATGGAAACGGACCAGAGCACCCAGTAAGGAGCCTGTTTCACGCCTCTGTCGAGCATGTGCGTGGTAGAGACGAGATTCTTCTGCACTTTGTCGGCCAGGAGGATAGAGCTGTTGAGATAGGCGGAGGAATAGAGTGAGAACATGACAGCGGATTCCGGGGAGTTGGGGTTGAAGCCGGCGTAATGCTCTTTGTATCCATCCTCCATGAGCATGGCGGCGTTCTCCTTTTTGGCCACCGCCAGATTCTTTTCCGACTTGTCAAGACCCATCACGTAGGTCTCGACGCCGTGGGCGGAGTGGTTGTCGTTGGCGTTGCAATGGAACGAGATGAAGAGGTCGGCATGGTGGTTGTTCGCGATTTTGGCGCGGTTGTAGAGTTCCACGAAGACATCGGTGCTACGGGTATATATCACCTTGACATTCGGGCAGTTTTCGCTGATGAGCTTGCCGGTTTTCAGCGCGACGTCAAGCGCCACGTCTTTCTCGCGGGAGTACGATCCGAGGCATCCGGGATCCTTCCCGCCGTGTCCCGCGTCGATCACCACCTTGAAGGTTTTGCCGTCTTTTTGGGCATTCACGGGCACTGCGAAAAAAGTTATGAACAAACACACGAAGAAAAGAAGTTTCGAGTTCATCCCTTTCGATTTTTTGATTATCTTTGCTGTTTTTTTTTCTGCGCAAAATTAAAACTATTGACTTAAGATTTCGCACGTTGGTTAAAAAATTATACACACTGGATTTTTCATATTTATGGATGTTGTTTATGGCATTCATACTCAGTGTGTTGTGCCTCTCTGCGACGGGTCAGGACACCCGGCGCCGCAGGCCGGTCAAGGCCCCAACGGACACCCTGATGCGCGAAATTTCCAACCCTGATTATGCGGCTTCTGCCGACTCTTCCCTCCCAAGTCCGAAGGTCATCTCCCCCAACGCCATCTCCTCCACGGTGGAGTACAGCGCAAAGGATTCCGTGGTCAACGACCTGCAGCGCCGCTACACCTACCTCTTCGGCGGCGCCGTGGTCAAGTACGAGGACATGGAGCTCCGCGCCGACTACATCGAAATCGACTTCAAGAACAGCGAGTTGTATGCCAGCGGCGTGGCCGACTCCAACGGGCGACTGCACGGCAACCCCGTCTTCATTCAGACCGACGCCAACTACCACGCCCGCGAAATCAAATACAACTTCCAGACCAAGAAGGGCAAGATCACGCACGTCATCACCACCCAGGACGACGGCTACATCCATGGCGAGCAGGTCAAGAAGATGGGCGACAACGTGGCCTACATCAAGCGCGGCAAATACACCACCTGCGAGCTCGAAGACCCGCATTTCGAGGTCTCCTTTTCCAAGGCCAAGGTCATCCAGCACGACAAGATCCTCATCGGTCCGGCCTACCTGAGCTTCACCGGCGTGCCCACTCCGCTTGTGCTGCCCTTCGGGTTCTTCCCCCTGGACACCAAGCACAAATCGGGACTGGTGATGCCCTCATTCGGGCAGGCCAACACCATGGGTTTCTATCTCAATGACTTGGGATTCTATTTCGCCATCAACGACAACATCGACCTGCTGATTTCCGCCGACCTCTACACGCGCGGCAGCTGGGGTCTGAAAGCCAAGTCGAACTACGCCTTCCGCTACAAATGCAACGGTGCGGTGGAGCTCGGCTACTCGCGCATCCTCACCGGCGACCGTATCGACACCGCGAACTTCAAGAAATCGAACAGCTACAAGATCTACTGGGACCACAAGCAGGACAACAAGTCGCACCCGCGCACCCGTTTCAGCGCCCACATCGACGTGCAGAGCTCCAACTACGCCAAATACACGATGACCTCGGCACAGGACTACCTCTCCAACCAGTTCACCTCCACGGTCAACCTCTCCACCTCCGCCGCCGACGTCTTCTTTGTCGATGCCACCATCTCCTATTCGCAGAACACCAGCACCCATGCAGTAAACCTCAAGCTGCCCAACGTCAATATGTCGGTGGCGCAATTCTACCCTTTCCGCAAGAAGAACAAAGTCGGCAGGCTGAAATGGTACGACAACATCTCCATGAAGTGGTCGTCACAGCTCGTCGGGCAGGTGAACACCACCGACTCGATGTTCCTGCAGCCTGTCACGTGGCAGCACTTCGAGACGGGCATGATGCACACCGTGCCCATCACCATTCCCATCAAGATTGCCAAGACCATCAACTGGAACACCAACATCACCTTCACCGAGAAATGGTACCTGCAGCATTACACGCGCGGGATGGCGTGGGACAGCACGGCTCCCGAGACCCCTCCGGTGCTGCAGCAGTACTTCAACCGCAAATTCGGGGCGGTGCACGACCTGAACATCAACTCCAACCTGACGACCAAGGTCTATGTGATGTACGTCTTCAAGAAAGGCGGATTGAACGCCATCCGCCACATCATCACCCCGACATTGAGCTTCACCTTCCAGCCGATGCTCAACGGCCGCAACACCGGCCAGTATGTCAACCCGATGACCGGCGATATTGTGGAGTACAACTACTATGACAACTCCATCTTCGGTGGCGGCAACAACCGGATGTCGGCACGCGCGCAGGTCTCGTTCGGCAACAATCTGGAAATCAAGGTGCGTTCCAAGAAAGACACGATCACCGGAATGAAGAAAATCCCCATCATCGACAACTTCAACATCTCCATGTACTACGATTTCGCCGCCGACTCGCTGAACTGGTCGCTGCTCACCCTGTCGGGCCGCAGCACCCTCTTCAAACAGCTCTACCTCACCTACAGTTTCATTTTCGATCCCTACAGCATCAACAGCGAAGGCCGTCGGGTGAACGTCACCGAGTGGGACGCCAACCACCGGCTGCTGCGTTTCTCGTCCGGATCATACAGCATCTCCCTGAACTACCGTATCGACCAGAACACCTTCAGATCGAAGGATCCCGAGCGGCAGAAGGCGCGGTTGCCGTGGTCGTTCACGTTCAACTACTCGTTTACTTACGGCATCAACGACAACCTCGACTACTACCGCGCCATCTACTACGGCGACGACCTGAAACCCTACAAGAACAACATGGTGCACACCCTGAACGTGAACGGTGAGGTGAACATCACGAAAAAATGGAAGGTGGGATTCACCACGGGTTACGATTTCGTGCAGAAGTCGCTCTCCTACACCTCCATCGACATCTACCGCGACATGCACTGCTGGGAGATGAGCTTCAACTGGATCCCCACGGGCTACCGCAAAGGCTGGAGATTCACCATCAACGTGAAATCAGCCGCCTTACGCGACGTGTTGAAACTGCCGTTGCACCACGACTTCAGGAGCAATCTGTAGTAAGGGTTAAGGGTTAAGGTTTATGGTTTAAGGGGGATGGGTTATGGGTTAAGGGTTAAAAGGTTATGGGTTGAGGGGGATGGGTATATTATAAAAGACACTATTAGAAAAAATATACTATGAGCAAGTTTACGCACCTGCATGTGCATACGCAATATTCCATTCTCGACGGGATGTCGGCCATTCCCGCGCTGATTGACAAGTGCCTGGCGAATGGCATGAACGCCATGGCCATCACCGACCACGGGGTGATGTACGGCATCAAAGAGTTCTCCGACACCGTGGCCAAGAAGAACGGCAAAGTGAAGGACGAGATCAAGGCGTTGGAGAAGCAGCTTCCGGAGTTGACCGACGAGGCGGAAATCGCGGAATGCCAACAGAAAATCGCCGCACTGAAAGAGAAAATCTTCAAGCCGATTTTCGGTTGCGAGGCGTACGTGGCGCGCAAGACCAACACGAACCCCGAAGGCAGCCGACTTGTGCACGAGCACAAGGAGAACGGCAGCGGCTACCATCTCATCGTGCTCGCCAAGAACGAGATCGGCTATCATAACCTCTGCAAGATCATCTCGTTAGGCTGGATCGACGGCAAGTACTACAAGCCCCGCATCGACCGTGAACTGTTGGAGAAATACCACGAGGGGCTGATCGTCTCCTCCGCGTGTCTCGCCGGAGAGGTGCCGCGCAACATCACCAACGGCGAGTACCAAAAAGCCAAGGATGCCGCGCTCTGGTTCAAAAGCATCTTCGGCGACGACTATTATCTTGAGATACAACGACATAAGACCGATAAGCCCGGTGGTGACCGCACTGTCTATGAGCAGCAGAAGGTGGCCAACGAAGGCATCCTGCGCTTAGCTGCCGAGACCGGCATCAAGGTCATCGCCACCAACGACGTGCACTTCGTGAACGAGGACGATGGCGAGGCCCACGACCGGCTCATTTGCCTCAGCACCGGCAAGAAATTCGATGACACCGACCGTCTGCACTACACCAAGCAGGAATGGCTGAAGACCCCCGAGGAGATGGAGGCCATCTTCTCCGATGTGCCCGAGGCGCTGGCCAACACACAAGAGATTGTGGACAAGGTGGAGACTTACGCCCTGAAGCACGCCCCCATCATGCCGATGTTCGAGATTCCCGAGGAGTTCGGCACCGTGGAGAGCTACAAGCAGAGATTCACGGAGGAGGACCTCCGCGCCGAGTTCGAGAGCGGCGAAGGCGGCGAGGGCCGTATCGAGAAGCTGGGCGGTCTGGAGCGCGTCTATCGTATCAAGCTGGAGGCCGACTACCTGCACAAGCTCACTATGGAGGGCGCGGTGCAACGGTACGGCGACCCCGTCGATCCCGAGATACTGGAGCGCATCGAGTTCGAGCTCAGTGTGATGCGCAACATGGGCTTCCCCGGCTACTTCCTCATCGTGCAGGACTTCATCGCGGCGGCCCGCGGCATGGGCGTCTCCGTGGGTCCAGGACGTGGATCCGCGGCCGGTTCCGTGGTGGCCTACTGCCTGAAAATCACCGACGTCGATCCCCTCAAGTACGACCTCCTGTTCGAGCGTTTCCTCAACCCCGACCGTATCTCCCTGCCCGATATAGATGTCGATTTCGACGATGAGGGACGATACAAAATCCTCGACTGGATCACCAAGAAATACGGCAAGGAGAAAGTGGCGCACATCATCACTTACGGCACGATGGCTACCAAGTCGAGCCTCAAGGACGTGGCCCGCGTGCACGACCTGCCCATCCCCGAGTCGGATCGTCTCACCAAGATGATCCCCGTGAAGTTCCCCGAGGACCCGAAGACCCACAAGGCCCCGAAGGTCAATATCAAGACCTGCCTCGAGAATGTGCCGGAGTTCAAGGCCGCATACGACAGCAGCCCGCGCATCCACGACATCATCCACTATGCCAGCCAATTGGAGGGCACCGTGCGGCAGGTCGGCATCCATGCCTGCGGTGTCATCATCGGCGCCGACGACCTCACCAAGTTCGCCCCCCTCTCCACCGTGGAGGACAAAGAGGCGAAAGAGGACATCATCGTCACGCAGTACGAAGGCTCCGTCATCGAGGATGTGGGCCTCATCAAGATGGACTTCCTCGGCCTCTCCACGCTCACCATCCTTAAGGAGGCCATCTCCAACATCAAGAAATCCAAGGGGATTGATGTCGATATCGACCACATCCCGCTCGACGACCCTGAGACCTACCAGCTCTACTGCAACGGCGACACCATCGGCACGTTCCAGTTCGAATCCGGCGGTATGCAGAAATATCTGCGCGAGCTGCAGCCCTCCACCTTCGAGGATCTTATCGCTATGAACGCCCTCTACCGTCCGGGTCCCATGGACTACATTCCGCAGTTCATCGACCGCAAGCAAGGGCGCGAGAAAATCGAGTACGACATCCCCGTCATGGAGAAGTATCTGAAAGACACCTACGGCATCACCGTCTATCAGGAGCAGGTGATGTTGCTGTCCAGGCTTTTGGCCAACTTCACCCGCGGCGAGTCCGACACGCTGCGTAAGGCGATGGGCAAGAAGCTGAAAGACAAGCTGGACGCCCTCAAGCCCAAGTTCATCAGCGGCGGCAAGGCCAACGGCCACGACGAGAAGACGTTGGAGAAGATCTGGGCCGACTGGGAGAAGTTCGCCTCCTACGCCTTCAACAAGTCGCATGCCACCTGCTACTCGTGGGTCGCCTACCAGACTGCCTACCTCAAAGCCCATTACCGTGCCGAGTATATGGCGGCCAACTTGACGAACAGCGTCACCGACATCAAGAAGATCACCACCTACATCGAGGATTGCCAGAAGAGCGGCATCACCGTCAAAGGGCCCGACATCAACGAGTCGGACGAGACGTTCACCGTCAACAAGGACGGCGACATCCGCTTTGGTTTGGCGGCGTTGAAGGGGGTCGGATTCAGCGCGGCGAGCAGCATCGTGAACGAGCGCAACGCCCACGGTCCCTACACGAGCATCATGGATTTCTTCGAGCGTGTCAACCTCGCCAGCTGCAACAAGCGCTGCCTGGAGTCTTTGGCCTACGCCGGCGCGTTCGACTGCTTCCCCGACATCCACCGGGCACAGTACTTCATCGTCAACGACAAGGGCCGCAACACCATCGACATGCTCATCTCCCGAGCCTCTTCCAAGGAGAAGAATGCCACGCAGATCGACATCTTCGCGGAGATGTCCAGCGAGGACAGCGGCGCCGTGGAGGACACGTTCGTCTTCCCGCAGTGCGACCCGTGGAACTACTACGACCAGCTCAAGTACGAAAAAGATGTGGCCGGATTCTTCATTTCCGGGCATCCGCTCAAGGAGTACCAGGTCATCATCGACAGCTTCACAAACGCCGACATGTCGCAGATGGAGGACACCGACTTCCTGGCCCGCAGTGTGCAGGGAGGCAAAGGCATCCAGGTGGCGGGCATCGTGAGCAGCGTGATGTCGGGCATCAGCAAGACCGGCAACCCTTACGGCAAAATCGTGTTGGAGGACAACAGCGGCACCTGGACGTGGTTCCTGCGCGGCTCCAACTTCCAAAAATACGAGTGGCTGCTCAAAACCGGCAACCGCGTCTTCGTGAACGCTTCCGTACGGCAGAACATCTGGAAGGACAAGAACACCCAGGAGGACGTGGTGCGCTATGACGTGAACCCGGTGCAGATCTACCCGCTGAACGAAGTCTATGAGAAGCTCTGCAAGGGGGTGCAACTGCAACTGCAGTTGGGGGAAATCACGGGGGCTTTGGCCTTGCAAATCAAGGAGATGCTGGACAAGCATTCCGGCAAGATTCCCTTCAACATCCGCATTTTCGAGCGGGACAAAATCTTCTACTCCGACTTCTTCAACTTCGCCGCGAAGGTCGATCCCGAGAGTTTCGTGCGCGACTTCACGTTACCGGCGGAGTATAAGTTGGTGTTGGAAGGGTGATATGACAACCGTCGCGACCTTGACGGCCGTGACCAATTCAGACAGAGATCCTCTTTCGAGAGTGAGTTACCGTTGTGCGGCAGACAGCCACGCATCCAGTTCTGCGGTGCGCGCGCGGTATTTCGCGATCTGCCCTTCGATGAAGTCGTCGCTGAACTTGCGGTCGCAGAAGCCGTTGCCCCGCGCCACATACTCGTCGTCCTCTAACGAGCTGTATAACTCCAAATAATTGTCCAAATACTCCTGGTTCTCGCGCAGCAGGCGCTTCAAATCCTCAGCATCGGCCTCGAATGTTTCGCCGGTGGAATAACGGTATGTTTTCTTTTTCTGCATATATTGTCGTCAACTATTCACTTTGCTTGCCACCGCCTTTCCCCTCTTCAATTGCGGACTCGAGACGGGCGTCGTTTTCAAGCAGTTCTTTCACGAATTTGTCTTTTTTATTGTCGGCGGAGGCGTTGGAAACACTCTGGCGCTGTTTTTGGAGTTCGAAGGCGGCAAACTCCTCGTCGCTCACCCCCATCAGCTCCTTGCACTGCTGAAAATCTTCCTTCAGACTCTCCCCAACAAGGCCGCTCATAAAAATATAAGTGCTATACGGGAACTCCAGTGCTTCTTGCAGATCCCAACAATGGGACTTCTGCAGAAATTCGTTCCTGCACGAATCGATTATCATAGATTCGTAGGAGTCCCGGTCATGATAAAATGTGGAAATCATCTCTACAAATCGCACATTGTCGAGGGTGTTGAGTGTTTCGAAATTGGACGAGAAGATTTGCGCCGTGGTATTGTCGAAGTGCTCATTCGGCATACAATGGTTGAAAAAGAATCTCTTTTGCTCGAAAAGCGATGTGTCGCGCGCCACTTCGATTTGCAGTTCAAGCCCTTCGCGAAGCATGGAATCGATATGTTCAACGAGTTCGATGGAACGGTTCATGTCGTAGAGCACATACATCACCATCTGCCGTTTGCTTTCCTCCTTTTGCTTTTTGTCGATGAGCGCCGCCGTGCCGAAGGTAAGCACGATGGAGAAGGTGGTAGCGATGAAGGTCATCAGCAGATCCTTCAGCCAAGGCCACCGCACAAAATTCGATATTCTGTCAGTGTTGGAAGTCAAGTTTTTGTTTTTTGTTCCGAATCCCATAATCACAAAATTCAAGCGGCAAAAATACAATTTTTTAGTTTAGGGTTTAAGGTTTAGAGTTTAACGTGACATAAAACGACATCAAAATCTTAAACTCTAAACCATAAAAAATAGTATCTTTGCCGCATCAAAAAAATACCGAAACTATGCAATTGGAATTCACATTTGAAGATAAGGAATTTATGGCTCAGCGCGGGAGCGAACCCGCACAGGTGGAGCAGCAGTTCGCCAACTTCGAGAAGGGCTTCCCCTTCGCCGACATCGACCGGCCGGCGACCGTGGACGACGGCATCCTTCGCCTTGACGAAGAGGAGGTGGCCGCTTTGGAGGCCGAATACCCCTACGCCATCGAGGGCAAGAAGATCGAGAAGTTCGTGCCCGCGTCCGGCGCTGCCTCCCGCATGTTCAAGGATCTCTACGCCCTGCTGAACGAGAACTTGGACGGCAAACAGCAAGAGCTGACGAAGACTTTCCTCGCCACCCTGCCCCGCTACCCGTTCTACGAGGCGCTCAAGCAGGTGATGGCCGACAAGCAGCTCGACCTCGATGCCGAAATCCAGAAGGGCAATTTCCGTCTCATCATCCAATATCTTCTTGAGAAAGAGGGCCTTAACTACGGCAATCTGCCCAAAGGCCTGCTGCTCTTCCACCGCTACGACAACGAAATCCGCACCGCCATCGAGGAGCATTTCGTGGAGGCCGCGCTCTACGCCACCTCCGGCATCGACGCGTACCTGCACTTCACCGTCTCCGAGCACCATCTGGAGCTCTTCAAGGCAAAAGTGGCGGAAATCCAGCCCGTCTATGAGGAACGCTTCGGGGTGAAATACCACGTCACCTTCTCCATGCAGGCCGCTTCCACCGACACGCTGGCGGCCACGGAGGACAACCAGCCCTTCCGCGACGAGAACGGCAAGTTGCTCTTCCGTCCCGGCGGACACGGCGCGCTCATCTACAACGTCAACAATCGCGACGCCGACATCCTCTTCGTGAAAAACATCGACAATGTCACCAAAGACCAGAACATTGCCCCCACCGTCATCTACAAGAAAGTGTTGGCAGCGTATCTTTCGCAGCTGCAAAGCATTCAGTTCCAGTATCTTAAAATCCTGGAAGCCGGCGAGGTGGATCCGATGATGTTGTGCGAGATCATGGACTTCGCCGAGAGCAAGCTGATGATTTCCCTCGATGAACAGCCCACTGCCGAGGAACTCTACGAGCTGATGAACCGTCCGGTGCGCCTCTGCGGCATGGTGAAGAACGAGGGCGAGCCTGGCGGCGGTCCTTTCTGGGTGCGCGACACCGAGGGCAACTGCTCGCTGCAGATCGTGGAGTCGTCGCAGATCGACAAGAACGACCCCGAAAAGCTGGCCATCATGGCAAAGGCCACCCACTTCAACCCCGTCGATATGGTCTGCGCCATCAAGAACTACAAGGGCG
>ONQE01000056.1 GCA_900319925.1 uncultured Bacteroidales bacterium | reverse complement strand
GTAGCTGCCGTCCTGATCCACCACCGCAATCGGCAGATTCTCAGGCTGTCCCTCGTGCATGAACGTCAGGAAGAAGACGTAGCTGAAGAGGATGCCGGCCGTCAGCAGAATCAGGTAGCGCGGACTCTCCTTGATCAGTCCCAACTCCCTACAGAAGCAGTTCCACAAATGTCTCATGATACAATATTATATAGGTTGAAGGAAACTATCGTTTGATGATGACCGTCATGCCGGGACGCATGTCGGGAATCTTCTCTTGAGGGACCAACTTGACATCGAAGCTCTTCACGTCATACTGTCCGTTGGTTTTGGTGGCTCGCCAGGTGGCGTAGGAGGCCATGGCACGGAGGTAGGTGACCTTCGCCTTGTAGGTCTGCTCGCCCAACGCGGGAATCTGCACCTCCATCACGCTGCCCACCTTCAAATCCTGGAGCAGGTCTTCGCGCACGCTGAAGGTGAACCAGACGTCGTTCATATCCACGATGGACATCACGGGGGAGCCTGTGCCCAGCAACTCCGAGCGTTTGGGGTAGATTTCCATCACCTCGCCGTCGCAGGGCGCGATGAGAAAACGGTCGTGGATGTAGGATTCGACCTCCGACACGGCGCCGCTGGCCTGCGCCACAAGTGCCTGCGCCGCCAACCTGTCCTGACTTTGCGCGCCCTCCATGGCAAGGTCGTACTGCTGTTTTGCAGCATTTGCAGTCGCCACGGCGGCCTTATACTGCGCTTCGGCCTCATCGCGTTTCTGCGCGGAAACCACTTTCTTGTCGTACAGAGCCTGCACGCGGTCGTAGGACTTCTTGGCAATATCGACGCCAGCCTGCGCCTTCTGCCACATCTCGTAGGCGGAGGCGATCTGCTGCTGACGGGCACCGCTGTTGGCCTTGCTGCTCTGCGCGGACGCGGCGGTGCGGGCGGCCTTCGCCTGCGTGAGCTTGGCATCCACCTCCGGGCTGCTGATGTAAGCCAAGGTGTCGCCGACACGCACCTGCGAGGACTCCTCCACATAAAGGGTGTCCAACCGTCCGGGCACCTTGTTCGCGACACGGTATTCGTTGGCCACGACCTCGCCCATTAGCACTTCCGGCTCGGGACGCAAGGCCACCACTCCAATCAAGGCGACGATGACCACCACCGCAATCACCACGCCAATTCCAATCCACAAATTTCTCTTTGATTTTTCCATATTGTTTGTTTTTATATTTTCACAATTTGACATTAATTTGAATCATCACTGTTCTCTACCAAGCTTTGTCCCTGACAGGACTGCTTAAGGAACATGTATTTCACTAATCACTATTCACTTTTGCCTTTTGCCTTTTCCCTATTCTCTACTTCCCCAATGCCTTCTCAAGATAAAGATAATCCATACGAATCTCTATTTCCGCATCCACCACTTCGGATTTCGCTGACATCCAGGCCGTTTGAGCCGCCATCAAATCGCTGCTGCTGATGACACCCGCCTCGAACGACTCATTCGCTAAACGAAGGTTCTCCTCCGCATTCAGCAGGTTGCTTTGCGCCTGCACGAGTTTCTTGTTCGCCACCTCTAACTCATAGTTCAACTTGTTTACTTGCAGCTCGATAGCATTGCGAGCCTCCTCCAATTCATACTGCACCTCAGCGCGTTTGTGCTTGGCCGCCTTCACCGCGAGGATATCCTCCGCATGGCAAATAGGGATATTGACGACCACGCCGGCTGTGAACATTCCGGCAAACTTGTTCTGGAAACCGTTGAAAACGTTAGGATTACTCACCAAATACGACCCGGTCACCGCCACGTTCGGCAGCAGACCGGCCGTCGCCATCTTCACATTCGACTTGGCCATCTGATCGCCGATTTCCAACAGTTTGATCTCCTTACGATTATTCCAAACGTTCTGCATATCAAGCGTTTGCTCAGGAAGAAAAGACTTCATATCCACTTCCTCTGCAATTTCGTAATCGCCTGTCAGATTCAGTCCACAGAGTTGATAAAGCACCATTTTCGAGAGTGCCAGTCCGTTTTCCGCTTTGGTGAGGCTCATCTGCGCTTCGTTGAGTTTCACACGCACCTGCGTCAGGTCGCTTTGCGTGGCCACACCCTCGGCCACCATCGCTTCCACGTTTTGATTCAAAGTATCCAAAAGATTACAATATTGACGGGCAAGCAACTGCTTGTGTTGCAACGAGATCACACGCCAGTAGGCTTCATCGACCTGAATGAGCAGATTCTCCTGGGATTGGTCGGCTTGCAGGACTGCCGCCTGGTTGGTGAGTTTTGCGGTTTTGTACATGGCGCGGATTTTGCCTCCGAGATAGATGGGCTCGGACACCGTAACCGCCCCCGCAAATACGTTTCGCGTATCGATGTTAAAGGCATCCGTAATCTCCTGACCGACACCGTTTAACGCCTCCTCCACATTCATCCCGGACAAACTCTGCGCCAATGCCATGGCCAACTGAGGATCGCTTTGCATCAGCTGCATGATGACCGGCTGCAGGGCGGGTGTCACCTGCGACATCACCGTGGTGCCCATGTTATTGATGGTGGCCTGCTGCTCATCGCTCAGCAGCGAGATGTTTTTCTGGTTCCAGTTGTAAGTGCCATTCACACTGACTTTTGGGAAGAACTGCGCCAATGCAGCCCCTTTCAGTGCCTCTGTCTCGTCGACACGCTCCTGCGCGATCTTCAGACGATTGTTCGAAGCGAGGGCCAGTTCGTGACATTTTTCCAAGGTCAAGACCTGTTGTGCGCCAACCGAAGGTACCAGCCCGAACATAACTACCGTGATAATCAACGATTTAATCTTTTTCATCTTTCCTATTTTTGAGGTCGCGAAAATAGGAAGTCACCATCACGGCACAAACGACAAACGTTCCGAAGCGGACAAAAGCCACTCGGAAACGACCGAAACGCAGTCGGAAATGAAAAAAGGGTTACCGCTCCCTCCGTTCGATCACCTCTTTCAGGCGATAGCGATCCCCGGTGGCGGGGCCGACGGCATTGATGAACTGGAGGTCGTAGCCGGGCGTTTCGTAGCCCCAACGTTGGAAATTGCCGTCCTGGTCCACCTTCTTCATCACTTGGTCGTTGTACTTGACAATCAGGTATTTGGCCAGCACATCCCAACGCTTCATCATCTTGTCAGCATAAGCGATGCTCTTCTTATTGAGGTAGTCGCGGCGGTCGGCGGGGGTCATCTTCTCCACCGCCTTGAGCACGCTGTCCTGGTCGGCGAAGTAGTAGTCCTCCAGTTCGCGTTGCGCCTTGCGGAGGTCCTCAATCATCATGGAGTAGCGCGGATAGACCATATTCGCCACCCAGTTGTTCATCCAGAAGGCCGACTCGAAGCTGAATTCCGTGCGGGGGTTGTTCTCCGGACGGAAACAGTCGGGCACTTGCGTGATGCAGCAGTAGAGCGGCACATAGGCCACCATGTCGGCGTCGTCGCAGTTGAACCAGGTGACGCCACCCACATCATCGGGCAACCACGAGCGCATCTGGCAGGTCATCGTGAAGCCGCTCTGCTGCGTGGCGATGGGCCGCTCGCGGAAGTAGCTCACGCCGGCCGTGTCGCGGAAATGCATCGGCAGCGGACGGATCGGCATCCCCCACGGACCAGCGGTCATGTCGGCGGTCATATCTAACGGGGTGTTCTCGAAATGGTCGCGCATGTCCTCCTGCAAGTCCCGGAGCGACAGCGGCGCATCGGGTTTGATCCACAGCGGCAGATGGTCGCACTTGTCGAACTCGCCGTTGAGATACGGCAGGTACTTGTCCATCTCGGCCTCGTCATAGTGATGGCGGAAGAAGCTCCACACGCGGGCATCCGCGTAGCGCACGTTCTCGAAATCGATGGGACAGTAAGCGTCGCGGAAGGAGAAGTCCGCATCCTTGCCACTGAAGTATCCCTTCTCGCGGGCGAACTCAATAACATCGGCGGCATAGACGCACTCGACTTCGGGACGGGTGATGTATTGAAGGTGTTTGCTGCTGATAGCTACCCCCCTGCCCCCCTCAAGGGGGGTATTACCACCCTTTTTGTTCCTGCCAAGGGATGTGTTTTCCTGCGGGAATTGGCGGATGCGGCTGAGGTTGGCGTGGGCGCAGATGCAGTCGTCGGGGATGCGCAGGGCGACCCAGACGGCGCCTTTCCGACCCGGTCCTTTGCCGATGATCTCCATGATCCACGCTTCGTTAGGGTCACAGATGGTGATGCTCTCGCCGGAACTGTTGTATCCGTACTCCTCCACCAGCTCGGCCATGCACTTGATGGCCTCGCGGGCATTGGCGGCGCGCTGCAGGGTGAGCCGCATCAGCGAGAAATAGTCGAGCAGCCCCTCGCGGTTCTGGAGTTCCAGGCGCCCGTCGAAGGTGGTCTCCACGATGGTCAGCTGCTTCTCGTTCATCAAGCCGACGACGTTGTAGGTATATTCGACTTGCTTCACGAACTGCCCTTCGTGCGCGGGTCCCCACCCGTGGATGGCGATTTGCTCGCCCGGGGCGTGCCGTCCCGCCGGACTGTAAAACAGCGACCCGGAGAATCCGAAGCCGTCGCAGTTGTAGGTGCACATCACGCTGCCGTCCTTCGAGGCTTTCTTGCCGACGATGAGGTTAGTGCAGGCCGCGGCGGGGGTGAGGGAAGCGGCGAGGAGGAGGATTAGGGTTGTTAGTCTTTTCATGTTGGTTTACGGTTTACGGTTTACTGTTTACGGTTTACTGTTTACTGTTTATGGTTTACGGTTTGGGACTTACAACGCTGCGATCATCTTATAGAACGAAGTTTGCTTGATATAGGAAATGCATTCTTCTTTGACAAAGCCGCTCTTTACTCTGTCTGGAATGAAATAATAGTACATATAGTCTTCCGGCACTTCGATTTCCACATTCAAGAAAGAAATGTAGTGATGCGTATAGGTATGAATCTGCCCCTCTTTATCCACATATTCAAACTTTTTCTCATACATGGCATCCATGGCTTTGTCCAGTTCTTGCAGAAGCCCTTCCCTCCCAGACAACAGCTTTCGTATCTCTGCAATAACTTTTGAAACATCTGCGAGGCCATCGAGAAAAACGGTCTTGAGGAGCTTTTCCAAAGCTTTGTCCGGCTGTCCCATGTGTTCATAAATTTCAGCGTATCGCAAGGCGTTGGACACATCGTTCGCCGCGTATGCATTGCCACAGAAATGGATATAGGGATACACCGTGTCCGACAGCGCCAGATAGCGGAGGGCGGAATCCCACTGCTGCTGGATGGCATAACATTCGTAAGCCATATCGGCTCCCCGGTGTCGGTAATTGGCATAAGGGTCAGCCATAATACCCCAACCCAGGGGGTCCTTTTCGTCCGCCTCGACGGCCATCAGTTTCCTGCACGTCTTGACACACTTTCCGTACTGCTTCAACAGGAACTGGCAGTGCGCGACATTGTACAACGCCCTCGGATAGCCTTGGTCCTTCGGGAAATGCTTCACAAAGTATTGATAACCTTTCAACGCCTTGTCGTACTGTCCGGCATCATAATAGCTGTTGGCCTCTTCGAAATAGTCAGCAGGCTTTTTCTGCGCAAACGCCGTGACAGAAAAGAGCATCGCCAACAAAAGAAACCGTATTTTCACCATTTTATGACACATGGTTAATCAAAATTGGTTTTTAAAAGGAATACTTCACCTGTAATTCTACATTCTCAAGATGCACGCCAAGAACTTCACGTCTTTGCCGCTGTGGTTGGCGATGCTGTGGCAGCCGCCGTTGCCGGTGAACATCACGTCGCCAGCACGCATGACGGCGGTCCTGTCGTTGTCGGTAACCTCGGCCTCACCCTCTAAAATGTAGTAGATTTCGGCATCCTCAACGTGCGGATGCTCCTTGATCCGGCTGCCTGACGGAAGGGTGATGATGTTGAACATCGACGCCCGCTCCAGCATTTCCGCAGGCGTGAGGACGATGTTCTTGCTGATACGGCCTTCAATGTTGCCGCTGTTTTCCACGGTTTCAACGCGGATGTCTTGGCTGTATTTGATCATTGTGGTGATATTTGGTGGTATTCGAAATCAATCCGCAAAAATACACAAATTCAAGTACCGAAATCAGACTACGATATTTTACAACTTTTCGGAGTGCCAGAGTTCGATATTTTACAAAAATATCCTTTCATTCATCACATAACAATTTGACTGAATGAAATCTACGATAATCATTGTAACCTTTTGAAAATTCTGCATCATATTTATATAGATGGATTTTCTATCTTTGCATCATCGTTATTCATCAAGTTATTATGGTTATGATAAAGAGACTGAATTACATCATACTCGTCGCAATGCTCGCACTTTCCATACAGTCGAATGCACAAACGACAACATCTGAAAGCACCTACAAAGGGTTCAACATTACCGCGAACGCCACAGGAGGTGTATGCAGCTATCTGTTTTGGTCCGACACTTTCATACAAGCAGGCGGCGGAGTGGGCTTCCGATACGATTTCAGTCGATTTTGGGGAATCTACACCAGTTTGGATTATGAAAGTGTTTTCAAAACGGCGAACAACGAGCATTACCATTACCTGCGGATCCCGATTGAAATGGAATTCCACACACGGCACTTTTACGCCCGCGGCGGCCTCTCCTTCGGCATCGGGTTAAATGCTTGGACGGCAGCAAATGCTAAAGAGTGCTTCAACATAGGCGAGACGGTGCTCGAACTTGGAGGACGTATTCCGTTGACCACCAGCGACATCCTCACAATCGGGGTCAACACAAACGTATCAGTGGGGTTCGATAAGGTCTATCACGATGGTGTTGCCTATCCAGGGCTAAGTCCCTCGCCCCCTCGCTTCGGTGCCTGCATAAAACTCGGCTACGAACACCGTTTCTAACACTTACGACCTTCATTCATAATTCATAATTCTTCATTCTTCATTATCAATCTTCATCATCTTAATAAGGATGTCATATTTCTCGATTGCTTTGTCGTGGTAGAAGAGGCCAAAGATAGCCACCAACAGGGAACCGACAAGGTCGAGGATCAGGTCGGTCATCGTGTCGCGCAGGGCAGCATGACCGCACAACGGGATGTCCTCGGCGGTGAAGAGGGAACCCGTAGTCGAAGCCATAAATTGCTGGGTGTTCGTGCCGCTAATGCTATCGTAGGTGTATTCGATGATCTCCCAGCAGGCGCCCATACCCAAAGAAAACATCACTAAGAAAAGGGCCAGGAAGTATTTATTGAAATAGATGGCCTTGTCGTTGCCCGCCATGATGACGTGGATCAGCCACAACGCAATCATGGAGAGGAGAACGCCCGAGAAACCGTGCAAAACGGAGTCCCACCAGGGGAATTTGCCGTAGAAGTCGAGACCGTCGCCGAGCACCAAAGCACAGAAGCAGAAGAGGACGATGACGATGGAGAGCAGGGCGGGAACTTCTACTTTGAAGCGCATCCGCAGGACGCTGGGCAGTTTGAGTACCAGCAACATAGCCAAATACTGGCCACCCCGGAATGCAATTTCTTCCCAAGTGCTGTTGCCGCGAAAAATCAACATCCCCACATTGAACACGGCCAATGCGAGCGTCACCCAGAACGCCACATTGTTCAACGTGTGCAACCGTTTAATCCGTTGTCTGTACTTGGGTTCAATCTCCTCCCAACTTGCCGTCTTGGTTTCTTTTGCCATAATTCACATTTTTAAAAACGAAGCGCAAAGATATAATTTTTCCATAACGTTTTCACCATATTCATAAATGGAAAGCGGTCCACCCTTCCGGATGAACCGCTAATTGCTAATTGCTAACTACTAACTGCTAATTACTCTTTCGAGCAGGCAAGTCCCTTCCACACCAATGCGGAGAGGGCAGCACCGATCATCGGGGCCACGATGAACACCCACACGTCGGCGAGAGCCTGACCGCCAGCGAACAACGCGGGTCCGAAGGAACGGGCCGGGTTGACGGAGGTGCCAGTGAGGTTGATGCAGACGAGGTGGACGAGGATCAGGGTCAGACCGATGGCCAAACCGGCGAGGTTGCCTGCGCCGAGCTTGCTGTCGGTGGTGCCGAGAACCACGAGCACGAAGATGAAGGTGGCGATGATCTCCACGAGGCAAGCGCCCATTGCGCCGCCAGCGTTGGCCACGCCGTTGCAGCCGAGACCCATCATGCCTTCGGCGATGCCTTCAGCACTGGGCGTCACGATGTTGACGAGAGCCAACAAGCAAGCACCAGCGAGGATGCCGCCGATGAACTGGCCGATCCAGTAGATGCAGGCCTCTTTCCAGGTCATACGGCCGGAAAGCGCCACCGCGAAGGTGATGGCCGGGTTGATGTGGCAACCGGTGATGCCACCGATGGTGTAGGCCATGGCGACCACGGTAAGACCGAATGCGATGGCCGTGCCCACAACACCTGCAGGGGTGGCACAACCCAAGAACATAGCCGTTCCGCAGCCCAGGAGGGTAAGGACGAACGTTCCAATCAGTTCAGCGAATAATTTTTTTGTCATAATGCTTTTATTTTGATGAATGATAGTTAGGTCACTCGGTTAACTTTTTGAATTGGCAAAAGTAAATTTTTTTTGGATTGAATGTCACCTGAGCATTTTTTTTTGATTTTTAAAATGTGTACTTTTGCCGCCTGAAAATTCCGAACGATATGAGAAGAGCTTTACTGATAGTCGTGGCCTTGCTGGCTCTGCTTTCCGGTAGCGTTTTCGCCCAGACCGACAAGCTGGTCAACATCAGCTACGACCCGCGGTCTGATTCGTTGTTTTTCAGGCAGATGCAGCAGCGGATGGCCGAAATCCGAAAGGAAGAAAATCGTCCCACGGTGGCCTTGGTGCTCGCCGGCGGCGGTGCCAAAGGAGCCGCTCACATCGGTGTCCTTAAATATCTGGAGGAGAAGGGCATCCCTATCGATTTTGTGGCGGGCACCAGCATGGGCGGTCTTATGGGCGGTTTTTACGCCCTGGGATACTCCGCCGCCGACATCGACTCCATTGTACGCTCCATCGATTGGAACACCATGATGAGCGACAACATCCCGATGGGCTACTACACCTACACCCGCAAGATGTACAAGAGCACCTACGTCATCGACATCCCGTTCACCAAGTTGGAGTTCCTCAAGAGCCTCCCTTCGGGCGTGCTCTACGGTCTGAACGTCTATAACATGATGAGTTCCCTTTCGGTCGGGTATCAGCAAAACATGAGCTTTATGGACCTGCCCACGCCCTACTGCTGCGTGGCCACGGAGATTGTGACCCAGAAGGAGAAGCACTGGACGTCGGGCAACCTCATCGACGCCATGCGCTCCACCATGTCCATCCCGGGATATTTCCGGCCCGTGCGTGTCGATTCGATGATTCTCTCCGACGGCGGCACGAAGAACAACTTCCCGACCGACGTGGCGGTGGCGGCGGGTGCCGACATCATCATCGGTGTGGAGATGACCATGCCCCGCGACTACAAGAAGGTGAACAACGTGGCCGACATCCTGATGCAGACGGCGCAGTACTCGGGCGGATTGGAGGCGCACAACCGCAACGTGGGCAACGCCACGGTGTACATCACGCCCGACATCTCCGGCTTCGGGATGTTGAGTTTCGGCACGGAGGAAATCAAAACCCTGATATGGCGCGGCTACGAGGAAGCCTCCAAACACGCGCGCGAGATCGACAGCATCGTGCAGTTGGTGGGTAACGGCGGGCGCGAGCTTCACCACCCGAAAGCCATTAACACCGATGAGACGAAGGTGAAGGTCACCGATATCCAGTACGAGGGCGTGACCTACGACGAGGAGCGCTACATCGACGGCAAAATCCGCCTCGACTTGAACGAATATTACGACAAGCATGAGTTCGAACTGTCGCAAGCCATCATTTTCGGCACGATGGCCTTTACGCAGGTCACCTACCGGTTGGAGAGCGACGGTGCGGACGGCTACCGGCTGATTTTCCGTTGCGAGAAACGTCCCCCGAACTCCATTGGCGTCGGGCTCCGTCTTGACTCGGAAGAGTGGTTCGCCGCCCAAATCAACGTCGGTTTGGGTCGCAACAAGATTTTCGGTTCCTTGTTCGACATCACCGCGCGCCTCTCCATGTCGCCCTACATTGGGGTGAACTGGTACTATCTTCCGAAGAAGGGGCCCAAGTTCGGTGCCTCTTTCAAGACGCTCTACCGCACCATGATCGGCGCCGAGGACCACGAGTATGACATCCAGTACATGGAGCGGCTTTGGCGCAACGAGCTCAGAATCTATATCGCCGGCACGCGCTGGAGCCAGGTGAACATGAGCGCGGGCGTGCGCATCGAGCAGATGCCCTACTACCGCAGGGTGCAGCCGTCGGTCGACTCCACCGTGTCGTACTGGAACTGGCGCAACATCGATCCGTACGTCTATTTCCGATTCACCTACGACCACGAGAACACCCACTACTTCCCCGACCGCGGCCTGCGGGTGTACGCCAACTACGACTACGACTTCCACCGCACACACTTCGCCGCCCTCGGTATCCACGGCGTGATTCCCTGCTGCAAGTTTTTCGCCATCCTGGCATCCGCTAACGGCCGCTACATTTTCGGCAAAAACGAGAACCCCTTCATGGACAACTACGCAGGCGGCACGATGGCGGGACGGTACTACGAGCAACAGATCCCGTTCATCGGGTACAACTCGGCCAGCCTACGTGACGAGCTGCTGACCAGCATCGACCTCGAGTTCCGTTTCAAGATCGGCAGAAAAATCTACCTCTCCGCCATCGGGGCGGCTCTGCATGACGGATATTCTATCCCAGGGCTGCAAGCGAACAAGCCCGTCTACGCCGCCGGACTGCAATTCGGCTACAACTCCAGGTTCGGCCCGCTCATGGCAAACCTGCATTGGAACAGCCGTTTCCACCGGGTGGGGTTCTACTTCAGCATGGGATATGATTTTTAATTTAGCGGTTGGAAAAAATGTGTATTTTTGCCGTTTGTATTCCGGAACAATAAAACAATGGAGAACCAGTCAAACCAAGCCACCAAAAAGGGCATCATTCTGCTGCTCGGCATCATTATCGGGCTGCTGACCGGTGTGCTGGTCGCTTTCATCGTGGAGAGCAAAATCAAGCCCAAATCCACCTCCGTGGTGAAAGTGATTTCCCCAGAGAAGAAAAACGAAAAGGATACGGTGTACAAATACATCGTGCACCAGTACCAGCCGGCTCCGGAATCGGCTGATCCCCATCTCTGTCCCGACACCCTTGCGGACGACTCCATCTTCGTGGACGACTATTCCATGGATTACATGCTGGAAGACGAGGACAACGAATATGACGAGCGGCAAAGCACAACAGTGACCGCCGAGCGGATGGTCTCCAAGCAGGATGCCCCGGTTCTCTACTTCGACGCGAACCGGAACCCCATCTCCGCTCCTGAGAATGCCGTCAAATTCATGGAAGTCCAATGCTGGAGCACCCCCATTCACAACAAAACGACCTATCAGCTTCAGGACAACATACTAAAGATCAAAGGATTGAAACTGAACAACGTCTATATCATCCACTACAAGGATCACTATTATCTCCAGAGCGACAAGCACCTCTACCAAATCTCACCCACCGCCACCTACCAGCGTCTCATCGAACTCCGCGACACCCCTTTCCTATGACGGTATTTTTCAGAGATTCACAAAACAACAATCAATAACAAGTGTGTCATTATGCGAAAAGAAGTTGACTTTTTGGTTATAGGCTCAGGCATCGCGGGGCTCTGTTTCGCGCTGAAGGCCGCCAATTTCGGCAAAGTCTGCATGGTCACGAAGGCGAAGATGGACGACGGTTCGACCCGTTACGCGCAAGGCGGCATCGCCTCGGTGATCTACAAGCCGGACACTTACGAGAAGCATATCCAGGACACGATGGTGGCCGGTGACGAGCTGTCGGACCGCCACATCGTGGAGCTGACCATCCGCGAGGCCACGGAGCGGGTGATGGAATTGGTGCAGTGGGGGGTTGATTTCGACAAGAACCAGGACGGCAGCTTCGCCCTCGGCAAGGAGGGCGGCCACTCCATGAACCGTATTCTGCACCACAAGGACATCACCGGCTATGAAATCGAGCAGAAGCTGATTATGGCGGCGCGGAAGAATCCGAACATCGAGATTTACGAAGACCGTCTGGCGGTGGAGATCATCACCCAGCACCACCTCGGCGTGGAGGTGAACCGCCGCACGCCCGACATCACCTGCTACGGCGCCTACGTCTATAACCCCGAGTCCAAGAATATCCACACCATCCTGGCGAAGGTGACGATGATGGCCACCGGCGGTCTCGGCATGGTGTATGAGCACACCACCAACCCGGTGGTGGCCACCGGCGACGGCGTGGCGATGGTCTATCGCGCCAAAGGGGTCGTGCGCGGCATGGAGTTCATCCAGTTCCACCCGACCTCCCTCTACAACCCCAAGGAGTCGCCCTCGTTCCTCATCACCGAGGCTATGCGCGGTGCCGGCGCCATCCTGCGCGACGCCAACGGGGTGGCCTTCATGGAGAAGTACGACAAACGAGGCTCCCTCGCCCCCCGCGACATCGTGGCACGGGCCATCGACTCCGAAATGAAGCAGCAGGGTGTGGACCATGTCTTCCTCGACACCTCCCCCATCCCGCAGAAGGAGATTTTCGAGCATTTCCCCAACATCTACGCCAAATGCCTGAGTATCGGCATCGACATCACCAAGGAGATGATTCCCGTGGTGCCTGTGGAGCACTACTCCTGCGGCGGCATCCAGACCGACGAGTGGGGGGCGACCTCCATCCGCAACCTCTACGCTTCCGGTGAGTGCGCTTCTACGGGTCTGCACGGTGCCAACCGTCTGGCATCCAACTCCTTGCTCGAAGCTTTGGTCTTCTCGCACCGTGCCTGTATCCGGGCTGTCGAGGACCTGCCGAGCATCCAGATCTGCCACGACGTGCCCGACTGGAACAGCGAAGGCACCGTCCTGAACGAGGAGATGGTGCTCATCACGCAGGAGCGCAAGGAGTTGCAGACCATCATGAGCAGCTATGTCGGCATCGTGCGTTCCAACCTGCGTCTGCAGCGCGCCTTCGACCGTCTCGAGATCCTCTACCGCGAGACCGAGGATCTCTACAAGAAGTCCATCCTGAATCCTGAAATCTGCGAGCTCCGCAACCTCATCAACATCGGCTACCTCATCGTGCGCCACGCCATGGCCCGCAAGGAGAGCCGCGGCCTCCACTACTCCCTCGACTACCCCCCGCACTCGGTTAAGAATTAAGAATGTAGTATTACTGATTATAAACAACCATTCCCTACCCCCTAACCACTAATCACTATTCACCAATCACTATTCACCAATCACCAATCACCACTAAACCTTAAACCTTAACCCTTAACCCATAACCCTTAAACTAAAAAACATGAATCTAGAAGGAAGAAGAACCAGTTCAAACGTAGAAGACCG
>ONQE01000034.1 GCA_900319925.1 uncultured Bacteroidales bacterium | reverse complement strand
GGAGTTCCGACCATAACGACTCTTATCCCATCCCCGTCACCCCGGGTGGGGGTTCGCCATGGAGCATACCGCAGTGGGGCTGGTTAGGGTGTGACTCGATGGAGGTACAGTCCTACGTACTGCTCCTGAGTATCAACCAGGAATCGCCGGAAATCTCTTCGCTGCCGGACATCCACTATTGCGCCATCCGCTGCGTGAAGGATTGAGCTGTCGATGATGGTTTGGGATGCGACCAGCCATGCGAGGATATGGAAGGGCATTCGCCGTTGGTCACTAGCGTCCACCTAAATCCGGACATAAACGGGAAATATGTAATTTTGCCGCGCCACATCTTCGGATTCTGTTCAACGGACCTCGCAGGATCTGCGAGTGTGGCGGGGGAAAGGGTAAATAATAGAGGTCCACGAGAATAGCAAGTCATTGCTAATTTATTTATTAACAATGACTTGCTGATTTATCAACAGTTAAAATTGAAAGAAATTTACGGAATTAAAGAACTATGAAAAATACATCAATAGTTAGGGCAATAGTCATGCTTGCTGTAACAGTACTTTCATTCTGCGGTTGTGATAAGGACAAACAAAAGAACCCCTTGGTCGGCACTTGGGTGAAATGCCATAATGTCATGGGCGATATCTCCTATTATGACGAGAATGGTGAACCCCTCGTACACCTTTGTGATCCGAGCTTCTTAAAAGAACGAATGAAAAACGATCCTGATTGGGATGTGATAACATTCACGAAAAAAGGGATTATGTATAACAACCGTCGTGATCTCTATGATAACAAAACTTACACTATTTTGGGAGATTCCGTGATTTTAGTGGACGGAAAATACCACCTCGACATAAAATTGTTTGATAAAAAAGGAATGCTTGTTTATTGCTGGGGGGTATTTGACGAACCCGGGGAGATGGTGATGTTTTATGATGTTGTTTTCACCAAAATCAAGTAATCATGAGAAGAAACATTTTACTTATTTTCACTGTCGTGATTCTCAACACGCGGACAACAATGCGGGGACCCGCGCGAAACGCGTGACGACGGACATTGCCGATGACGCCGCCTTAACCGTCTATCCCAACCCCACTGACGACCTCCTGTTCGTGGAATTGCGCGGTGCTGAGATCGCCCGCGTTGCCCTTTACGACCTGCAGGGGCGGATGGTGACGGGCGCGGACGGGAGGGAATACCACCGGAAGATTATGAAACGGTAACGGTTCGCGGAATCTGTAGAGAAGCGCGGTCATGCGTCTCTACGGCCGCACATTCGCCTGCAACGTTTTATTGATGAGGGTCTTGAGCTCCAAGATGTTCGCTTCCACCACCTTGCGCTTTTCCGGTTGGAACAACGTGGCGTATTTCGCCTTGCCGACCTTGAACTTCAATCGGTCTTCCAAACCGATGATATCCAGCCCGATACGAATCGGTTTGAGCAGCGAGATGTTGTAGTCGTAGGTTAGGTCGAGGTTGTGCCGTCCGGAGATGATGGCGCTGTATTTGTCGATGCTGAGCAGGAACGGATAGACATCCACCTCGTTCCGGAAAATGGTGATTTCGGTGGAGAGACTGTCGATTTTGTTCTGTGTTTTCTTGCTGAATAGCAGCTTCTTGGCGATATTCTTGTACGTTTCGTTGTCGAGCACCACCAGGTCGTGGCCGTTAATGGCGGCGGCTCCTCTGAGGGTAGAGAATTTGATGTCGTAGTTGGATTTCAGGTAAGTTTCCGCGGCAAAATGGAATTCTGCATTGCCGCTGAAGGCTTTCAGCATGGGCAGGATGGTATCCACCTCGGGAATCATGGCGATGAGTTTGTCGATCTTGATGTCAAGCAGATGGAAGTCGAAACCGAGGAAGAGGTGGTTCATGCGCGGGGTGCGGTACATCGCCGTGAGCTGCATCCGTGCAGCTTCGTTGGTAAGGCCCATCTCCTCCAACACCAGCACGCCGTCTTTCACATAGACGCGCCCGGCAATGTTATTGAATACCGTTTCCTCATACAACGCTTTCTGGATGGTGGTGTTCATGTTGACATCCACCCCGAACGGCACGATGAAGGGCGAGTCGCCACTCTCTTTGGCCACCTCTTCGGCCTGCGCCGTCAGCGAATCCGGTGCGTTGAGACCATTCACCAAAGCCATCAGTTCGTTGAGGTTCAGGTAGTTGGCCACCAATTCTAAATTGCCTTTGAGAAGACCCTTGTCGCGCAGGTAAGGCTCGATACCCGTGACGGTGCCCGTGATGGAGACATTGGACTCTCCGAACCCGATATTTGCTTTTTTTAACACGCATTTCTGCGGGTTGAAATCGACATTCAAATCGGGGATGGACAACGTCTGCTCCACTCCGGCGAAGTTGACAGTGGCTTTGGAAAGTTGCATCTTCACCTTCGGCGACCAACTCAGCAGG
The DNA here is from genome assembly GCA_900319925.1 of uncultured Bacteroidales bacterium. Classification (GTDB taxonomy): domain Bacteria; phylum Bacteroidota; class Bacteroidia; order Bacteroidales; family WCHB1-69; genus F23-D06. The sequence continues at coordinate 15,519 of ONQE01000034.1, read as the reverse complement.
ACATTCTCTTCGCCATCGCGATGGTTTGTCTCCCCTTCGAGTTTCAGGGTTTTGGTATAGAAACGGGTCTCGCCAATGTTTCCCGTCACGATGTCACTCGTGTAGTCCAACAGCATCCGATCCGTATTGTGCATTACAAACGTCCCTTTGGGTGCGTCCAAGCGGGCGTTAATGGTATCCATCGTTACGGAGACTTCGTCGAATTGGTATGCAGTGGCCAGTTTCAATTGGATAGTGCTGTCTAACAAGTTGTTAGTGTAGGCGTCCAAATGAGAAGCCGTAGTGGTGACAGCGGTTTTTTGCGGAAGGCTGAAGAGCATAAGATTGGGAGTGTTTATCTTTGCATGAAGCCATTCACCGATCTTATAGGGTCTTTCCGTGACAGGGAAAGTCAGGTCCACGTGCAAATCGGGGGACAGAATCCGTAGGGTGTCGTGATAAAGCAATTCCAAATCATCGAACTGTCCCTTGATGTCCGCCTTCTCGATATTCTTGATGGAAAATTTGGTTTCGGGGTCGTAGCTCAGCTGCGTTTTCACGTTGACGTCCGCCTTGCCTTTGTATTGGGTGAAATCCTTGGGCAGCAGGTCTTTGAAGTCGTCGATGTGCAGGTTTCCCGTGGCGAGGATGTCTAGCAACATCTTGCCCAACAGGTTTTTAACGGTTCCCGATGCGGTGATTTTGTTCCGCTTTCTCGTGGTGGCCGAGAGTGATTTCACGGTCACGTCCGACTGGTTGTCCAGGTCTAAGCGAAGGTCGAAGAGGCCGTCCGCTTTCTCGAAATCGAGGGGCAGGTCTTTCATAGCGAAGCGGCCGCGGTGCCAGGCCACATCGCTGGTAATCAGCGGTTTTTGCGTGTCGCTGAAGGTCCCTTGGACATCGCCTTCGAGAGCAATGTCGCCGCTTATCTGCATGTCGTCCAGCTTGTTGCCGATAAGGACACGGGGAATCATCGGCAGAATTTCTTCGATTTTCCAGTCACCGGTCTTGTAGTGCAGATCGGTGTGGATGTCATGATTGGAGGTGTCCATCTGGACGGTGCCGTTCACTGCAAGTTCTTGTTTGTCAATGTTCAAGAGGGTGTTCTGGAGGTCGAAGTGCAGATTGCTCAAGTCAGCCTGCACGTCTGAGCTCACTGAAAGGTCCATTCCGTCGAGGTAGTGCGTGGTGTCGAGGCGCAAAACGGCATCTTGAATGTCGGCGTTGAGTTGGCCGTCGATCATGTTAAAATTCGTGAAAGAGCCATCGTAGGAGACTTGCACGTCGTCTCCGGAGAAGTGCAGCAGCGTGCTGTCCGCCATTGCAAACAGCACGGTTTTGGCATCCACTTCCGCGTGACCGTCGATGAGGTTTTCCGCAAAGGTCCCTTTGACCGTCACATCCGCCTCTTTCGCGATCGCCTTCTGCTTCGTTTGGGCATTCAGGTAGCGGACATCGAGATTGTTTGCTTTTACTTTCTGTAAATCAATGGTGTACTTTTCGGAGGAGGTGTCATCGGGGTTGGTGACGAACACGTTGAAGTTTCCGTTGCCCTGTTCGTCAATGTAGAGATTCACGAGTCCGTCGGTAAGTGAAAAATCGTTAATTTCCGCATGCTTGTTTTTGAGGAGATCCCGGATGTTCAAGGAAGCCACACAGCTTTTCGCGTAGAGCAGGGTGTCGGAGACGATTCCGTTTTGGGGATTTTTCAGCACCACGTTTTCCAAATCCAGTCCGACTTTGGGAAAAGTTTTGAAAAAGGTGAGCCCCACATTGTCGATATGAAAGTCGCAAGTGAGGAATCTGTCGGCCTGGTCATTGACGATTTTCGCCAATTTCGAAGGTGAAAAAATGTGAAGAAGCAGGATGGCTGCTGTGATGATGATCACGGCAAGCAGCGACCCGAAGGAAATCAGCCCTATTTTCAGTCCCTTCTTCATTGCTCTTTGGTGAATGTATAGTATTTGCCGTAGTCGTCGTGGTATTCGAAAGTGGTGGCGGTAAGTTTCGTAACGGTATAGACTTTCGGTACGTTACCGCCCATCTCCATCTTGTGGATTTGGGTGAGGGTGGCGTTCTCGAGTGTCCAGGTGAAGGGTTGCGCCTCTTCTTCGGTGACATCGTCAAGGATGTCCCACGTGTAACCTGTGCCGTCGGGGGCGTAATATTCGTAGAGTGTGCCGGACAACCACTTGCCGCTGAGCAGCGTCTTGTCGAATTTGTCGTCATGGGAAAACAGGTCGCAGCCGCCCATCAGCAACACGAGGCAGCAGATGAGCAGTCCGACTTGCAGACCTTTTCTGGCTTTTTGGATGATATAGTTTGTTTTTTTCATTATATGCGGTTGATTTCCATTTCAAGTGTAAGTTTAAACAGCGTCTCAACGTCTTGGATGATGGCCTTTGCCACATCCAGTACCTCATTCGGGGTAGCGCCGCCGTAGTTCACCAGCACCAATGCCTGGTTCTTCCACGTCCCTGCGTTGCCCATGCGTTTTCCTTTCCAACCGGCCTTCTCAATCAGTTGACCGGCAGAGAGTTTCTTCATGCCTTCGGGTGCGTCGTATGCCACGAGATCGGGGAAATCTGTCAGAAGATCGCGGTAGTGCTCTTCCGGGATTACCGGGTTTTTGAAGAAGCTGCCGCCGTTGCCCACAATGGTCGGGTCGGGCAGCTTGCTGTCGCGGATTTTGCGAACGCAGTCGGAGACATTACGCAAGGTCAGCGGCAGCTCACGCTCCTGCAGTGCCTTCGACAAGCCTTGATAGGTTAGCGTAAACTGTTGCTTTTCCGATAGTTGGAACCATACGTAAGTGATGATGCAATCGTTCTTCAGTTCCTGTTTGAAGATGGAGTTCCGGTATCCGAATCGGCATTCGGCATTGGCGAGTTCGAACGCCTTGCCGGTGGAGATGATAACCCCTTCTACCTTATAGACGGTGTCTTTCACCTCCATGCCGTACGCGCCGATATTTTGGACAGGAGCGCTGCCAACAAGTCCAGGTATTGCCGTAAGGTTCTCTATACCATATAGTTGATGTTTGATACAGTACTGAATCAAGTTGTCCCAAGGTTCTCCTGCGGCTACGCGCAGCAGCACTTTTCCGTCTGATTTCTCCATCACGGAGATACCGTTGAATGTCGGATGCGCAATCGTGCCGTCGAAGTCCTTGGTAAACAGCGTGTTGCTTCCACCGCCGAGGATGTAGAAAGGCTTGTCGCGGAGGTAATAGCAAATGGCTGCGCGGACATCTTCAACCGTTTCGAGTTGCAGGAACTGTCGCGCATACACCTCCATTCCGAAGGTGTTGTAGGTTTTGAGGTTTTGGTTTTCCGTAAGTTTCATTGATCAGAACATATAACCCACCTTGACGTAAATGTTGGCCATGCCGTCGTTGTCGCGCTTGTCGAACGGCGCCGCCCAATCGACGGAGAGCACGAAGTTGTCGTTCATCATCAGTTTCAGACCGATGCCGCCGGAGAAATGCGGACGGTAAACGTTCTTGCTGTCATCGAAAACGATGTAGTCCGACAGGTTCGCTGGATCGAAGTCGGGGTCGTTTTGCTCGATGTTGTCGAGAATGGTGTTTCGGTCGAGGCGGTAGGGTTGCAGGATCAAGCCCATATCCACGAACGGGTTCAGACCGATGAAGAAATGTTCCTTGCCGATGTCGAATTTGCAGATTTGGAAGCGGAACTCGACGTTGGCGAAGGCGTAGCTCTTGGCGGAGATGCGGTTGCGAAGGATACCACGGTTGGTGTTGCCGCCGCCGAGGCCTTCGTATAACACTCTTTGAATGAAGATGTTATTATAATAGTTATTCAGGTAGAAGGGTGCATCGCCGGCCACGTCCAATTGGGTGGCCAGACGGTAGGCGAAGGTGATAATGTCTTTATAAACGGGAACGAAATGACGGAAGCTTGCGTTGAAAATCAAGCTGTTGGCTTCTTTGTCCTCACCGAATCCAGCATAGTAGGTCAGGAAGAATTCGGCGTTCATACCCTTCTTGGTGTTCTGCTGCCGGTCGCGGTTGTCGAAAGAGATGCCGCCGTGCACGAAGGGATGCCATCCGCCGTTGGCCTCCGCCGGCGACAAGATGCCCCATTTCACGTATTTGTCGTATAGACCGTCCACATCTGGCAGCATGTTCTCCGGTTTTTTGCCCTTGTTGATCATGTCGATGTTGACGGGTGCGATGTTGTACCCGAGGACGCCGACGCCCGCGTTCCAATACCAGTCGCCGCCGATATTGCCGTTGATGTCAGTGACGAAGCGGAAGAGGTCGCGTTGCGATTTGTAGAAGGCGCGGGAGACGTAGTCGTCGCTCTTTTTCCGTGCCCATCCGCCGTTATACACCGACTGATAGCCGTTGTAGCCGTAGAAATCGCACAGGGCGTCCGGCAGATAAGACACATCGATGTTGAGGCGATGTTTGGGAATCAGATACTTGGAGTCGTAGGCGAAGCGGAAGAGGCCCGAGCGTTTGGTGGTGTAGGCCGCTTCGAAGTAGAGTGAGTGGATGTAATCCGGGTAGGCGGAGCCGTCGCCGAAGTCATAAACGTTGCTCAGCACTCCGTACTGGAATCCTTTGTCCGCATCGTATCCCACGCTGGGCAGGATGCCAAAGGTCCAGCCGGTGCGGATCTCGCTTTTCTCCTTCTTGGGTTTCTCCTTTTTGGCTTTTTTATTGGGCAAACTATCAATATCCCCGACGTTTGCATAAGCAGTGAGCACGTTGGCCAACATAGCCATGATCAAGATAAGTACGGTTTTCTTCATAGTATTTGTAGGGTTAGAGGGTTATTCGGTTAGGTGGTTACGCGGTTAGTTTTGGTGGAGAGGAAAGCGCGCTCGAGGAACAATCAAACGTTATAGTTACGGGGTCCGAAAATGGCGCTGCCGATACGGATCAGGGTGCTGCCCTCTTGGATAGCAATGGGGTAATCCTCGGTCATGCCCATGGAAAGTTCTTTGAAATCAGGGTTTTGCGAGAAGAAGTGAGTCTTGAGTTCATCGAAGATCTGATGCAGGTGGTGAAATTCGCGGCGCACCTGTTCTTGGTCGTCCGTGAAGGTGGCCATGCCCATCACCCCGTGGATTTTAACGTTTTTTAGCTCTTGGAAGTCGGCGCTTTGCAGCATCTCCTCGCATTCTTCCTGCGAAAAGCCGAACTTGGTCTCTTCGGAGGCGATATGGAACTGCAGCAGGCAGGGGATGACGCGGTTGTGTTTGGCGGCGTGCTTGTTGACCTCTTTGAGCAGGTCGAAACTGTCGATGCTGTGGATCATCGACACGTACGGGGCGATGTATTTGACTTTGTTGGTTTGCAGGTGGCCGATGAAGTGCCATTCGATGTCTTGAGGGAGGATTTCGTGTTTGGCTTTCATCTCCTGGGCGTGGTTCTCACCAAAAACGCGCTGTCCATGTTGGTACAGCGCGGAAATGTCCTCCGCCGGTTTGAATTTGGAGACGGCGACCAGGCGCACACCGGCGGGTAGGGAAGCCCGGATTTCGTCGTATTTTTCGATGTTCATACGGACTGTATTTAGTGACCCCGGCGGGATTCAAACCCACGACTTTCAGAACCGGAATCTGACGTTCTATTCAGCTGAACTACGGGGCCGTATTTCGGCGGCAAAGGTACACTTTTTTTTCAAATACACATCGACTTTGACGCGACCTATTTCTGCAAAAAAAGCCACCTGACTTACAGACAGATGGCTCGCTTTTGTACCGCGTATGAGAATCGAACTCATATTGCAAGATTGAGAATCTTGATTCCTAACCGTTAGAAGAACGCGGCAGTTGAAATCGGCGGCAAAAATACACTTTTTTTTGATACGGCAATGCGCAAGTGAAAATATTTTTTCGTAAAGGCGGGAACAGGTGATTTTCAGGGTGGTTGGACGCTGATTTCACGTCTATATGGTACCGAAACCCCTCATTCTGTCAGTTGCTCTTGGTTGCCATTTGCTGGAGCATGGCGATTTCCTCCGCCCACAGCGTTTCGTCGGGAGTTTCGAGAATGAGCGGCATATTGTCGAAGCGCGGGTCGTTCATGAATCGTTCGAAGAACTCCAGACCCAACAGACCTTTGCCGATGCTGTCGTGTCGATCGACGCGGCTGGCGAATGCCTTTTTCGTGTCGTTGAGGTGCACGGCCCGCAGGTAGTGAGCGCCTATGGTGTCGTCAAATTCCTGCCAAGTCTGGTGGTATCCGTCCTCGGTCTTCAGGTCGTAGCCGGCGGAGTAGGTGTGGCACGTGTCAATGCAAACCCCTACACGGCTCTTGTCCTCCACTTTGTCGATGATATAGGCCAAATGTTGGAAGCTGAACCCCACGTTGGTGCCTTGACCGGCAGTGTTTTCGATGACGGCGGTCACCCCTTGCGTCTTGTCCAAGGCGAAGTTGATGCTTTCGGCCACGCGGGTGAGGCACTCTTCCAAGCTGATTTTCTTCAGATGGCTTCCCGGGTGGAAATTAAGCATTTTTAACCCCAATTGCTCGCAGCGCTGCATCTCTTCCAGGAAGGAGTTGCGCGACTTCTCCAAGCCTTCGGGCTCGGGGCTGCCGAGGTTGATGAGATAGCTGTCGTGGGGAAGCACGTAGTCGGCGGCGATGCCGGATTTCGCGAGATTCTCCTTGAAGGCGGCCACAGACTTGTCGGTCAAGGGTGCGGAAAACCATTGCCTCTGGTTTTTGGTGAAGAGGGCGAAGGCAGTGGCACCGACCTGCATGGCGTTCAGCGGGGCGTTCTCCACCCCGCCGGAGGCGCTGACGTGTGGACCGAGGTGTTTCATGTTATTCGAATTGTTTATTGTTGTCCGTTTCTCCCTCCCAGGGGTTGCGCTTCGCTTACCCCTGGCTACCAAGCTCTTGCCCCTATGGGGCTGCTTAAGGAAAAAGTTTTAACGATTGCCTATTGTCTCAATCTGATATCAACCACCCCTTCCTTGTCGGTGACATTACCGATGACGTATGCCTTCTCGCCCAGCTCGTTGAACATCTTGACGGTTTGGTCGGCGTCTTTGGGATCCACCATCAGCACCATGCCGATGCCCATATTGAAGACATTGAACATTTCGCGGTGATTGACTTTGCCGTACTTTTCGAGGAACGGGAAGATGGCGGGCATTTCCCAGTTGTGCTCGTCCACGAAGATGCCTTGGCCGGGGCGCAGCGCACGCGGGATGTTCTCGTCGAAGCCGCCGCCGGTGATGTGGCAGATGGCGTGGATGTCAACACTTTTTAACACTTCCAGCACGGGCTTCACGTAGATGCGGGTGGGGGTGAGGAGCACGTTGCCGAGTGTGTCGGGCAAGGTGTCGTATTTCGTGTTGAGGTCTAACTGGTTGTCTTTGAAGACAATTTTACGCACGAGGGAGAAGCCGTTGGAGTGCACGCCGGAGGAGGCGAGTCCGATGAGCGTATCGCCGACGTTGACTTTCGAGCCGTCGATGAGTTTGGATTTCTCGACCGCGCCGACGGTGAAGCCGGCGATGTCGTATTCGTCAACATCGTACATATCGGGCATTTCCGCCGTCTCGCCGCCGATGAGGGCGCAGTTGGAGAGCACGCAGCCGTCGGCGACGCCCTTCACGATGGCCTCGATCTTGGTGGGTTCGTTTTTGCCCACAGCGATGTAGTCGAGAAAGAAGAGGGGTGCCGCGCCTTGGGCGAGCACGTCGTTCACGCACATGGCGACGGCGTCCTGCCCGATGGTGTCATGGCGGTCCATCATGAATGCCAGTTTCAGTTTGGTGCCCACGCCGTCGGTGCCGCTGACCAGGACGGGTTCCTTGTAGCCGAGGGAGGCGAGGTCGAACATGCCGCCGAAGCTGCCGATGTTGCCCATCATGCCGGGACGGTTGGTGCGGGAAATATGCTTTTTGATGAGGCGTACCGACTCATAGCCTGCTTCTAACTGTACACCTGCTTCTTGATATGCTTTGGACATAGTTTATCGTATTAAAAAATGTTAAATAATCAACATGGCATCGCCGTAGGTGAGGAAGCGGTATTTCTCTGCCACAGCCTCTTTGTAGGCTTTCATCACGAAGTCGTAGCCGCCGAACGCCGCCACCATCATAAGCATGGAGCTTTGCGGGGCATGGAAGTTGGTGACCATGGCGTTGGCCACTTTGAAACGGTAAGGCGGATAGATGAACTTGTTGGTCCACATGTCGGTTTTGCCGTTCATTTCGGTGGTTTTCACCATGCCGCTGTCATAGACGGACGACTCGAGGGCTTTCATTGTGGTGGTGCCCACGACGGCGACCTTGTGTCCAGCTTTCTTGGTCTCGTTGATTTTGTCGGCCACCTCCGTGCGGATGATCATGCGCTCGGAGTCGGGTTTGTGTTTCGACAGATCCTCGACGTCGATATCGTTAAAATTGCTTAATCCAGCGTGCAGGGTGATGTAGGTGCGGTCGATGCCTTTGAGTTCCATCTTGGAGAGCAGGAAGCGGCTGAAGTGGAAGCCGGCGGCGGGAGCCACGACGGCACCCTCTTCGGTGGCGTAGATGGTCTGGTAGTCGTTTTCGTCGCTGGGCTCGATTTCGCGCAGGCGCTGGATGTCGTTGGGCAGCGGGGTGGTGCCGATCTCCATCAGTTTCCGTTTGAAGGCGTCGTGGTCGCCGTCGAAGAGGAAACGCAGGGTGCGGCCACGGGAGGTCGTGTTGTCGATGACTTCGGCCACCAAGCTGTCGTCCTCGGTGAACGAGAGCTTGTTGCCGATGCGGATTTTGCGCGCGGGGTCAACCAGCACATCCCACAGCCGGCTCTCTTCGTCGAGCTCGCGAAGCAGGAAAACGCGGATTTGGGCGCGTGTCTGCTCCTTCTCACCGAACATCAGCGCGGGGAAAACGCGGGTGTTGTTCATCACGAACAAATCGCCGTCGTCGAAGTAGTCAATGATGTCTTTAAATAGCTTATGCTCAATGGTTTTTGTCTTTCTATTGAGCACCATCATACGCGCCTCGTCACGCTCCTCCACAGGGTGAAGCGCTATCAATTCCTGAGGCAAATAATACTTAAATTCAGATAATTTCATCCACTAAAATTTTGGCGCGCAAAGATACAATATTTTTAGGCGTTTGTCAAGAGGTTTTTTTCAAAAAAATTCTTAAAAAAAATGTACCTTTGCCTTCGCTTCCCGTAAACGGATAATGTTTATATAGATATTTAATAATCAAATAGTTATAAGTATGAAAGACATTTTGTTACAACGTTTCAGCAAGTATATCTCATACGCGACGACCGCCGACCCGGAGTCGGAGAGCTATCCCAGCACGCAGGCGCTCCTCGATTTCGCCGATGTGATGGTGGAAGAACTGCGGAGCATCGGTATGCAACAGGTCACCAAAGACCAACACGGCTATGTGACGGCCCTCCTGCCCGCCAACACTACGGAAAAGCAGCCGGTGATAGGCTTTATGGCGCATCTTGACACAGCTCCCGACATGCCGGGAATCGCTGCGCCTGTCATCGTCCCGAACTATGACGGCGGCACCCTTGTTCTCGACAAGGAGACGAACACCGTTCTTTCGCCCGAAGAGTTTCCCGAACTGTTGGATTACAAAGGGTTAACCCTGCTCACCACGGATGGAAAGCATCTGCTCGGCGCGGACGATAAGGCCGGCGTGGCGGAGATTGTCTGCGCGATGGAGTATCTCATCCAGCATCCCGAGATCAAGCACGGCGACATCAAGGTGGCCTTTTCGCACGACGAAGAGGTTGGCAATGGCGTCAAATTTTTCGATGTGGAAGCGTTCGGTTGCGATTATGCTTACACGATGGACGGCGGTGCCCTCGGTGAGCTGGAGTTCGAGAACTTCAACGCAGCCGGTGCCAATATCCGCATCCAGGGCAAAAACATCCATCCCGGATATGCCAAGAACAAGATGGTGAACTCGCAGCTTATCGCCATGGAGCTCAACAGCTTGCTGCCTGCCGCACAACGCCCGGAGCACACTCAGGATTACGAGGGTTTCTATCTTCTCACCCGCATCGACGGCACCGTGGAGGAGACGAAAATGTCGTACATCATCCGCAATCATAATCGTGAGACATTCGAGGCACAGAAGAAGTTTATGCAAGATATTGTCAACTTTTTGAATATCAAGTATAACGGTTGTATTACCTGCGAAATCAAGGACCAATATTACAACATGCGGGAGAAGGTCGAGCCCGTCTATTACGTGGTGGAGCGTGCCGTGAAGGCGATGAAGGAGGCCGGTGTGGAGCCGGTCATCGTCCCCATCCGCGGCGGCACAGACGGTGCGAATCTCTCGTTCCGCAACCTGCCGTGTCCCAACATTTTCGCGGGCGGCCACAACTTCCACGGTAAGTATGAATACGTGCCGTTAGAGTCGATGGTGAAAGCCACGGAGGTGATTGTGAACATTGCGAAGTGTTGATTGATAAGAGGTTAACGAAAAAGGCGCGAACATAATGTCCGCGCCTTCGCTTTTATCTCCATCCGATAGCGAAAAAGTTGTATTTTTGCGCGCTTTTTCGCAAAAGGGTCCTGTAGTTCAATGGATAGAACGGAAGTTTCCTAAACTTTTGATTTGGGTTCGATTCCCAGCGGGACTACTCCATTGGGGCGATTCTTTTCGCCCCTGTCTTTTTCCACATTTTTTGTCTTGCCAATGAATATATGTTCGTGGGCTGATGAATATATGTTCGTGAGCCGATGAATATATGTTCGTGAGCCAATGAATATATGTTCGTTAAAAATCATACCCCACCATCTCTCCGTGCGGGTGGATGATGGTGTATTTGGTGAACCGCTCGTCTGCGTTAAAACCGTCACCGTAGTTTATTGAGCCGTCATGCTTCACCTGTTTCACGGACTTGGTGGAGTAGATGGATCGCATGCGTTGGTCCCATATCACCTCGTCGGTGATGACCGAATCCCCGCTGCCGTAGTCATAGATGACTACGTTATGGGTAGCCTTGTAGAGGTTGTTGTTGATTTGGCAGGCATAGTCGGCGGTGACGATGGCTTGTCTCCGGCCGAAGTCGTTGAAGGAGACGATGGTGATGCCTTTTGGACAGTCCAAATACGTGGTGTCGGGACTTTCGTATCGGTTCAGCATGGGCGTATTCACGATAAAGGCGGTTTGGCCGGAGTCGCTGACGGTGATGGTGATGTTTTCGGCGGACTCGTCGGGATACTTGCCCTCAAACTCCAGCAGCTGGGCATTCGGGCTTTTGGAGTGGCATGCAGCAAAAAGCATCATAACGAACGATGCCGTTATGATGCTTTTGTACAGATATTTACGTTTCGGAGACATCCCTGTGGGTTATCTCACAGTCGTGTTCTCTTGGATCCAGCAGCCCACGTGCACGGAGTCGCCGCTCTTCAGACCGCGTTTGAACAGTTCGTCCTTGCTGGGGTATCTCAGTTTGGCGCGGTGGTTGTTGGCGTCGTTGGCGCAAGAGGGGTCAACGGCTGCGGCTTTGGCGTATTTGTCGGCTGCGGCCCAAGCGTAGGCGCCCGGAACCTCGTTGTCGCCGGAGCATCCGCGGGAGTAGAGGTCGCCAATCAGGATGTAAGCCTTGCCCATGTTGGGTTTCGCCTTAAGGGCTTCGTAAGCGGCGGCGCGGGCTTCGGACAGGGAGCCTTTCAGTTGGTAGGCAATGGCCAGCATGTAGTTGGCGTCGGCTTGCTGCTCGTGCGTCTCGCTCAGCTTCACGGCTTCTTTGAAGTAACCAACGGTGGCGCTGAAATCTTCGTCGCTCTTGTTGGTGGCGTATTTCTTGAGCGTGAGGTTACCCATCATGTAGGCCGTGTTGCGGCTCGGGCTGGCTTTGTGGAGGATGGACAGGCCTTCGAGGAACACAGGGCTGTCGGTGCAGTCGCCCTTGAACATCGTGTTGACCATCTTGCTGACGGCGGCGAGGTCGTTTTTGATTTCCTCGAACTTCTTGGTGTAGAGCATATCCATCACCTCGCAGGAAGCGTAAGGAGCCACGGCTTTTTCGATCTTGGCCAGGGTCTTGCGGTAGTTGACGATGAGTTTCGACTGGCGGGTGGTGTCGGCCACAAGGCGCTTGGCTTGCTTGTCGTAGGCGATGCGGTCGATCTCGGCATTGTCGAACTGAGCCTGCAGTTTCTCCAAAGCGTCGGTACCAGTTTCGTAGGCCTTGGTGGCGTTCAAGATGGAGAGGTCGATGTAGTCGGTGGCACGCTCGTAGGCCTCAATCACGATGGAGGTGTCCTTCTTGGCCTTGGTCAGGTTCTCGGCCAGCTGGAAGTAGGCGTCCCAGATAGCGGGTTGGGTGTTCTCCTTTTCCATTTCCACGGACTGCACGAACCAGTCGAAAGCCTTCTCGTACTGGTCTTTGCGGTAGCGGATGGTGTTATAGGCCTTGAAGCCCAAACCGGAACCCGGCGTGAATTTGTCGGGGAAGTAGGTGCTACGCACATCGAAGGTGTAGAACAGCGAGTCGATGAGCAGTTCGCGGCGCGCGGAATCCTTTTCTTCTTTGATCAGGTTCTGGAAGAGCGTCTGTGCGTTGGTGTAGATGCCGTCGTAAGCGCAAGGGCTGTGTTGGATGACATACTGCCAAGCTTCGTAGGCATCTTTGTAGTTTTTGTCGTTGTAAAAAGTTCTGAAAATGGTGATTTGCTCCAAGCATTTGATGGAGTCAGCCTCGTTGGCTCCATATTTGAAGGAGCAGGGTTGCTGCGCGAAGCCGAAGCTTACGCTGAAAACCAGGGCGAGGATTGCGATAATCTTTTTCATCTTTTCGTTTTTTTTTTTATTGGGTTATACTTATTTCTAATCTAACTTGACTCTTTGATACCAGCGTTCTTGCAGGGTGAAGCAGAAGGAGAAGCGGAAGTAGTTTTGACGCACCAGATCGTTGGCGAGGGTTCCTGTTTTTCCGTATTCGAACATGATGTTGATTGACGAGTGAGTATTGAAGGTGGTTAGTGGAACTCCTACGCCTATACAGACTCCGAATTCGGAGATGGGTTTATTCCGCACTACCAATTCTCCGGAGGAATATTTGCCGCCGGCCCGGAATGCCATCTTCTTGAAGAACTTGTTGGAAAGCGGGTCGGGGATGTACTGGATGCCAACGGAGGAGGATATGGAGTTTTTCAGGGTGTCGTGTGACGGTTTCATGAACTGGAATTTCGCCCAGTTGTTCCAAGTCACATCGGCGGCCACCGTCAGCTTGTCGTGGAAGGTGTAGCTCAATCCGCCGCCGACCGATTGGGGAATGTTCAGTGTGCCGCGCAAACCTTCTTGGAACAAAACGGTGTCGTAGAGGGTTGTTGGGACGTAAGTGCCTGAGTAAGAGTTTACCAAGAGTTTTTCTTTGGCCCAAATATAGGCGGTGTTGCTATAGACCGCACCTATGCCGATTCGGTGTTTCTCGCCGATGTTGAAGAAATATTGGAGACCGGCGTCGAGGTAGATTCCGTCCACAAAGTAAGCATCGTTGACGTAGGTGTTGAATAAATTTCCGACCTCAAATTCAGTATTGCTGGAAGAATAGACGGACCCGAACAAATAGCTGACATTCAGGCCGATGGAGAGTCCTTTGCAGATTTTGAAGGCGTTGCCCCAGTAAAGCTGGTTGACACCGCCTTTGCCGCTGTAGGTGTAGTTGACGGTGCCGATATCGTCGATGACCTCACTGTTCTCGATGCCGTAACCGATGTCGCTGAACGGCTTGATGCCGACGCTTGTGCGCCAATGCCGCGTGACAGGCAGGCCGATGGCGATGTAGCCTGGCTTTGCGTAGGTGTTGCGTTGCGAAATCTGTTGCTCCGTGAGGTGGGAGGAATAGACGGAGGCCGCCGCATCGGCTATGAACGACAGCGAATCGAAGGCCGCGTAGGAGGCAGGATTCCGGAAGTTGATGTAGTAAGGGTTCTGCATGGCGTAGGACACACCGCCCATGGCGTCGAGAATGCCGTCCGATGAGCGGTTCAGGACACCGATGCCATGGCTGGAATAGGGCGTACTGATCTCGTTCTGCGCCTTCGCCGTAAGAACGCAAAGGCAGCAGAACACCCATATACACACTGTTTTACAGTTATTCCTCAGAAGCATTCAGTTTCAATATTTTAAGCAATCCGAACAGAACCGGATTTTGGGCGGCAAATATACGCTTTTTTATGAAATTAAGGAGCAGTGGGGAATCTCCTCCTGAAAAAAGCACTTTTAAGGACGGGTACCATCCGCTGTATTGCTCGATCATACCGTCGATTTCGTTCGCCATTCCGTGGATGACCCCAGTGAGAATGGACGATTCGGTCGTGTCGCCGACCATGCAGTGGATGGGTTTTGGCTCCACGAGCGGCAGTTTGGCGGTGAATTGGGACAGCGCCTGGAAGCGCATCCGCATTCCCGGGGCGATCCGGCCGCCCCAATAAGAACCGTCGGGACTTACGAAATCGGCCACCAAGCAGGTGCCTGCCATAATGGATAGCACATTGTTGTCGGGACATAAGGCATGTGCTCCCACGGCGTTGGCGATACGGTCGGAACCCAAAGTTTCCGGGGTGGCGTACCGGATGGTGATGGGCAGACGGCAATCGTGGGTGAACCTGACGAGCTTGACGCGCTCTTCCAGCCAATGGAGAAGCTCCTCGTCGTCTTTTCCCACGGAGGAGACAATCGCGCTGTCAATCGGGTGCGGTGGAAACGACAGCACCTCTTCCAGCATCGGGATGGTGAGACGGTCTTTCTGCATCCACTGGACAATCTCCTCCTTGTCGTTGAAGACGGCCAGCTTCTGAAGCGTGTTTCCTATGTCGATTACCAGGTTCATCGCTATTTAGCCATGGATTCCCGGTTGCGGAGGATATCGATGGCGAGGTAGATGGCGTTGCGCATGGCTTGCGGGTCGGCGATGTTCTTGCCGGCGATGTCGTAGGCGGTGCCGTGGGCGGGGGCTGTGCGCACGATAGGCAGTCCGGCGGTGAAGTTCACGCCGTTCTTGCCGAGCAGTTTGAACGGCACCATGCCTTGGTCGTAGTACATAGCCAATATCGCATCGAACTTGGCGAATGCGCCGGAGGAGAAGAAACCGTCGGCGGGGAAGGGGCCGAAAGCGTTGATGCCGTTGTGGAAGGCTTGGGCCACAGCCGGTTGCACGGTGTCCTTGTCCTCATTGCCAAGCAATCCCTCTTCGCCGCCGTGCGGGTTGAGCGACAACACGGCGATGGTGGGGGCGTTGAGGGCGAAGTCCTGTTTGAGCGAGCGGTTCAGGATTTCCAACTTCTGCAGTACGGTCTCGGTGGTGATATTAGCAGCCACATCCTTGATAGGCAGGTAGTTGGTAGCGAATCCGATGCGCAGTTTCTCGGCCACCATCATCATCAGAGCGGGGTGTTCCTTGCCGCCGAAGTAATGTTCGAAGAAGGAGGTGTGACCGGGGAACTTGAACTTCTCGTCCTGTGAATAAGGCAAACGCGAATCGGCGTACACCTTTTGCAGGAACAAGGCTGCAATGGGCAATGCAGATGCAGCACCCTGACCGTTGGACATGCTGTTGAAGTGGATGTCACG
>ONQE01000031.1 GCA_900319925.1 uncultured Bacteroidales bacterium | reverse complement strand
CTTTACGACTTGGAGTTCAGCTATATGAACTACAACGACAAGTACTTCTTCAACACCACGCTGTACGGAATGTACTATAAGAACCAGCTTGTGCGCACCGGCGAACTCGACCAAACCGGCGACCCGCTCATGACGAACGTCGACAAGAGCTACCGTGTGGGTATCGAGCTTTCCGCTGCCTACAAGCCTGTGCATTTCTTCACGTGGCATGTCAACGGCGGCTTCAGCATCAACCGTATCCTCAACTACACGCACTACATCGAGGATTGGGAGAACGGCGGCTATGTGGAACAACAGATCGGCAACACACCCATCGCCTATTCCCCGAATGTCGTGATTGGCAACGACTTCACCTTCACCCCGCTCCACGACTTTAACATCAGCCTGATCACCAAGTTCGTCAGCAAGCAGTACTTGGACAACTCCGGGGATGCCGCCTACATCCTGAAACCCTACACCTATACCAACCTGCGTCTCTCGTACACCTTCCATTTCCGGGTGCTGAAAGATTTGGAGCTCTTCCTGAATGTCAACAATCTGTTCAACACCAAGTACGAGACCAATGCCGCGCTCTACACGGGCATGATCGGGGACGAGAAATACTACGACGCCTACTATTTCCCGCAGGCGGGCATCAACCTGCTCGGCGGTGTGCGCGTAAAGTTCTGATTTGTAGCTTTCTTTGCATCTGGGATTAGCGACTTTCCACAGATGTCTGATGATACTAAAAGGGGTTTGTTCCAATTTGGGACGAGCCCTCTTTTTTAGGAGCCTCGCCATTCCTGGCGACGGTTGACAGATGGTTATCTAAAAAATCGTACTTTTGCACTTTCAAAACAGGATCGTTATGAAGAAAGTGTTTATACTGGTGGCCATCGCCGTGTTGACCGTTTTCCAGGCGAAGGCCGTGCTGAAAGAGAAGGATTTGCCGCAGACGCTGGGCGTGCTCCGCGCAGAGCTGGCGCAGGCCTACAACGAACAGCAGGCCATCATGGCCCGATTCGAGAAACGCAACGTCGAACAGCACTCCCGATTGGTGAACCTGATGCAAAGCAGTAACCAGATCGCCCTGATGCTCTTCTCCCAAAACAGCGACTTTACGCTCGACATGGCCTACGCCTGCCAGGCCGCCACCGAGCAATACCGCAAGCTCAAGACCTACCACGCCCCCTACGACAAGATGAAGGAGCGCATCAACAGCGAGATTGAACGCTACGACGCCCTCATCAAGACACTGGAGAACCTGCCGCCGCGCGTCCTGCCCAACGGCGAACTCGGCGGTCTGCCCGACTCCGTGCGGGAGATGCTCCCCAAAGTGGTTTTGGATACCGCTACAAAGAATCTGTATATTCTTGACAAACAAGGACTTGAGGACCGCGAGGCCTGCCTTGACTATGCCATCGCCCTGCGCGACAACTTTATCAAGATGCTGGAGAATGTGGAGCTCGACCAGGAATACTATGAGCGGGTGACCGAGCGCATGGGCAAACTCAATGCCTTCGCGATGTCGCGCTACGAGCAGATCCAAAACAACATCTTCAAGAACGGAGGCGGCAACTATTTCCAGACAATCAAACGCTTACGCCTTTACTATATGCTGGCGAAGAAAGATCTGGGCGACCGCTACAAACCGTTCGAGCGTAAGTCGGAATGGCGCGGACCGGTGATCTACAGCATCAGCGTGTTCATGCTGTTCTACATCGTGGTGGCGAGCCTCCTCAGCTATGTCATCATGCGTTGGCTGCTGCCCAGGAAGTGGCGCGCCCGCTTCAAGGACCAACACAAGCGCCCGTTCATCACCATCGCCTGCGGGGTGGCTATCTTCGCCATCTCCATCGGCATCGCCCGCTTCTTCGTGACCCAGAATTTCGTCCTGATGGCCATTGACCTGATGATGTTCTTCGCCTGGATGCTGGAAGTCATCCTCGTCTCGCTGATTATCCGTCTCGACGACTCGCAGATACGCGCTGGAGTGCGCTCCTATACGCCGTTCATCATTATGGCATTCATCGTCATCGTGTTCCGTATCATATTGATACCGAATACTTTGGTGAACCTTATCTACCCGCCGATAATGCTGATTTTCACCATCTGGCAGTTCTGGGTGCTGAAACGGAAGGTGGCCAAACTGCCCGACAGCGACCTCATTTACACCGTGGTGTCGCTCATCGTGATGGTGGTTTCGTGCGTGGCGGCGTGGCTCGGTTTCGCCCTTATGGCAGTGCAGATTATGATTTGGTGGATGATCCAGTTGGCCGCTATCCAGACCATCACCTGTTTCTACGACCTGGCCAAGTTGTACGAAGAGAAGCATCTGACACGCAAAATCGCCCGCAACAACGGCGAGGAACTCCGTAACGATGCTGAGCAAGTCCGCTATTTCAAGAAGATTCAACCGAAAATGGTCAAGGGAGAATATATCGGTCAGACCTGGTTCTACGACTTCCTGTTCAAGGCCGCGCTGCCGATTCTGGCGGTGCTCTCTGTGCCGTTCAGCGTTTACTGGGCGACCAGCATCTTCGAGATGTCCTCCATCTGCCGGAAGATTTTCCTCTTCGTCTTCCTCAACAAGCCGGGAATCATCGAACTCTCGCTTTTCAAGATATGCTTGGCGCTGGAGCTCTACTTTATCTTCCGCTATCTGAACTATGCCATCAAGGCCTTCTACAAGATGTTGCGCAAGCGGAGGAAAAAAGATCTGCAAGGACCGGGCAATGCCACGTTGGTCAACAATGTGATTTCGATTCTCGTGTGGGGCTTCTACATTATCGCCTGTATGATGATATTCAAGGTCTCGGGTAAGGGAATCTCCATTGTGGCCGCCGGCTTGGCTACCGGTCTCGGTTTCGCTATGAAGGACCTGCTGGAGAATTTCGTCTATGGCGTCACGCTGATGGCCGGCAGGCTGCGTGTGGGCGACTACATCGAGTGCGACGGCATCCAGGGCAAGGTCGATAGCATCAACTACCAGAGCACGCAGATCGTGACCCTCGACGGCAGTGTCATCGCTTTCCAGAATGCCACCCTCTTCAGCAAGAACTTCAAGAACCTGACCCGCAACCACGGCTATGTCCTGACGAAGATTCCCGTGGGCGTGGCCTACGGCGTGAATGTGGAGAAGGTGCGCAATATGCTCGTCAAAAGCCTTTCGTCGCTCATAGCGAAGAACAATAGCGGCAAGTTCTCCGTCGATCCGAAGCAGGGCTTCCAAGTGGTGTTCGATGACTTCGGCGACAGCAGTGTCGATCTCTTCGTGGTCTGCTGGACATTGGTGGAGGATAAGGCTGCGGTGACGTCCCGTATTAAGGAGATTGTGTATAACACCCTGAACGCCAATCACGTGGAAATCCCGTTCCCGCAACAGGATATCTATGTCCGCCATATTGAGATGCCGAAGCAGGTGTCGAGAAAGATGGCCCCGGTGGCTGCCGAAATCGGGAAAACCGCAGAACCGGCGGAGACGTCTGCGGACAATGAAACGGACAATCCCGTCGATGCGGAAGGCCAGTCCGGCGAACAGCCGGCCGGGCAAAAGAGACGTCGGGGACGTCCTCGGAAGAATCCGCAGAACGAGAAACGCGGGAATGGTGATGCAGTGCCGGATGCCCAGTAGTCCGGCAATCATCGCGAGAGTGGTGGCCCCCTTGATGCGCGTGTCGCTGGCCTCCATTGAGAAAAGACGCTCCCTGTTGCGAAACTATCCGAAATGCTTAAGGATTTAGGACTGTTTGGACTGTTCCTCGGTTGCCTGCTCTCGGCGACGGTCATCCCGTTTTCGTCGGAAGCGTTGGTGGCGGGTGCGTTGCTGCTCGACTACTCGCCGTGGACGGTAGTGCTTGTCGCGACACTCGGGAACACCATTGGCGGCATGACATGCTACCTGTTAGGCCGTCTCTGCAAATGGTCTTGGATTGAGAAGTGGCTGAAGGTCAAGGAGGAAACGTTGGCCAAAGCGCACGAGAAAGTGGAGAAGTACGGCTCGTTGGCTGCGCTGTTGGCCTGGCTGCCAGTGGTCGGTGATCCCATAGCGATAGCCCTCGGCCTCATGCGTACGCGCGTACTGCCCACCACCGTGCTGATGTTTCTCGGCAAAGGACTGCGCTATATGGTGGTGGCGGGTCTGCTGAAGGTGCTCGTCTAACTCTCCAGCAAATTGCGCCCGCAGATCAGGTTGCAGGCCAGCAGGGAACTCATGGCGGTGCCTAACATACCGTGCAGCATGAGGTTCTGCCCAGCTAAGAACAGGTTCGGGAAAGCGGTAACCGGCGAAGTGACGGTGCCTATTAGATTCATGCAGGACTTGCGTACCCCGAATGCAGAACCTTGCGGTATGCCCGTGTAGTCGCGGTAGGTGAGGGGAGTGCTGGTCCAGTAGTCCACGATATTCTCTTGCAACTCAGGAAGGTAATGGGTCGCGAAGGCGATGCACTCTTCCGCCTTTTGTCGTTTGAACGCTTTGTATTCCTCAGGACGGTGTCCCACGGTGCTGTCGGCCCACTCGCTCACGGCGTCCCACGCCATCGGTGTCAGCAGGTCGAGGGCGTAGGCGTAATCTCCTTCGTCGGGAGCGTAGTAGCTGACCAGCAGGTTGCGCACGGGCGCGTCTTGGCCGCAGGGGGTGTGCCAGAGGTTGTCGCCTTCGAGGATGCTGATGTTCCGGTTGCGGTAGGGCACCGTGCCGGGTTTCAGGGCAAGCTGTACCGTGAACATCCCGACGGTGTTCTGCAACCGCTGTACTCTCCTGCGGGCGACACCGCGTATTTGAGGGCATTCATCCGATAACGGTCTTGCGGGTGAGGATACTCCCTCCGGCTGTCAGAAGGTTGTCTCTCAGTTTGTTGACGAGCGTCTCACCGCCGCCTCTCAGCCGGTAGGCGCCCTGGATAAAGGAGTTGAGCGACTGGATGAAGGCGTAGAGCGGAAGCTCGTCGGTGAGCTCCGTGGTGAGGCATTGCCCGCAGAGGATGTCGCGCAATTCGGGACTTTGGAAATGGGTTTCGAGATACGCTTTGGCGGGAACGGCCATCAGTTCGTTCATGCGGGTGCCCTTTTCGGGGAGAACGGTTTCGTAGATGCGCTCGTTGATGTTGTGCATCAGGCGCACGAGCTCGTCAATGGCGGCTTTGTCGTCGGGGAACTGCGCGGAGAGGGTGTCGGCGAACTGGTCATGACCGCGCCGCAGGGTGAATGTTTTGCCGTGGCGATGGATTTCCACGAATTCGTCGTCCAGGCGTTGCCAGGGAAGGTCTTCCAGCCCGAAAAAGGTGACGATGGGGTACATAACCTCGCCTTCGCCGGCACCGCCCACGAAGTGGAAGCCCGTGTCGAGGATCTGCCCGCGCCGGCGAAAGCTTTGGAATGCGCCGCCGAGGACGGGACTCTGCTCCAAGACCAGCACGCGCTTGCCCGCTTTGGCGAGGGCCAAAGCGCAGGTCAGGCCGCCGAAGCCGCCGCCAATCACAATCGTGCCCGTCTTTTCAGTCATGTCTAAAGAAATTCCGCGTCAAGTTGAAGCCGTAGATCCTCTTCGTTCTCTGCACCGGTCAGCGAGGCTTTCACTTTGAGAGAATCGCCTTCACGTGTGATATCCATGGTCAGCTTCAGGACGTCGCCCGGACGGACCATAGCAGCCAACCGGCAGCTTTTGATGGAGGAGAATCGCAATGCACGGCCGGTTCTCAATTCGACGCACTCGCGTATCATCCCTAAGGTCAGCACGCCAGGGGTGATGGGCATACCCGGGAAATGGCCTTCGTACACGGGATGGCTGTCACACAGTTGGAGGGTGATCGCTGCGCCCTCGTCTTGCAGAATCTGGTAAAGTGTTCCGTTCAGTTTCATCGTGCGTCGCCTTCGTTTTCGTTCGCTAATTTCATCCGGCAGGTCAGGACAACGCGCGCATCGACAGAGGTTTCTGCCGACACCAGCGTGACATTGCCCACCTGTGACACCACCGTCAGTTTCGTATGCAGCGTGTCGCCGGCCGCGGGCATCGGCGGGGTGAAGACGGCGCGCTTGATGTCGCCGATATAGCCGAGAGTGACCGATTGACCCTCCATTTTCCGGATATGGCCGATATGGGCGGCCGAGGTCTGCGCGACATGCTCCAGCAAACCCTCCTCCGCAACACAACCTCCCTCGCCGAGGAACATATTGTCAGCAGCGACAGTCAGTTCGGAGCGGCAGTGGAGGTCGTCTTCGAAAAAATAGCCGTCCACCATGAGAATGGGCGGCCGTTGTGGGATAAGGCTGGTAATGTCCGTCACCTTACATGCGGGTGAAGACATAGTCGTAGAGGTCTGTGAAGGTTTTGATGGTCGGAAGGTCGGGGGTCTTGATTTCCACACCGAACTCCTCGTTCACGAGGGCCACCATATCGACAAGGCTGAGGCTGTCGAGGTGCATGGTCTCCTTGATGTTGGCTTCGGGTTGGATGGTTTCGGCATCAACCTCGAACTCGTCGGCGAGAATCTCAACCATCTTTTTGATCATTTCGTCTTTTTCCATTGTAGTACGTTTTATTATTATTCTTTATTATTGTCTTATTCTATCTGTCGTTACAATTCACAACTCACAATTCACAACTCACAATTCACAACTCACAATTCACAACTCACAATTCACAACTCACAATTCACAACTCACAAATTCTTGATAATCAATGTGGAGTTCGTTCCGCCGAAGCCGAAGCTGTTGGAGAGGAAGATGTTGAAGTCTTGGTTGTCGAGGCGTTGGGCGGGGATGTTGAGCTTGGAGGTGTCCTCGTCGCCGTGGTCGAAGTTGAGGTTGGCGGCGATGAACCGGTTTTTCATCATGAGCATGGAGTAGATGACCTCGCTGGCGCCGGCCATCCACATCTCGTGGCCGGTTTGACCTTTGGTGGAGGTCACGGGCGGCATCTGGTCGCCGAAGACACTGTAGATGGCTTTGGCCTCGTTGGTGTCACCGACGCTGGTGGAGGTGGCGTGAGCGTTGATGTAGCCGATCTCTTCCTTGCTGACGCCGCTCTGTTCGAGGGCCATAAGCAGGGATTTGCGGGGACCGTCCACGTTGGGGGAGGAGATATGGTCGCCGTTGGAGGAGAATCCGTAGCCGAGGATTTCGGCGAGGATGGGGGCGCCGCGCTTGACGGCGGATTCGTAGCTCTCGATGATGACGGTGGCCGCGCCGCCGCCGGGCACGAGGCCGTCGCGGTCGGCGTCAAACGGGCGGGAGGCCTGCTCGGGGGCATCCTCGCGTTTGGAGAAGGCGCCGATGCCGTCGAAGCTGCCGATGGAGAAGGGGTTCACCTCCTGAGCACCGCCGCACACGATGCAGTCCTGGAGTCCCCACTTGATGAGCAACGAGCCGAGGCCGATGGCATGGGAACCGCTCGCGCAGGCCGCGCTGACCGTCATATTGATGCCGCGCAGCTTGAACAGGCAGCCCAAATTCATCGTCACGGTGGAATTCATCGACTGGAAAATGGCGCCGGACCCCACCATGCGGGTGTTCTTCTTCTCGCGCATCGTGTCAACGCTGTTCACCACCGCGTCGGCACTGCTGTCGTTGCCGTAAAGCAGTCCTACGTCGTGGGCTTCCATATAGGCGGCGTCAAGGCCGGCCATCTTCAGGGCGTCGGCGGTGGCCATGTAGGCGTATTGGGCCTCCTCGGGCATGAACACGCGGTGGGCGCGGTCCACGATGCCCTTCAGCACGGGCTTCTTCACAAGTGCCGTGAGCCCCGATTCAAAGCCCATCTCTTTGCGCACTGGGTCGAAGACAATGCCCGACTTGCCATGAAACAGAGATTCTTTTACTTCGTCCAAGGAGGTTCCGAGACAGGACCAGATACCCATGCCTGTGATGACGACTCTTCTGCCGTTTTTTTCGCTCATAGTGTATATTGTTTAACTTCTTTTAACAAGCTTAATTTATTCAAAGCCAAAGACATCCTATAAAAAATGTCCGTGGATTTTGAGGCGGCAAAGATACATTTTTTTGTTATAGGAACAAACAGTATATATAACTCTTGATTGCGCCTTGTTGACAGTTCCCTAAAAAAGTGTATCTTTGCCGCCGCTTTCCGAAATTCGGAGAGCATAGCATTGTATAACGAAACTAAAAGTGCACCATAATGTTTGAAAGTTTATCAGAAAGGCTGGAACGCTCGTTCAAAGTGCTTCGCGGTCAGGGAAAGATCACCGAGATTAACGTGGCCGAGACCACCAAGGAGATTCGTAAGGCGCTTATCGATGCCGACGTGAGCTATGCCATCGCCAAGGAGTTCACCAACAGCGTGAAGGAGAAGGCTATCGGCATGAACGTCATCAATGCCGTGTCGCCCAACCAGCTGATGGTCAAGATCACGTACGACGAGCTCATCGCCTTGATGGGCAGCCAGGCCGAGGACATCAACCTCAAGGGTTCGCCCGCTGTCATCTTGATGGCCGGTCTGCAGGGCTCCGGTAAGACCACCCACAGTGCCAAACTCGCCAACCTGCTGAAGACCAAGCGCGGCAAGAAGCCGTTGTTGGTGGCCTGCGACGTCTATCGTCCCGCCGCTATCGACCAGCTGCAGGTGCTCGGCAAACAGATCGATGTGGAGGTGTATGCGGAGCCTGACAATAAGAAACCTGTGGAGATTGCGAAGAATGCCATCAAGCACGCGAAGGACTACGGCTACGATGTGGTCATTGTCGATACCGCCGGCCGTCTCGCGGTCGATAAGGAGATGATGGATGAGATCGGCAACATCAAGGATGCCGTGAACCCGCACGAGATTCTCTTCGTCGTGGACGCCATGACCGGCCAGGATGCCGTGAACACGGCCAAAGCCTTCAACGAAAAGCTCAACTTCGACGGTGTGATTCTCACCAAACTCGACGGCGACACGCGCGGTGGTGCGGCCCTTACCGTCCGCAAGGTTACCGGCAAACCCATCAAGTTCATCGGTACCGGTGAGAAGATGGAGGCTCTCGACGTTTTCCATCCCGAACGTATGGCGGAGCGTATCCTCGGCATGGGCGACATCCGTTCCTTCGTGGAGCGCGCCCAGGAACAGTTCGACGACGAGGAGGCCGCCAAACTCTCCAAGAAGTTGGCCAAGAACCAGTTCGACTTCAACGACTTCAACCAGCAGATCCAGCAAATCAAGAAGATGGGTAACGTCAAGGATCTGATGGGCATGATTCCCGGCATGGGCAAGATTGTGCGCAATATGGACATTGACGACAATGTCTTCAAGAGTGTCGAGGTGATGATTCAGTCGATGACTCCCGAGGAGCGCGCCAACCCCGACATCATCAATGGCTCGCGGCGCAAGCGTATCGCGCGCGGCTCCGGTCGTGACATTCAGGACGTGAACCGCCTCATCAAGCAGTTCGACGACATCCGCAAGGTGATGAAGGCCGTGAACAACGGCTCCGGCAAGACCAGAGGGATGATGAAGGCGATGAAGGCCCGCGGAAGACGGTAACCTTTACCCTTTCACTATAAACAACCAGCCCCGGAGAGTTCCCCGGGGCTTTGTTGTATATTTCCGCAAAATTTCCGCCTTTCCGCAGTTTTCTGCGATTAAATCTACGCTTTCGTCTGATTGGCCACGCCATCCTGCTTGGCCTTCAGTTCCTCGTCGGAGAGACCCAAGTAGCGGTCGCTCACGACCTGCATTTCGTTGTCGAGTTCCAGGAGGTAAGGTACGCCGGTGGGGATGTTGAGCTTCACGATTTCCTCGTTCGACATGTTCTTCATGAACTTGATGATGCCGCGGATACTGTTGCCGTGGGCCACGACGAGCACCTGCTTGTATTCGCGCAGCGATTCCACGATGTTGACGTTCCACAAGGGGATGATGCGCTTGGTGGCGTCCATCAGCGACTCGGTGGCGGGGCGGGCGGCCTTGAACTTGATGTCTTGGTAGCGCACGTCGAATTTCGGATGGCGGGGGTCGTCGTCGGCCAGCGGCTCCGGCTGCACGTCGTAGCTGCGGCGCCATTTGGTGACCTGCTCCTCGCCGTAGATCTCCACGGCCTGCTTCTTGTTCTGTCCCTGCAAAGCGCCGTAGTGCTTCTCGTTCAGTCGCCAGGTCTTATAGACGGGCAGCCACATCCGGTCCATCTCCTCCAGCACATAGTTCAGCGTCTTGATGGCGCGTTTCAGGAAGGAGGTGTAGGTGTAGCGGATGTCCAATCCGGGCTCGTCGCGCAGCACGCGGCCCGCCTGCTTGGCCTCCTCAACGCCCTGCGGCGTGAGGTCCACGTCCGTCCAGCCGGTGAACTGGTTCGAGAGGTTCCATTCGCTTTGTCCGTGTCTTATGAGGATGAGTTTGTACATTCTTTGGTTTAGGGTTTAAGGTTTAAGGTTTAAGGGGTTCAAGCTAACAGCTAACAGCCGGCAGCCAATAGCTAAATTCTGTTTTCCGCATCGGGGAAGACGATGGCGGGCTTGAAGGTCTTGGCCTCCTCGAAATCCATGGAGGCGTAGGAGAGGATGATGACGGTGTCGCCGACGGCAGCCTTGCGGGCGGCTGCTCCGTTGAGGCAGATCACGCCAGAGTTGCGCGCACCCGTGATGACGTAGGTCTCCAGACGTTCGCCGTTGTTGACGTTCAGCACCTGCACCTTCTCGTTCTCGATCAGGTTGGCGGCCTCCATCAGCGCTTCATCGACGGTGATGCTGCCCACGTAGTGGAGGTTGGCCTCCGTGACGGTGGCGCGATGGATTTTCGATTTCAGGATTTCAATGTTCATTTTTCGTTTGTCTTTGTTTGCCCCACACTACGCTTCGCTTGTGTGGGGTTACTTGCACTTCGTGCGTTTTGCCTCTTCGAGGCTGTTTAAGGAATTATTTTTTTAATATTTCACATTATCGATAAGTCTGACGGGACCGGTATAGACCGTGATGAATCCCATCACACCGTGCGGGTTGTCGAGGGTGTCGGCGGTCTGGAGGGTCTCCGCGTCGGCGAGCTCGAAATAGTCGAGTTGGAACTCGGGGATCTTGCCGATCTCGCTCTCCACGAAGGTCTTGATCTCCTGCACGGTGCCGCATTGCTTGGAGGCCTCCAGGATGCGGTGGATGTTGGCGGCGGTCTCGAACTCGTGGACCGAGAGTCTGCGGTTGCGGGAACTCATGGCCAGACCGTTGGGCTCGCGCACAATGGGGCAGGGGACAATCTCGGAGAGGATACGGCATTGGCGGCACATCTCCTTCACGACGGCGATCTGCTGGTAGTCCTTCTCGCCGAAGTAGGACTTGTGCGGGCGCACCCATTCAAGCAGGCGGCGCACGATGACGCCCACGCCGTTGAAGTGGCCCGGACGGGCGGCACCTTCCATCACGTTGGCCACAGGACCGAAGTCATAGACCTCGGTAGGCGCCACGGGGAAGACCTCCTCCACGGTGGGGGCGAACACGTAGTCGGCCAGGTCGCCGATGAGCTGCACGTCGGCCTCCAATGTGCGGGGGTATTTCTGCAGGTCTTCGGCGTTGTTGAACTGCACCGGGTTCACGAAGATGGAACAGAACACGACGTCGTTTTCCTCATGGGCGCGGCGGATGAGTGACAGGTGGCCTTCGTGCAGGGCGCCCATCGTGGGCACCATACCGAGGGTCTTGCCGGCGGCACGCTCGCGCATAGCCACCTCCTGTAATCTCTCAACAGTGGTTATAATTTCCATATCAGTTTATATTACAATTACTTATGGTCAATATTCTCGTTGGCAAAAACGGTCGCAAAGGTATGATTTTTTTTGATATTCCTACCATATAAAACCCTTTTAATAAAAATAAACGGTCAGCGTTCCAAATTTTTTTTATTTTTGCCCTTTCATTTGAATATTCGCGATTATGGAGAACAAACGCATACTTTTGGCCGAAGATGATATGAATTTGGGCAAGGTGCTCACCACCGTGCTCACTGGAAAGGGCTTCGATGTGAAGCACGCCAACAACGGCGAGGCCGCCTACGAACTCTTCTGTACCAACGAGTTCGACCTCTGTCTCATCGACGTGATGATGCCCATCAAGGACGGCTTCACGCTGGCACAGGAAATCCGCAAGATGGACAAACGGATTCCCATCATCTTCTTGACAGCCAAGACGATGCAGGAAGATATGATCAAGGGACTCTCCATCGGCGGTGACGACTACATCACCAAGCCGTTCACGATGGAGATTCTGCTGGCGCGGATGCAGGCGCTGCTGCGGCGCACGGGCGCGCAAGAGGAGGAAGGCGACCAGGTGGTCAATATCGGCAACATCCGCTTCGACCGCAAACGCCACGTCCTCATCATCAACGGCGAGGAACAGAAGATGACCTCCCGCGAGGGAGCCCTCCTCGACATGCTCTACGAACAGCGCAACGACGTGCTCTACCGCAGCTACGCGCTCAAGAAAATCTGGGGCGAGGACAGCTTCTACAACAGTCGCAACATGGACGTCTATATCACGCGGCTGCGCAAGCTGCTGAAGAGCGAGCCTAACGTGCAGATTGTCAACGTCCACAGCACGGGCTTCAAGCTGATCTGGTAGGACTACCTCTTGGCGGCGGCCATCACCACCTCGGCGGCGTTCATGGAAGCCGAGCCGCTGCCAAGTTTCGTGTATAACTCCTTATACTGCGCCTTCATGGCGGCGACGTTCTCCGCGTCCTCCGTGATGAGGCGCAGTTCTTTTTCCAGTCTTTCCCTGTTGTAGTCGTGCTGGATAAGCTCGGTCACAACCGGCGCGTCCATGATAAGGTTGGGCAGGGATATGTAGTTGATTCCCGATATCAAGTGCTTGGCTATCAGGTAGGAAATCTCGCTTCCGGCATAGCAGACCACCTGCGGGGTGCCGATCATGGCGGTCTCCAAGGTGGCCGTTCCCGATGCCACAATCGCAGCCTTCGCGTTGGCGACCAGCGCGTAGGTGTTGCCGCAGACGGTGCGCACGTTGTGGCCTTGCAAATGTCTGTTGTACAACTCTTTCGGCAACCAGGAAACCGTGGAAACCACGAACTGGTATTGCGGGAAAATCTCCGCCATCGTTAGCATCTGCGGCAGGAGCGCGTTGACCTCCTGCCGACGGCTTCCGGGCAGCAAGGCGATAATCTCGCGGTCGTCTAACCCGTTGTCTTTCCGGAAATCGCGGACTTCCGGTCGTTCGGGCAGGTCGCGGCTCACGGCATCCAACAGCGGGTGCCCCACATAGTGCACGTCCATGCCGTTCTTGGCGTAGAACGCCTTCTCGAATGGCAGAATCACCATCATCTCATCCACGTCGCGCTTGATCTGCTTGATGCGCCCCTTCTTCCAGGCCCAGATCTGCGGCGAGATGTAATAGACGGTCTTGAGGCCGCGCTGCTTGGCGAATTCGGCGATGCGCAGGTTGAAACCGGGGTAGTCGACGAGCACAAGCACGTCAGGACCCCACGCCATTATATCTGTCTTACAGCGTTTTATGTTCCCCAACACGGTTTTGAGGTTGACGAAAACCTCCCAGAACCCCATGAAGGCCATATCCTTATAGTGCAGCAGCAGTTCCGCGCCGGCGTCGCGCATAAGGTCGCCGCCGCAGCCGCGGAACGCCGCCGCCGGGTCAATCTGCCGGATGGCCTTGATGAGGTTGGAGGCGTGCAGGTCGCCGGACGCCTCTCCCGCCACGATGTAGTACCGCATCGCCTATTGG
The DNA here is from genome assembly GCA_900319925.1 of uncultured Bacteroidales bacterium. Lineage (GTDB taxonomy): Bacteria > Bacteroidota > Bacteroidia > Bacteroidales > WCHB1-69 > F23-D06. Next base: position 9,705 of record ONQE01000031.1, on the reverse strand, counting down.
GCTAACAGCCGTTTCACAATGTCGGAGACCGTCTTGTTGTCGGCCTTGCCAGCAAAGGTCTTGGTGGCCATGCCCATCACTTTGCCCATGTCTTTCATGCCGCTGAATCCGTTGTCAGCGATGATGCCCTTGAGGGTGGCTTCGACCTCCTCGTCGGAAAGCATCTGCGGCAGGTAGCCTTTGATGATGTCGAGCTGGTACTGCTCCTCGGCGGCTAGGTCCTCACGGTTCTGGGCACGGTAGGTCTCCGCCGACTCCTGACGCTGCTTCACTAACTGCTTCAGTATCTTGATTTCGGCCTCTTCGTCGAGGTCTGCGCCGCCGCCCTTCTGGGTCTTGGCCAACAGGATGGCGGATTTCACTGCGCGTAACGCGTTCAATTTCTGTGACTCGCGGGCTAACATGGCCGCTTTGATGTCGTTGTTGATGGTTTGTTCTAACATGTTTGTGGGTTTTTGGTATAGAGGGCCCCACACTGCGGCTTCGCCTTGTGTGGGGTTACTTGCACTTCGTGCGTGTTGTTTCTTCGAGACTGCTTAAGGAATTATTTTTTAATATAACAGGCATTTACGAGATAATTGTTCATTATACGTTGTACAACAAGCCCCGCCAGCATAAAGCCGAAGATGGCGGTGATGTGGGCGACGGTGCCGTTGGTGCTTACTTTGTGGAATTCGTCGGGGGTGGTCTCTTCTTCGAAGTCGGTGGGCCGGTTCTCAAGGACCTCAGGGGAATATACGCATTGGAATTTCTTTTTCGGGAACTGCTGCCAGTGCTTGAACTTCTTGCGTAGGCCGCGGGCGAGCGGACAGTAGCTGACTTTCCAGAACTCATCGACACGGATTTTGGTCGGGTCGAGCTTGAGGGCCGAGCCCATGGAGGAGAACAGCGTCACGGGCAGACCAGTGGCGTGGAGGATGAGGTGCGCCTTGGGCGAGAGACTGTCGATGGCGTCTATCACGAAATCGTAGTCCTCGAGATGGAAACTGTCGGCGGTGTCCGCGTTATAGACCTCCGCGCGGGTGACAATCTCGGCGTCGGGGTTGATGGAGAGGAGTCTCCCTCGGAGAACATCGACCTTCAACCTCCCGACAGTTTCGGTCGTGGCCTGCACCTGCCGGTTGAGGTTGGTGACGTTCACGGTGTCGCAGTCCACGAGGGTGAGATTCCGGACGCCGCTGCGCACGAGGCTTTCGGCGCACCAGCCGCCTACACCGCCCACGCCGAAGAGGATGACTCTTGCGGCCGCAAGCCGCGCCATCGTCTCCGCACCGAGCAACCGCTCCGTGCGGTCGAACATACCGACTGTTGTCTGTCTTTCGTTCTCCATCGTTAATAATCCTCTCTGCGTAATAAATTGCTGGTAATCATTCGGTTGTCCTCCATCGGAAACTTGAGCTTGCCATAGTTCGACTCCGCAACCGACATCTTGTGATGCAGCTTCTGGAAGAGCTTCTTCCTTCGGTAATCTTTGATGGCGGACTCGGATTCGTAGAACAAATACTGCAGAAAGTCAAGCACTTGCTTGCTCTTTTTCTGCTCTTGGGCAATAAGCTGCGGCGTATTCTGGCACAAAATCCGGTCATCGGCCAAAAGCGGTAGCATCTGGACGTAGTCCTCGATGTCGGCCTGCTTGTCGGCGGAGAGCATCAGGATGTAGTCGGCCTGCGGATACGAGAACGGTATTCGTGTAAGTCCTTGATTGTTGAAGAGGTAGTAGTCGTCCTCGAACAGCAGTCCGCCGAACAAGGGGTTCTGCTGTTCCATGGACAACGATATCGGGGCGGTGGTCTTGTTGGATAAAATCACCAAGTTGATGTCGTATTCCTGACTGAATGCGCTGAAGTACATCGGGAACTTCAGCTCCGGATTTATGTCCTCTAAGTTGATGCTTCCGATATAGGCGCAGGGGCGGTTGAGCCGTTTCTGCACGGTATTGGCGAAAGAGAGATGCGACAGCGACGACTTCACCCAGCAGAGCCAATAGTTCTTGGCACTGCCGAATGTGTCTAACGAGATGACACTGTCGGTGGTCTTCTTCCGTGCAGCCATAACCGTTTCTATTTCAGCACTTCGGCGTATCGGTTCTCAATCACAGTCCAGTCGAGGATGGTGAAGAGGTCCTTGAGATGGTCGGCGCGGCGGTTCTGGTAGTCGAGGTAGTAGGCATGCTCCCACACGTCGAAGGTGAGCAGCGGGTGGAGTCCGCGTTGGAGCGGGTTCCCGGCGTTGGTCTCCTGGGTGATTTGGAGCTTGCCCTGATCGTCGTCGGCGAGCCACACCCAGCCGGAACCGAACAGCGACACGCCCTTCTGCACGAACTCGGTCATGAAGTTGTTGACGGAACCGAAGTCGCGGTCGATGGCGGCGGCAAGGAGTCCGGATGGGGCGGACTTGGCGGGTTTCGGTGCGAATTGGAGGAAGTACAGGTTGTGGTTGAGCGTTTGGCCGGCGTTGTTGCGCATGCCGCCTTCAGCTTTCACGACAACCTCCTCAAGGGGCAGGTTCTCCAAAGGAGTGCCGGGCAGTGCGGCGTTGAGGTTGTTGACGTAGGCCTGCAGATGCTTGCCGTGGTGGAAACGGATGGTCTCGGCGGAGATCACCGGCGCGAGGGCGTCTTCCGCGTAGGGCAGGGTCAGCAGCTCGAATTTTCCGTTGTTGGGGTTGGTAATCATAATTTTAGGTGTTAAAGATTCAATGCGCAAAGATACGTTTTTTTGGTTATCTCCTCGGAGCAACTTTTAAGGTATCAAAAATGATGCTCCCTATATCGCTTTCACGAACAGGGTGCGAGCGACGGACTTCCCTTTGTGATACAAAACGATGATGTAGTTCCCTGATTGAAGGCTGCTTACATTGATCTCTTGTAGGTCGCCGTTGATTTTTAATGTCTTGACTTTGTGACCGACAGAGTCGTAAATGACGGCTTTGTCAGCTTTGGAAGCGTCGGTGCGCAGGGTGATGGTGTTGGAAGCTGGGTTAGGGTAGAGGTTCAGCCGCACCTCCTCGATGTCGGTGACCGAGACATCCTCGTCGGCGATGGCGAAACAGTACTCTCCGGGCATCAGATCGGTCGTCGTGATCGTGGAGTTGTAAGGACTGCCGGTGCGGGTGAAGGGCACGGATGTCCAAGCGGAATGGCCGTCGGGACGGTTCATCAGCTTCAGGTTCTCGAGGTCGTAGCCTCCGTCAAGAAGATTTTGGTCGAGCTGGTTGGTGCCGCGCATCAGGCGGAATTTCCAGACACCCTCAATGGGGCCTCCGGCGTAATGGACAGTCCAGTAATGGTTTGGCGAAAACTTGTAGAAACCTTCGGGCAGCGGATCTGGTGCGGTCGGTGCCACGTAGTGGTGCTCTACCCGGATGAGTGCCGAATCGGTGATTTGGCTGATGTCCGCGCTGCAATGCGTGTCGGTGAAAGTGATGTTTCCGGTTTCGCCGATTGTCTTGGTGTCGTCGATGGTGGCGTCGTTCAACTTGTCGTGGTAGTCGAGGATGATGAATGCCGGCTCGAACGGTGACAGCGCCATCAATTCGGTGGTGTCTCCAGTAACACTTTGTCCTTTAAAGGTGTACGTTTCCATATCTTGGGAGACGAATGTCACGTCCACTGGAACGTTCGTGCCCAAATGGTAGGTGCCGTAGCCCTTTTGTCTGATTTTCACGGAATAGACTCCGCAACCGTGCGCTTGGATGTCTTCCACAGAGAAGTCAAGGAAACCGGGTTGGTGAATCCAGTCTTCGTAGAAATTCATTAGGTTTATGCCGGAGACTTGTGTCAGGTAGGTGAAAAACTCATGCGAGTTGATGTTCTGGTAGGCGAAATGGTCGAGCAGCTGACTCAGACTGCTGAAGAACAGCGAGTCGCCCATATAGCCGCGCAAGGTGTGGACGACCTGACCGCCTTTTTGGTAAGAGTGCATTCCGTAGGTGTGGTCCTGCGGCACGCTGTCCAAGGGATAGAGGCCGCCGTCCTGTTTGGCCAGGTTTATCAGGGTGTTGTTGTGCTCGCTCTTAATGTTTTCTGCGTAGGCGTTGAAAGTGTCGGTGTTGTAGAGCCATTCCCGGATCATCGATTCGGAGTAGTCGGCGAAGCCTTCGTTAATCCACATCTCCTCGGGTCGCTCGCAGGTGATGAGGTCGCCGAACCAGTGGTGGAAGAGTTCGTGCATGATGGTGCCTTCGTAAACGAGGGTTCCGTTGGCCGCCGCATTGGGCAGGGCGATGTTGGTGGCGTGCTCCATGGCGCCGCCGCTCGCGGGAACGCATACGTAACCGACTCTCGGCCAACGGTATGGCCCGAAATGCTCCTCGTACTTCCGCAACACATCCTTGAGATGCACGAAGGAGGCGGCAACGTTGGGATGAAGCGAAGGTGAGGTGTAGATTTCGATGGGGATGACCTTCTCGATGCCGTGGAACGTGTCGGCGTAACAGCTGAAGTCACTCACCGCGATGGAAGCTAAATAGGTCGGGATAGCTTCCTCCAACTGCCAGGTCCACAGCATAGAGCCGTCAGCAAGCTGCAGCGAGTCGGTAAGCAGACCGTTGCAGATGCCCCGCTTGCCGTTCTCCGTGCGGACATGGAAGCTGTAGCTCGATTTGTCGGTGAACTCGTCCATGCAGGGAAACCAGCAGCGGCCGTAAGCGTGGGGGGCGTCGTTCAGCGCAACGCCGTAGTTGTAAGCGTATTGGCCGCTGAAGTAGAACCCGCCGAAGTAGCTGTCATGGGCGGGCGTTCCGTGGTAGTGGACACGTACGGTGGCTGTGTCTCCATTCTGCATTGTGGGTACGGTCACGAGCAGCGACTCCCCGACGTGCGAGAATGTGGCCGACGCGCCGTTGACGAACACGGAGTCGGTGGTCAGCGCCTTCAGGTCGAGGCGCACCTGCGTGAGGTTGTTGACTTTCGACACCACAGTGATGTCCGTGTAGCCGTCGATGGTGTGGCCGGCGAAGTCCACGACCGAGAGGTTAAGGTCGTAGTGCGCCACATGCACGGAGTCCGTGCGCTGCTGGGCGTTGGCTGCCGCCAGGGTGATGAGGGCGGCGATGAGGAGGATGGTGTGTTTCATATTTACGTTGACTTTACGTTGACTTTGACGGGATTCGCGCTGCGGCTTCGCCTCTCACTGCTTTTCGCCCCACACTGCGGCTTCGCCTTGTGTGGGGTTATTAGCGCTTCGCGCGTGTTGCCTCTCCGAGGCTGTTCAAGGAAAATATCTATATATGTGAGGGCTCTATCGTTCATTTCTTTTCTATTGCTGCGTCAATTTTTTGTAGTGCTCGGCCTTGATTTTCAGGTCGATGAGGGCGTCGGTGCGTTGGTTCTGGGCTTGGAGGAGGAGGGTTTGGGCTTCGAGGAGGTCGGAGACGGGGACGAGGCCGGCGTCGTAGTCGGCTTTGACATCGTGGAGGTTGGCTTCCGCGTCTTGCAGGGCCAATTCCATCAACTTGTATTGGTTGTAGGCTTCATCGACGTTGTTGGACGCCTGCAAGGTTTCCAAGTACATCTTTCGCATGAGATCCGCTCGCTCGTTCTTCGCCTTCTGAACCAGAATGTCGTGCTGTTTCAGCTTGTGAGAGGCTTCCCACCAACCGGTCAGCGGAACCTGCAACGTTGCGAATGCCAGCGCATTGGCGGAGTAGTGGTCGAACACCAAATTACCGTAAGAAGCTGTTCCGCCAATCGTCAAATGCGGCAACGTCTCTCCTAATGCCATCTTTTTCTTCAACTCCTCGGCATCAACCTGTATGTCAAGTAATTGTGCCTCCTTGCGACCCATAACGGCGGCACCTGGATCCGTCCATCTCGCCTGCCATTCTGAAATCTCCCCGATGGTGTCGGTCAGTATGAGGATTCCCGTGTCTTGTCCTATCGTCTGACCGAGGGCAAGGGTGGCTAATCGAATGCCGTTTTGGAGTTTTTCACGATTGTTATAGATTTCTGTCCACTTGAGTTTCACTTTCAGGACATCATTAGTGGAGACCAGTCCAGCTTCAGCCGCCGTAGTTACATCACGGCGAAGCGTATCCAGGAAAGTCAAAGCCTGTTGAAGCGTTTTCTTTTTCTCCTGCAACGAGATAATCAGCCAGTAGTATTCCTCCACTTGTTGAAGGATACGGTCTTCGGTAAGCTGTCCTTGCAATTCCGCCGCTTCCACCCCCACTTTCGCCAGCTTGTTGCCGTTGACGATTTGTCCGCCCATATAGACCGGCTGGACAACCGTCGCGCCTGCCATCACCCCATTCTCGCACAGGGAGATGCGGTCGGGGAGACCTATCGCCGCGCCGTACTCGTAGTAGAGGTTGTGCAGCCACTGGCGGGCGTTGGCGTTCTCGATGTCGTCGATGCCGTACTCGAATAGCGGGTTTGCCGCGTAGTAGCCGCCCGCTATCACGCTCACGTTGGGGAAGTATTTCGTGAACGCTTGCTTCTTGACCTCCTGCGCAGCTTCCACATCCAACGCGGCGTTCTTGATTTCCAGATTGTTATGCAACGCCAACGCCTTGCAGCTGTCCAACGAGAGCATGCAACTGTCAAGGGGGAAACGCTGCGCAGACACCGCCAGTCCCGCTGCCGTGAGTAGTATCGCTATGAGGATTCGCGTCTTATACATATTCAAGGGGACTTCTGATTTTTCACACTTTATGTTACCTACATCTATGATGCGAAGTCCGTTAAACATCATGACCTGAAAAAAACGCTGCAAAAGTAAAACAATTTTCTACATCTATGACGCAAAACTTTCAATGCTTCAACTTATGAGAATAGAGCCATCGGCTTATGATAACGTTATCATCGGCTCACGAACATATATTCATCGGCCCACGAACATATATTCATCAGCTCACGAACATATGTTACTAATTACTTGAAGATTTGCCAGTACGCCACGGGCAGTACGGTCACCACCAGCGGCAGGGAGAAGATGGTGCCGAAGCATATCACCACGCCCATGGGCATCCAGAGGTTGGTGTGGGCGATGATCATCGGCATCACGCCCAATGCGGTGGTGGCGGAGGTAAGGAAGATGGGACGCATACGGCGGCGGCCCGCTTCGAAGGCTGCCTCCTTCGCGCTTTTGCGGTGCACCTTGCGCAGACTCTCCGCATATTCGAACATGATGATGGCGTTACGCACGATGATACCAATGAGGCTGACCACACCCAACACCGCCGTGATGCTGAAGTCCAGCCCGAAGAGCCAGAGCCCGAGACACGCCCCGAAGACGCAGATCAGGCTGGCCGAGAGGGTCAGGAAGACGATGTCCAACCGCCCGAAATGGTAGAGCAGGAAGACGAAGAGCACCAATACCGCCGCCAAGAAGCTGAGCGCGATTTCGGGAATCACCATCCCGTTGATGCCGGTCAGGCCGCCGTAGCTGATTTCTACATTGTCGGGAATATTCGGTTTTAACGCCTTGTTGACGTAGCGGTCGATTTTCTTCATCACGTCGGGCTGGCTGTAGCCGTAGTTGAGGTCCGCGCCCACAGTGACGGTGCGGATGCTGTTGCGTCGGTGGATGACCGCGTCGCGCCACTCGGGGCTCACGTCGGCGACTTGCCTCAGCGGCACCCAGGTCCCCGGAACAGATGTCGGGATCAGGAAGTCCTCCAACTCCTGGTAGTCGAGCGAGTCGCCGTTCTGTCGCGTGTAGAGCATCACCGGCACCTTGTAGTCGCCCTCCCACACGTTGGTGAGGTTCTGCCCGCCGAGCGCGGAGGAGAGGTAGAGCGACAGCATGCTCTGCGTGACCCCGAGGCGCGTGGCCTCGTCGCTCTTCAAGGTGACCCCGATGTTTTGGGAGGTCTCGTCCATATCGGAGTGCACCCACGTGAGCTCCGGCATCGTGTGCAGGAAAAGTTTCAGCGAGTCGGCGGCAGACTTCATCGCATCGAAATCCTCGCCGGAGAATCGAACCTCTATGGGATTGCTTACGGCCTGATAGTCAATTTGCTTGAAACGGACGTAGGCGTTCGGGAAGTGGTATTCGTACTTCGGACCGTATTCGCGGATGAGCTTCAGGGTGCTCTTTTCGGAGGTGGTGTTGACGATGAATTGGGCGTAGTTCTTGTGGGCCATCTGCGGGGCGTAGGTGGCGTGGAAGCGCGGTGAGGAGCATCCGATGAAAGAGGTGACGGACGTGACGCGCGGGTCGGCACGCAGCACCGCTTCCATACTGTCGGCCACCGCCTCGGTCTGCGCCAATGTGCTGCCCTCGGCGAGGTGCATCTCCACGGCAAAGCAGTTGCGGTCGGCCTTCGGCAGCATCTGGATTTGCAGCCTCGTGAACAGGAAACCGCCGAGCGTGATGGCACCGAGAGCCAGAAAGATGACGATGGCAGGGTGTCGGAAACAGTGGGTCAACACCATGTCGTAACGTTCCTGCAAGAATACGAAGAATCGGTTCTGTGCGGCCTCGAATCGGTTCGGCGCGATGCCGTCTTTGTTGCGCTTGATGAAAACCGTTGACAGATAGGGGATTATCCAGACGGCGTAGAAGATAGAGCAGACTAACGCGAAGGCCACCGTCCAGGGAAATAGCTGCACGAAGTCGCCTAACGGGCCGGTGATGATATGCGTCATCGGGAAGAACATGCCCGAGATGGCCAGCGTGGCCAACGACATCGGGACGAACAAGGCTTTGGTGCTGGTAAAGGCTGAATACCAGCGCGAATACCCTTTCTGCAGGATGTCCGTGTATCCGTCGATGACGATGACGGAGTCGTCCACGATCATGCCCAAGACCACGATGAGGGCGGCCAACGTCACCGTGTTCAGCTCGATGCCGAAGATGTACATCAGTCCCATGGTGATGGCGGTGCAGACGGGCACGCTGGAGCCGGAGACCAAGGCCGTGCGCAGCGGGAAGAGCAGCAGCATCACCGCGATGACTACGAGGATCGAGAAGAGCAGGTCGCGCAGGAACGACATCACCGATTTGTTGACGACGTGGGGCTGGTTGGTAATCTTGTGCATATCGACATCCGGCGGGAACGTCTGCTTGCATTTGGCCATCTCCTGTTCCACCTTCTTGCCGAAGGCCACGATGTTGTTGCCGGGAGCCATCTCCATGGAAATCAGCACGGTGGAGCCGCCGTTGTATTTGATATAGCTCGTGGGTTCGGCGTAGCGGCGCTGGATGTCGGCGATGTCACGGAGTCGCACGTGATGGCCCATCGGGTCGGTGAAGACAATCTGTTCACCGATCTCATACTCAGACTGATACGGGATGGAGACATGCACTTGTGCCTCGCCGGCCTCGTTCTCCACGCTGCCGCCGACGGTGCGCATCCCCTGGGTGGCCAATTCCACCAGCAGCGTCCGTTGGCTGATGCCGTAGGCCGCCAACTTCTCTTGATCCACCAACACGGCGATCTCCTCGTTGCGTTTCCCCAAGATCTTGATGTTGCCCATCTCGGGAATGCTGCGCAGTCGGTCGCAGAGCTGCTCGGCGTAATGCTCCAGCTCGCGTGGAGTACGTTCGGGAGACTCGACGGTCAGCAGCATCGAGGAGGTGTTGCCGAAATCATCGACCACCACGATTTCCAAGACGCCCGCTGGCAGCGAGGTCTTCTTGAAGAGTTGCAGCCCGTGGCGAATCTTCGACCAAGCACCGTCCTTGTCGGTCACCGACACGCGCAACTCCGCATAGATGTACACGATGCCGTTCTCCGTCACCGAGTAGGTCTTGTCTTTGT
>ONQE01000040.1 GCA_900319925.1 uncultured Bacteroidales bacterium | reverse complement strand
TCCGTTCTTGGTTAACTTGTTATACATTGATTATCATCATGTTAATACGTTTTCTTTCTTTTTTAGATACAAATAAAAACATGGTGCAAAACTAAAGGCGAGACGCGCAGCGTCGAGCGGAACCTCCTTCTCGCCAGTGAACGCTGTGTCGGCAACGCGCAGCGTCGAGCGGAACCTCCTTCTCGCCAGTGAACGCTGTATTGGCAACGCGCAGCGTCGAGCGGAATATCCAGCTTATACTTGCGCGTCTGCGGGACGCGGACGGCTCCATGCGCCACGTCCCCACCATTGACAATCCGTTGAAGGAAAGCCTGCAGTAACAGTGGCGGCCCTACCGCTTCGGAACCAGCGCGACCCGGAAGCCGCAGTCCTCGTAGCGGGAATGGACGCTGCCGCGGTTGCGGTGGGCGCAGCGCTGGTACTTCGCCGCGTAGTTCCAGCTGCCACCCCGCATCACCCGGTAGGTGGCCTCCTGGTTATCCTGCGGATCCGTCCAGTTCGCGTTCTCCGCGTAGAAATTCTCGTTGAACCAGTCCTCGCACCACTCCCAGACGTTGCCGCTCATGTCGAAGACCCCCAGCTCGTTGGCTGTCTTGATCCGCACGTCGTGGGTGCGCTCGCTGCTGTTGTCGTAATACCAAGCCACCTCCGGCACCGTGTTGCCTCCGGCATAGCGCGTGCGGGCGCTCTTCAGCCCCCCTCGGGCGGCATACTCCCACTGCGCCTCGCTCGGAAGCGCGAAACGGTAGCCCTCCGGCAACTCGGCCGACAGGTACTTGTTCAGACGGGCGATGAAACGGTGGCACTCCTCCCAACTCACGCGCTCCACGGGAAGCGTGTTGCCCTTCCAGTAGCTCGGGTTGTTGTCGCGCCCCATCACCGCCATCCATTGCGCCTGCGTAATCTCTGTCTCACCGATGTAGAAATCCGTCAACGTCACCGTATGGGTCGGAACCTCCTGACTCATACAATCGCCGTCACGCTCGTCGGAGCAGCCCATCTGCATGTCGCCGCCCTTCACGAACACCAACTTCAATGGGATTTGATTGACGTGGAAGACACGATTTCCGGTGCCCTGGGTCTGTGCCGACAGTGCGACCGGACAGGCCATCGCCGCGACGAGAAGACAGAAGAGCACCACATTCCGGGTTATTTCTGAGAGTTGTTTCATCACTTTCTGACTTGATATTACACCATTTTGCCTACAGTAAACGGACAACAACGGATACTGCACACAACTTAGGGCGCAAAAATACAAAAAAAACAGACATGCGGGCAAAACCCGAAGGAATTGCCCGCGATGGCTGTATTAAACGTGACACGGGGTGATGTCGTACTCGAAAACGGTGCCGGGAACGACCTCCTCGGGTTCCCTACCGTAGCGGAGCACGATCATGTTGCGCGTACCCTTGAGGGTGATGCGCTCGTGATCCACCCACAGGGCGGTGCCTTCGCGCAGACCGACCACCGTCTTCTCCTTGTTGACCGCCAGATACTCGTTCAGGCGCACCTGACGGGTCTCGCCGCCGTGGCGGATGCTGTCGTTGATGGCCTCCGGATAGGGGTCGATGTAGTGCGGGTTGATCTGGAATGGCACGAGGTCGAGGCAGTCGAAGCTCTCGGGCATCACGATGGGCATGTCGTTGGTGGTGCAGAGCGTCGGGCAGGCCACGTTGGAGCCCGCGCTCCAGCCCATATAGGGTGTGCCCTCCATCACCTTGCGGCGGATGGGTTGGATGAGCTTGTGGCGGTGCAGCTCGGCAACCAGATGGAAGGTGTTGCCACCGCCCACCATGATGAACTTGGCGTTGTTGACCGCCGCCACGGGGTCGCTAGTCTCATGCACGGAGACCACCTTCTTGCCGAACTTCTCGAATACGCCGCGCACGCGGGCCGTGTAGCTGTCGTAGCTTTCGGGATAGACCTTGCCGCCCACATCCACGCCGGCGTAGGGCACGAACAGGATCTCTTCGGCCGTGCCCTGCAGGAACTCCGCGATCAACGGCTGACACCAGCCGAGATACGGTTCCTTGTAGTTGGTTGAATTGCTGATTAGTAAGAGTTTCATAATTCTTTTGTGATTAGTGATTAGTGATTAGTGATTAGTGAATGAGGATTGTAGAGACGCGGTGCACCGCGTCTCTACAGCGTTAGATCTGCGGGCCGAAGGGGATGAGGGCCTTGCCTTCCGCGGTGTCGCTGAAGTTGGCGAAGTTCTTGATGAAGGCGGAGGCCAGCTCGTTGGCGCTCTTCTGGAAAGCGTCCTTGTCGGTCCAGCTGTTGACGGGGTTGAGGATATTGTCATCGACGCCGGTGACGTGTTTGGGGATCACCAAGTTGAAGGGCTTCACGATTTCGGTCTCGCAGCTCTTGAGTTCGTCGTTGAGGATGGCGGTGATGATGGCGCGGGTGGCCTTCAGCGAGATGCGCTCGCCGACGCCGTAGCCGCCGCCCGCCCAGCCGGTGTTCACTAAGTAGGCCGTGGCGTTGTGCTCTTCGAGTTTCTTGGCCAGCTCCTCGGCATACTTCGTGGGGTGCAGCAGCAGGAAGGCCGCGCCGAAGCAGGAGGAGAAGGTCGGCTGCGGGGTCACGATGCCGCGCTCGGTGCCGGCCAGCTTGGCGGTGTAACCGCTCAGGTAGTAGTACATCGTCTGCTCTTTGTTGAGGATGGAGACCGGCGGAAGCACGCCGAAAGCGTCGGCGGAGAGGAAGATGATCTTGCTCGGATGCGTGCCGCGGGAGATCGGGCGCACGATGTTATCGATGTGGTAAATCGGGTACGAAACGCGGGTGTTCTCGGTCTTCTCGGCGGAGTTGAAGTCGATGTTGCCCTCGGCGTCCACCACGAGGTTCTCGAGCAGGGCGTCGCGCTTGATGGCGTGGAAGATGTCGGGTTCCTTCTCCTCGCTGAGGTTGATGCACTTGGCATAGCAGCCGCCCTCGAAGTTGAAGACGCCGTTGTCGTCCCAGCCGTGCTCGTCGTCGCCGATGAGGGCGCGGTTCGGGTCGGTGGAGAGGGTCGTCTTGCCGGTGCCGGAGAGGCCGAAGAAGATGGCCGTGTCGCCGTTCTTGCCCTCGTTGGCCGAGCAGTGCATGGCGGCCATGCCGCGCAGGGGCAGGAAGTAGTTCATCACGGAGAAGATGCCCTTCTTCATCTCGCCGCCGTACCAGGTGCCGCCGATGAGGGCCATGCGCTCGGTGAGGTTGAAGGCCACGAAGACCTCGCTGTTCAGGCCCATCTCCTTCCAGTCGGGGTTGGTGGTCTTGCCGGCATTCAGCACCACGAAGTCGGGCTCGAAGTCGGCCAGTTCCTCCTCAGAGGGGCGGATGAACATGTTCTTCACGAAATGGGCCTGCCAAGCCACCTCCGACACGAAGCGGACCTTCATGCGGGAGTTCTCGTTGGCGCCGCAGTAGCCGTCCATCACATAGACCTTCTTGCCGGAGAGCTGTTTCTGGCAGAGCTTGCGGAAGTGTTCCCAGGTCTTGTGGTCGATGGGTTTGTTGTCGGAGCCCTTCTTGTTGGGGTCATACCACCAGACGTTGTCTTTCGTGTTCTCGTCCATGACGATGTATTTGTCTTTGGGCGAGCGGCCGGTGAAGATGCCGGTATCGACCGAGAGGGCGCCCGACTTGGTCAGGTAGGCCTTCTCATAGCCCGTCAGTGCGGGGTCGGTCTCATGCTTGTACAGCTCGTCGTACGACAAGTTGTGGTAGATTTCAACGGGGTTCTCAACGCCCAGGGCTTGCAATTCAGCTCTTAAGTCTTTCATATTCTGTATATTTTATTGAATGATATTCGAGGCTGCAAAGGTACATAAATTATGAATATATACAAACGAATGACGTCACATCAGGCAACATATTTATTTGAGCTCGCATGCCTTGATGACGAGTCGTAAAGGGGGGCGCCCCGCGTTACCTCAGCGTGATGGTCATGGTGCGGTTGCTTCCCTTGGGGCGGAGCATGATGAAGTCGGGCCACTCGCCGGCGAGGAACACCTCCTCGTAACCGTCTATCGAAGCGATGCAAATCCTGTCGGGATGCCCGGCGGCGTAGGCGCAGACAGCAGCCTCTATCTCGTCTGGGGTCACCAACTCGCCCGCCACCATACGGTCAGCCAAGGCGTCGAGGGCCTCGCGCAGAGCTTTGTTGTTCCTCTTGAAATAGCCGTTGCTCGGACTTCCGGAGCCCTCGTGGACGAAGGTCCGCCGGAATGTGGGCAGATGCTGGCGCAGATGCGTCTGTATCATCTTGAAGAGGGCCACACGCTTTTTGGCGGCGGGCGACTTGTACACCTTTGCCGGCATTACGGGCGTGGAGCGGACGTAGGTGGTGCCGTCCTTGCATTTCACGTATGTGAGACCGCCGACAGTGCCGGTAGTCATCGGGCCGGGGCCCACTTGGTTGATTTTTGCCATCGTTGTCTGTTTTAGAAGTTTTTGCGGCTGCAAAGATACAAAATTTTGCCTACGCTCCATCGCCCTATCCAAGCCCTTGGCAAGGAGATGCCATACTGATGCCATACTGATGCCATAGTGTAGCCATACTTAAGAGTATGGCAAGAGTATGGCATCAGTATGGCTACACTATGGCTACACTATGGCTGCACCTTGGTTGCGCCTTGTCTGGTGCCAGGTTGGTGCTTGGCATACGCTTGGTCTTATGGAAACGAACAACTACGAGCGTTCCGGCATCTCCTTGCCGCAACATGTAGCTGAGTCCGCATTATCCTACCGAGCCCTGTAGTCCTAACGTGCTGCGGGCAAACGGTTTTTCCCCCACAACGCGTTCTAACGCCCCGATTTCGCGTTTGGGGTGTTTTTCGTTGTTGATAAAATGTGTGCGATTCACGCCCGGCGAATCCAAAAAAATCGTATTTTGGGCGTTTCATTGTAAAAAGTATAAGTTTTTCATTACAAGAAAGTTAGAGATTCAATAGAAGAAGAATACATGGAAGAAAATGAGATTTTGGACGAGAAAGTAGTACAATACAACATCGAGAACCTGATGAAGACGGCCTACATCGACTATTCGATGTCGGTCATCGTCTCCCGCGCCCTGCCCGATGTGCGCGACGGCCTCAAGCCCGTGCAGCGCCGCATCATCTACGCCATGTGGGACATGAACATCACCGAGAGCGGCCCCTACCGCAAGTGCGCCCGTATCGTCGGTGAGGTGCTCGGTAAATACCACCCGCACGGCGACACGGCCGTCTATGACGCCCTCGTGCGCATGGCCCAGCCGTGGACCCTCCGCTACCCCTTCGTGGACGGACAGGGTAACTTCGGTTCCGTGGACGGCGACAGCCCCGCCGCCATGCGTTACACCGAAGCCCGCCTGCGCCGCTCCTCCGAAGAGATGGTCGCCGACATCGAGAAGGACACCGTCGATATGGTGCTCAACTTCGACGACTCCATCCCCGAGCCCACCGTGCTGCCCGCCAAAATCCCCAACCTGCTCGTCAACGGTTCCTCCGGCATCGCCGTCGGTATGGCCACCAACATGGCCCCCCATAACCTCAGCGAGGTGTGCGACGGCATCTGCGCCTACATCGACAACAACGACATCACCATCGAGGAGCTGATGCACACCATCAAGGCCCCCGACTTCCCCTCCGGCTGCATCATCTACGGCTACCGCGGAGTCCAGGACGCCTTCCTCACCGGCCGCGGCCGCATCGTCATGCGCGGCCACGCCGAAATCGAATCCGAAAAGAACCACAACTGCATCGTCGTCACTACCCTGCCCTACATGACCAACCCCTCCGACATGATCAGCCACACTGTCGAGCTCGTCAAGGAGGGCAAAATCGCCGGCATCACCGACGTGCAGAACCTCACCAACAAGCGCAACGGCACCCGCATCGTCTATGAACTCAAGAAGGACGTCGTCCCCGAGGTGGTGCTCAACAAGCTCTATCAGATGACCGCCCTGCAGTCGTCGTTCAGCGTCAACAACGTCGCCCTCGTCGGCGGCCGCCCGATGACCCTGAACCTCAAGGACATGATCGTGGAGTACGTGAAACACCGCCACGAGGTGGTCATCCGCCGCACCCGCTACGACCTCAAGAAGGCCCAGGAACGCGCCCACATCCTCGAAGGCTTCCTCAAAGCCCTCGACATCATCGACGAGATCATCGCCCTCATCCGCGCCTCGCAGACCGTACAGGAGGCTTGGCAGGGACTTATGGAGAAGTGGGACTTCACCGAGATCCAGGCCAAGGCCATCGTCGAGATGCGCCTCCGCCAGCTCACCGGCATGGAACGCCAGAAGCTGCAGGACGAGTACGACGAACTCATGAAGCTCATCGCCTACCTCAACGACGTGCTCAACGACGTGAACCTCCGCATGGGCATCATCAAAGACGAGCTGCAGGACATCAAGAAGCGCTTCGGCGACGAACGCCGCTCCCCCATCGAGTACAGCTCCTCCGAATTCCGTGTGGAGGACACCATCGCCGACGAGGAGGTGGTCATCACCATCTCGCACCTCGGCTACATCAAGCGCACGCCGCTGGCCGAGTACAAGGTCCAGAACCGCGGCGGCAAGGGCTCGCGAGGCAGCAGCTCCCGCGACGAGGACTTCATCGAGCACCTCTACATGGCCACCAACCACAACTACCTGCTCTTCTTCACCGAACGCGGCAAGTGCTTCTGGATGAGAGTGTTCGAGATCCCCGAAGGCCTGAAGACCTCCAAGGGCCGCGCCATCCAGAACCTGCTCCAGATCGAGGAAGGCGACAAGATCACCTCCATCATCAACCTCAAGAGCATCGACGACCCCGACTTCATCAACAACCACTATATTATATTGTGTACCGAGAAGGGCATCATCAAGAAGACCTCCATCGAGGCCTACTCGCACCCGCGCAGGAAGGGCATCATCGCCATCAACGTGCGTGAGGGCGACCGTCTGCTCGCCGCCCGTTTCACCGACGGCAACAGCGACATCATGATGGCCCTCTACTCCGGCCGCGCCATCCGTTTCCACGAGAACGAGGAGCTCCGCGCCATCGGCCGCACCGCAGCGGGCGTGCGCGGTGTCAGCCTCGACGGCGACGACGACCGCGTCATCGGCATGCTGGCCATCAACGACAACCGCAGCAACATCCTCATCGTGTCTGAAAACGGCTACGGCAAGCGCTCGCTGCTGGAAGACTACCGCATCACCCACCGCGGCGGCAAGGGCGTGAGCACCATCAAGATCACCGAGAAGACCGGCAACCTCATCGCCATCAAGGCCGTGACCGACGACGACGACCTCATGATCATCAACCGCTCCGGCATCGCCATCCGCCTCCACGTGGACCAGCTCCGCATCCTCGGCCGTAACACGCAGGGCGTCCGACTTATCGACCTCCGCGGCAAGGACACCATCGCCGCCGTCTGCGAAGTGCCCAGACAAGAGGAGGAGGAAGAGGAATTCGACGACGAGACTACAATCGAAAACGTTGACTCCCAAAACTTAAACGAAACTCCCGAAACAGAGTCTGAACAATGAGCCTGACAACGCTACCAAGCTCTTGCCCCTTACGGGGCTGCTCAAGGAAGATATTTGAATTTGAGACCTTAACCCTTAAACCTTAAACCTTAAACCCTAACCCTTAAACCCTAACCCTTTACGATGAGAAAGCACCTTCTGTTAATCGTGAACATCCTGCTCTTGGTGAGCCTCAGCGCGCAGAAGCCGTCGCTGACGAAGGCGTACAACTCCTACTACGACAAGGACTACGACAAGGCCAAGGAGCAGATCGACCTCTGCGCCGCCGACGAGAAGCTCTCCGTCAAGGCGCAGACGTGGCTCTACAAGGGCAACATCGAGCTTCTGTTAGCCAACCGCGAATATAACGAGAAGCAGAAGGACGAGAACTACCAGATCCGCTACCCCAACGCGCCCGTGGAGGCCTACGACGCCTTCCAAAAGGCCCTCGAACTCAACCCTAAAGTCGAGGCTCTGGATATGATGGGCGCCCAGGAGGCCCTCAAGCAGCTCTACCCCTACCTGCTGGTGCGCGGTGTGGACCAGCTCATCGCCAAGGACTACACCGGCGCCGAAACGACACTGCGGAAGGCCGTCGAGAGCTACGAGATGGCACCCCCGCAATATCCGATGAACGGCGAGCTCTACTACTACTACGCCTACACCTTAGAGAGCCTCGGCAAGAAGGACGAGATGATGCGCTACTACCAGAAAGCCATCGATGACGGATCGCAGAATCCGTACGTGTTCGGCAAGCTCATCGACCAATACAAGGCCGACAACGACCGCGCGAACATCGAGAAGACCTTAGCTATGGCCAAGGCGAAGAACCCCGACAACATGAGTGTCAAGCTGTTGGAGATCGACTACGCCTACTGGTCCGGCGACAGCGTGAAGGCGAAGCGGCTGGTGGACCAGATCGACCCGCAGGTGTTGAAGACCTCCGACGAGATGGTGAACGTGGCCAACTTCTACATCAAGGAGAAGCGCTACGAGGAGGCTGACCGCCTGCTCGCCCGCGCCAACCGCATCGACCCCAACAATTTCGTAATCCTCTACAACTTAGGGGTTTGCAACTACAGCTTCTCGGAATACTACTTCAACCGGCAGAACCAGTTAGCCATACAGCAGGGCGACAAGACGGAGATAGAGACGGCCAAGGAGCTGTCGGAGCGATACCTGGCCTCCGCCGCCGACTACTTCGAGCAGGCGCGCAGACTCCAGCCCAACGATGTGAACCTGCTGAACACGCTGCGTGCCATCTATGTGCGGCAGCAGTCCCCGAAGGCCGACGAAATCGACGCCCTCATTAAACAATTGGAAAAGTAATCAGTCATATAGTTAGTAAATTAAAAAATCGAAAGAAATGAAAAAATGGATGCTTGTTTTAGTCGCGCTATTCGTAAGCGCCAGCGCTTTCTCGCAATCATGCCTGGATGATGTATGGCAATGCCTGAAGAGCAATCAAGTGCCTAAAGCGCAGAATTTTATGAAAAACTGCATGGCTTCCTATCCTGATAATGCCGAAGTGTGGTTGATGCAGGCGAACGTGAACGTTCAGCAATACAACTACGACCAGGTGCGCAAAGAGAAGGATCCGTCCGCCACGCCGCGTTACCCGAATGCATTGGAAGATGCATACGCCGCCTTCGTGAAGGCCGTGGAGCTTGACAAGAACGTGCAACCCAAAACGGGCTTGTTCGGCGCCAGAGAAGGTCAGGAGCTGTTAGCCGGTCCGTTCGAGGAGAAGGGCAAAGCCGCCGCCGCCAAAGGCAAAACCGAGGATGCCCTCAAATACTACGGTATTGCTGCGAAGTGCTACGAACTGGCCCAGAAAAAGGAGAATGCCGCCAACATGTACATCCAGACGGCTATGATTTACTACTCCTTGAAGGACATGGACAACTACGAGAAGATGCTTGAGAAGTGCGTGGCCACCGCCCCCGCCGCCTCCGAAGCCGCCTACGTGGAGCTCTATTACCTCCACAAAGACAAGAACGACACGGTGAAGTGCGCGGAGACCCTGACGAAGGCCAACAAGATCTTCGGTGAAAAGAGCCCCGCCGGACTCTACGAGCCGATGATGGACTACTACGCCATGATCAACGATGAGGAGAAGCTGTTAGACATCGTGGACAAGGCGATTGCCACGGGCGATCCCAAAATGATCCCGATTTGCGCCACCTACCTCGTCAACGCCAAGAAGTATGAGAAGGCCGAGCAGATTCTGACCGAAGCGCTGGCCAAGGATCCGAAAGACTTCGTCCTGCTCAGCAAGATGGGCTACCGTTACGCGATGGAGTACTACGACATCATGGATCGCCGTCAGACGGCCATGAACACCCGCAAGTGGGAAGAGGCCACCAAGCTGTTCCAGAGCCCCGAGCGTAAGAACGCCATGGAGAAAACCCACGAGTGGTGCCAGAAAGCATACGAGGTGAACCCCGACGACCTGACCAACAACCGCATCCTTCGTGAGATGAAGGTGCAGCTCAACCTCGAGGTGCCGCAAGAGCTCAACGACAGAATCAACGCCCGTATGCAGAACTAACCGTTCACGCGGGAAACCGACAAAGGTGTGTCGAACGTCACGTTCGGCACACCTTTTTTTGGTCCCTTTTTCTTACGCCTTTCCCATAGAGATGGCATACCCTTCCCATAGAGATAGAGCGAAGCAACAGTAAGATATCCTTTACTTAGGGAAGCATTTCTACTGTCAGAACTTCCGCAGCTCGTCCTTCTGGAAGGGGTCGATGGAGAAGATGTCGTCGCTGTTGACACGGATGACGAGGAGCTTTTCCCTATGGGCGAGTTCCGCCACGCCCTTTTCGTAATTGATGGCGGCGATGGCGGCGACGACCTCCTTGCCGTCATATTCGGGGAAGAGACGACGGAAATGACTCATCTGATGCAGGAACCTCCTTACGTTGTCCTTTGTGCAGTTGGCCTTGACCTCGATGGGGATTGCAAGCTCCTCATTGCTGAGCAGGACATCCACCTCCATCTTGATCTGTTCGGACGGAATGCTCCTTATCAGATTCTTGCCGCTGTTGTGCAACACGAGTCCGGCTTTCTCGAAAAGTTTCTCTGTCGAAGAGCTGACCAGGCCTTCCACGATATGCCCTGTGGTGCCGCTGAGCTGGCGGGAGAGCCGCTTCACCTCCAAAGAGGTTTCCTTCAGCTGCCTGTCGGTCTCTTTGAGCTGCCTGTCAGTCTCCGCAAATCGTGTATCCAGTTCCAGGCTTCGCATCTGCTGCTCAATCTGAGACTGTTTGGAGTACTGTGCAATCTCGTCCAATGTCTCCCTCATGCTGCGCGCCCAGCGGTCGTGTTCACGGCGGGAATTCTCCAGCCATTCATCCCGCTCGGCGGATTTTCGGGCCTGCTCCATACCTTCCTTACGCATCTGTTTGATCATCAATTCGTTCTTGTCAATTCTTTCGGTGTTCTTCAACACCAGCTGCCGCAATTGCGGCATGTCTAAATCCATTTGTGTCATTTCTCTTTCCATTGGTTATAATTTATAATAAATTTTACGCCGCAAAGATACAAAAAAGATATTCCGACATCAATAGTTTTGGAATATTTTTATTGCGCTGAACATCAGCGTATTATAAATTACACGCATAGTAATTTAACAATTAATTGTTAATTTTGTTTTTTCGTTTTCGCAAGATTCAGGCATTCTTGTCGCTGCCACGGCTGACAGCATCACCAAAATAAAATTCAAAGAAAATAAAAAAGGACTATAGCTTTATATTCCTCACATTACAAAGATATATTTTCTTTGAATGGATGAGTCACTAAAAAGCATCCGCTAAAAAATTCGTATCTTTGCCGCGCAAAATCATCCGCTATGAAATATCCTATCGGAATACAGACATTCGAGAATATCATCACAGACGGCTACGTCTATGTGGACAAGACCGCGCTGGTATATAAGCTTGTCTCGGAAGGCAAGTACTATTTCCTGAGCCGTCCGCGCCGGTTCGGCAAGAGCCTACTGCTCTCCACCCTGAAGGCCTACTACCAGGGCAAGCGGAAACTGTTCGAAGGACTGGCCATCGCGGGATTGGAAAGGGATTGGGTGGAACACCCCATCTTCCATTTCGACTTCAACACAGGACTTTACACCGACATTGAGGGGCTCACTTCCACGATTGACGGTCAACTTCTTTACTACGAAAAAAAATACGCCCTTCAGCCGGGAAGCCTTGCGATGGCGGAACGTTTCAAGGTTCTTATCCGCAGCGCTTACGAACAGACGGGCAGGAAAGCGGTCATCCTCGTGGACGAATACGACAAGCCCCTGTTGGAGACCATCGGCGATACCGAATTGCAGAATGAATACCGCAAGATTCTGAAGTCGTTCTACGGCGTGGAGAAGACCATGGACGCGTACATCCAGTTCGCCTTTTTCACCGGTGTCACCAAGTTCTCGAAGGTGAGCATCTTCAGCGACCTGAACAACCTGAAGGACATCTCTTTGAGCGATGAGTACGCCGGAGTTTGCGGTATCACCGAACAGGAGATACACGACAATTTCGATGAAGTTGTCGGGGTGATGGCGGTGGCTAACGGGATGAACAAGGAGGAGTGCTATGCACGGATTGAGAGGCAGTATGACGGCTACCATTTCAGCAAACAGTCTGTCGGCATGTACAATCCCTACAGTCTGTTGAACGCACTCGACAGCAAGGATTTCGGCGACCACTGGTTCGCCACGGGCACGCCGACCTTCCTCGTGGAGGTGCTGCAGCACACGGACTATCCGCTCGACAAGCTCACCACTGAGGAGGTGGATGTGCGCACGATGGACAGCGTGGATATGATGTACAGCAACCCGCTGCCCCTGCTGTTCCAAAGCGGCTACCTCACCATCAAGGACTACGACCCCCGTTTCGAGTGCTACCGCCTCGGATTCCCGAACAAGGAGGTGGAGAGGGGCTTCGCACAGTTCTTGGGAACCTATTACTTTGCCAACGGCATGAACGGCAGCTTCACCATCAACAACTTCGTACGGGAAGTGGAGCGCGGCGACCCAGACGGGTTCATGGCCCGCCTGCAGGCTCTGTTCGCCGACGGCGACTATCAGGTGACGGGGAAGATGGAGGTCTATTTCCAGAACACGCTGGCGGTAATCTTCAAGCTGATGGGCTTCTACACACGGGTGGAACGCCACACCAGCCGCGGCCGCATGGACGTGACCGTCGAGACGAAGGACTATATCTATATTATGGAACTGAAAGTCGATAAGTCTGCCGAAGAGGCGTTGCGGCAGATCGAGGAGAAGCAGTACGCCGCTCCCTTCGCCACCGACCCTCGCAAGCTTTTCAAGGTTGGGGTGAACTTCAGCAGCGCGATTCGGGGAATCGGGGAGTGGAAGGTGAGGGGCTAGAGGTCACGCCTCTTCGATGGGGGGCCAGGGGTTGACCTCGATGCCCGCCATGCGGACCATCGCCTGATGGGCTTCGCGGCAGACGCGGTCGAGCTCCTCCTTGCGGTTGGCGCCCTTGTCGAACCAGATCGGCTCGCCCACGTGAAGCGTCACGCAGGGGGAGTCCTTCTTGCCGAAAAGCCGGTAAATGCCGCGACGCTTGCGGTAGGTGTACACAAACGGGATAACGGGGCGGTCGTACTTGTAGGCCATCGAGAAGGCCCCGCGCTTGAACGGCCGGATGGGGGTGTACATATTCCAACGCACCGCCTCGGGGAAGATGATGAACCACATCTTGCGGCGGGCGTAATCGTCGAAAGCTTCGTTGTACTTGCGGATACCCTCGCGGGTTTCGGGGATGGGCACGCCGCCCGCCTGCCAGAGAATCCACCAGCCATGGCCGTTGAAATGCTTGGCGAACATCGGGATGCGCACCTGGCGGAACTTCTTGCACGCCGAGTTGACCCCCAACGCGTCAAAGACGAAGACGTGGTTGCAGACGCAGACCGCGCCGTCTTTGAGCTGGTCTTTGTATTTGCGCAGGTCCCCCTCAATCTGCAGCCCGTAATGGCAACGGTTGTGGACGGCAATCATCAGCCACTTCACCACCCAACCTGCAATGACGTTGAGCTTGAAGCGGAACGTGTTGTCCAGGTAAGGGTAGGTCTCGTCGAAGGTGAAACGACCCTGCGAAGAGTCCTCCACTTCCACGTGCAAGAGCCGACGGTGCGGGTCGTCCTTGGGGTAGTCTATGCCGATGTCGGGGACATAAACCCCTTCTTTCACTTTGAATTCTCCGTATTCCATCGTATGCGGCTATTTTTTGACGATGTTGGTCATCTTGTAGGTTGTGACCGTGCCGTTGAACTCTTCGAACACGAGTTCCACGGGCAGGTTGTCGGACTTGCGGTAGGTAATCACGATCTTGGAGTAGCCACGGGGGGCGGCTTTCTTGGCGGTGAGGGTCACCACCTTGTTGGCGCCCTTCTCCGAGACAGAGCTCTCGGCGTTGTTGTCGGTGGCGGCCTGTTTCCAGTTGCCGGTGATGCAGTTCATCAGCGTGTTGCGCTGTGTCTTCATCGCGGCATTCTTCTCGGTGTCCACCACGGACTTCTTGCCCCGCATGTTGATGCGGATGGTCTTGCCATCGATGATGAAATAATCGCCGGCCGGCTTGGTGTAGTTCATCTCCAGCTTGTCGGCCGAGGTGAGTTTGAGGTTGCCTTCCGACTCGATGGTTTTCCCTGAGGCTTTGATGAACTTGGACTCTGTGAAATGGCACTCCGCCTTCTGTGCGACGGCCGTGAACGTCATC
This sequence comes from uncultured Bacteroidales bacterium, assembly GCA_900319925.1. GTDB lineage: Bacteria > Bacteroidota > Bacteroidia > Bacteroidales > WCHB1-69 > F23-D06. The sequence continues at coordinate 2,580 of ONQE01000040.1, read as the reverse complement.
AACGCGATGACAATGGTCAATAGTTTCTTCATTATGGTTTAAGGTTTAGGGTTTAAGGTTTAAGGGTTAGGGGTTAAGGGTTATTGGTTATTGGTTATTGGTTATTGAAGCCCCCACACTGCGCCTTCGGCTTGTGTGGGGTTACTTGCACTCCGTGCGTGTTGCCTCTCCGAGGCTGTTCAAGGAATTATGTTCTACAATATATCATTTCTGTTCGTCACTATTTCTGTTGCCGGTTGCCTGATCACTTCTTATTGCTGATTCTGTTGCGGAGGTAGGGCCATTTCATTGCCCAGCGGAAGAACAGGGGCTGCAGGATGTAGGTGATCAGGATGGTGGAGAGCATACCGATGACCGTGCTGTAGCCGATGGAGGTGATAGTCGGGTGGGTGGCACATAGCATAGACACCATAACCACGATAAGGACTAATGCCGAGAAGAAAACCGCCACCTTGTGATATTCGAGCAGACGGCTGCCTTCGCCGCGCTGCGCCGCCAACAGTCCCTGCATCACGAAGATGCTATAGTCCACGCCTATTCCGAAGATGAAGGTGGAGACCACGATGTTGACCATATTGAAGGGCAGTCCGAAGATGGCCATCCAACCCTGCACCATATACCAGCTGAAGAACATCGGCAGGAAGGCGATGATCGCGATGACGAGGTCCCGGAAGGAGAAGAGCAGGACGAGGAACACGAAGATGGAGGAGATGAGCAGCGTGGTGTTGAAGTCGGAGCGGAGCATGTTGAGCATGCCGGCGGTGTAGTAGAACGGGTCCACCACCACGGCTTTCGGCATTCCGGCCACGTGGTCGCAGACCTCTTTCATCTTCTCCTTCTTCAACTGTGTGGTATTGAAAATCAGGTATGTACCGTTGTTTTCTTCGATGAAGTTGCAGAGCAGTCCGTCGGGCACGACCCCGGAGGCGTAGAGGTCGCCGGGTTCGTAATCGGCTTCCACCATTGCCTGGAAGGGGACGAAGATGTCGGGGGAGAGCTCGTTGTGCACGGCTGCGCTTTTGACGGCGGCCATGGCCTGGCTGACCTTCTCGGGCGTCCAGTACCGCTGCCACGCGTCGATACGTCGCTGTTGTTCGGCCTGCGATTGGAAGAGTATCGACACCGCAGGGGTGTAGGCAATCAGGTCGCCGGCCCTCCGCATTGAGTCGAGGGTGAAGGAGAGTGCCTTGTTGGCGTCCAGGGCTTCGTCGAGGGTGGAGGCGGTGACGGCGAAATACTGCTGCAGGCCGCCGTGGTCGTTTTTCTCGGAATAGAGATTCTCGGACTTGTGCAGCGCGTCGCTTTCGTAACCGATATGTTTCAGGTCGTCGTCGAACTGCACCTTGCCGGAGAAGGCAAAGCCGATGACGATGATGATACACAATCCAATGACTACAAACGGGTTACGGTCGTATGCGTAGTTGTTTATCCGTTCTATTCCCTTGAATATCTTCTCGTTGTGTCCCCGCTCGTCCTCCCGCAGGAAATGCGGCAGGAAAATCAGCACGAAGAAGGTGTTGCCGATGAGCGCGAAGGTGGAGAACATACCGAACTCCTTGAGCAGGTCGCTCTGGGTGAAGAAGAGTCCGATGAAGGCTCCGATGGTGGTGAGGCAGCCGAGGCAGACGGGCAGGGCCTCTTCCTTCAGCATCTGCTCCACGTCGCCCACAAAGCGCTGATGGATAATGACATGCAGGCAGTAACTGAGCGCGACGCCCAGCACCACGGAGCCGACGCCAAGGGCCATCAGCGACATACCGCCTTGAATCCAGTACATGCACGCCAACGCGAAAAAGGTGCCGTAGGCCACGGGCAGCACGTTCTGCCAGGTGATATTGAAGCTCTTGAAGCTGAGACAGAGGACAATCAGGACAATCAACAGCGAGATGCCGACTGTGAGGTAGATGTCGCGCGACATGACGCGGTTGTTGTCGCCCGCGCGCACCACGCCGCCGTGCATCAGCACTTCGACGTCGGGGTGCACTTTCTGGAACTCACCGACACAATGGTTGATATTGTCCATCAGTTTGCTGCCCAGCTCGGCGTCGAACGACTGGAAATCCGGGGAGATGTAGATGAGTGCCACCGTGCTGTCGGCGCAGAAGAGGTGTCCGTCGATGAGAGTGAAACCCAGACCGGAGGAGAGGTCGGGCATCAGGTATTGGCGGAGGTTGAGCGGGTCGGTGGCCACCATATCGGTGACGGCGCCGGACTCGTCGTTCATGATCAGCTCGTAGTTGTGGGCCATCGTCTCGTCGGCGTGGGCGATGGCCGAGTCGAACTGGGCGTACATTGACGTATCGACGAACGAGGGCACATGCATCATCGCGAAGTCCAGGGCGTTGAGTGCCATATCGGGTTCGAAGCGGTAGAGCGTGTTGGCGATGCCCTCGTCGTTGGCGAGGATGTGGTTGAGCTGGCCTGCCACGGTTCGACGTGGATCCAGCAACAGGTTATTCAGACGCTGATTGACGCAGGCTGCCGCCATGCCACTGCAGGTGAATTCACACGCCGCGCCTTCGCCAACGGGCGCATGGACCTGTCGCAGGCTGAGGCCGTCGCCGACGTCATTGAAGCGCA
>ONQE01000229.1 GCA_900319925.1 uncultured Bacteroidales bacterium | reverse complement strand
CAATTTGCTTCACGCCTCGCAATGGCGCGAAGCGACAGAAATTTTAAATCTTAAATCTTGAATTTTAAATACATAACGATATGCAAACCGGTAACATTGGAGTAAAGACAGAAAACATTTTCCCTGTCATCAAAAAGTTCTTGTATTCGGACCAGGAGATCTTCCTGCGCGAAATCATCAGCAACGCCGTGGATGCCACGCAAAAGCTGAAAGCCTTGGCAGCATCAGGCGAGTTCAAAGGCGAGCTGGGCGACCTCACCATCAAGGTGGAAGTCGACAAGAAGAAAAAGACCCTCACCGTCCGCGACCGCGGCATCGGCATGAACGCCGAAGAGGTCGACAAATACATCAACCAAATCGCCTTCTCAGGTGCAGAGGAGTTCATCGCCAAGTTCAAGACCCAAAGCGAGGCCGAAGCCGCCAACATCATCGGACATTTTGGCTTGGGCTTCTACTCCGCCTTCATGGTCTCCTCGAAGGTGTCGCTAATCTCGAAGTCGTGCAAGGAAGAAGGCGCGAACGGCGTCATCTGGGAGTGCGACGGCAGCCCCGAGTACACGATGAACGAAATCCCGAAGGGCGACCGTGGCACCGATGTCATCCTTTATATCAGTGACGATGCCGCCGAGTTCCTCGAAGAAGGCCGCATCCGCGAACTGCTCAACAAATACTGCAAGTTCCTGCCCATCCCGATCCAGTTCGGCACGCGAAAGGTGCAAGAGGAAATCGAGGGCGAGACCGACAAGGACGGCAAACCCAAGACCAAGGAAGTGGAGAAGCCTTGGATCATCAACGACGTAGCGCCGCTGTGGAAGAAAGCCCCGACCGACATCAAGGACGAGGAATACAACGACTTCTACCACACGCTCTATCCGATGAACTTCGGCGAGCCGCTGTTCCACATCCACCTCAACGTGGACTACCCCTTCAACCTCACGGGCATCCTCTATTTCCCGAAGGTGAAAAACCGCTACGAGTTCCAGCGCAACAAGATCCAACTCTACTGCAACGAGGTCTTCGTCACCGATAGCGTTGAAGGCATCCTGCCCGAATTCCTCTCGCTGCTGCATGGCGTCATCGACTCGCCCGACATCCCGCTGAACGTCAGCCGCTCGTTCCTGCAAAGCGACCAGAACGTGAAGAAAATCTCGACCTACATCACCAAGAAGGTGGCCGAGAAGCTGGAAGAGCTCTTCAAGAAAGACCGCGAGGCCTACGAGAAGAACTGGGACGACATCCGCGTGTTCATCGAATACGGTATGATGAGCGACCCGAAGTTCTACGAACGCGCCGAGAAGTTCTTCCTTTTCAAGGACACCGACGACAAATACTACACCATCGAGGAGTTCAAGACCTTGATTAAGGAAAACCAGACCGACAAGAACAAAGCCCTCGTTTATCTGTATGCCACCGACAAGGATGACCAATACACCAACATCGAGAACGCCAAGGCCAAGGGCTACAACGTCTTGATGATGGACGGCATCCTCGACCCGCATTTCATCAGCGCCTACGAGCAGAAGGAAGGCGAGAAAGGCGACGACAACCGCGCCATGTTTGCCCGTGTGGACTCCAACACCATCGACAAACTCATCGTGAAGGACGACAAAGAAGCCGCCTCGGGCCTCGACGACAAGCAGAAGGAAACCGTGAAGGCCGCCTTCGAGAAGGTCATCGACAAGGTGAAGTTCAATGTGGAGTTCAGCAACGAAGGTGCAGAAGCCGCGCCCGTGGAGGTCACCCAAAACGAGTGGATGCGCCGTATGAAGGAGATGGAGCAGATGGGCGGCGGCCCGATGTCGTTCTACGGCTCGATGCCCGACAGCTACACGCTGATGCTCAACACGAACAGCCCCGTCATCACTGGCTTACTCGATAAAGACGAAGCCACACAGGAAGCCACGATTCGGCAGATTTACGACCTCGCACTGCTCTCGAAGAACTTGCTGAAGGGCAAGGATTTGAGCGAGTTTGTCAAACGGAATCTTGAGAAGCTGTAAACCTCATTCTTACAAAAAGAAATCCCCACACCGCCATTCGGTGATGCGGGGATTTTATTGTTATTGTTGTCAAAAATCATTTTACAGAATGAACGGGGCGTACACTAAAACCACCAAAGCGGCAGTCAACATCTATACAATCAATTGAGTCGAAATAGTAATACCATGCATTGTCTGGAGATTCGAGATCAAGCGAACGCGACCAATAACCACCATAACTTCCAATATCAAATAATTCATTATCCCAATGATACCCTGCTGCTGGTAAGAAAATACTGTTTCCATTA
>ONQE01000003.1 GCA_900319925.1 uncultured Bacteroidales bacterium | reverse complement strand
TCCGACAGTTCTCGGGGTTGGAAGAGTTGTTGATGATATTCTGCAACTGCTTGCGTGCCTCGTCGAGTTGCTTCTTGTTTTTCGTTTTTTTATAATTGTCGTAAAGTTTTCCGGCCGACTGAATCCGGTCAGAACAATCCTGGGCGTAAACAGTACACATCGGAACAAAGAACGCCATCAACAGAATAAAGACGATTTTTTTCATACGATTTGGGATTGGTGACTTGTGTTTGGTGACTTGTGTTTGGTGAATAGTGTTTGGTGAATTATCAATTCTCGGAGATATAGACATACTGCAGGGAGTCCATGAGGTTATTGACTTCACTCGTATTATTGATCAACTTGGCGAATTTAAGGTATTCCAACACATCCTGGCGGATGCCGTTTTCCATAAATGCGGCCGCATAATCGCGTTTGGCTGTCGCTATGCAGTGGTCATACATCCGGCCGCGCATGGCGTTGATGCTGTCGGGATATTCCGATTCGCGGAACATGGGGTTTTGGCGACTCTGGGCACTGTCGAACATAACGAGAGCCTGTCGGAACTTGTCAAGTTGCCCCTGGGTGTTCGTCATTCCTTGTTGGTAGAACTGGGCACCGCGTTGGTAGAACGCCATGGTTTCGTCATACTGCTGCTGTTGAGAGGTTCCCCCTCGGCCGCCCAACACGACAGCGAGGATGACCGCCAACAGAACGACAGCCGCAGCCGCGACACCGATAATGAGTCCCTTCCTGGACTTGGGTGCACGCACCGGGGCGGGAGCAGGTTCCGGCGTGGGGGACTCGATATGGATGGACGACCCGAAAGAGCCGCCGTAAGAGCCGGAAGTGCGGACCGACCCCGACGTGTAGGGAGTTTGCGCAAGGTGGTAGGCGGCGAACTGCTCCAAATCGGCAGCGTGGGGACGGGCTGTAGGCTCGGGCAGCAGGCACTGCATGATGATCTGCCGCAAGTCGTCCGAGAAACTTTCCGGCAGCGGCGGGACTTCCGCTCCTTGGAGTTGCGCCTCGCCGCCTTGCCCGCCGAAAGGCAGACGACCGGTGAGCATCTCATAGAGCGACGCGCCGAGGGCCCATATATCGCTGGCCACCAAGGGAATCTGGTCGCGGCGGAACTTCTCGGGCGGCATGTACGGGCGAGTGCCTTGAACCGTTGACTGGCCTTCGCCACCCTCACCCAAGATGCTGCGCGCCTTGCCGCTGATGCCGAAGTCGGTAATGATGTAGCTGTTGCCGTCCAGCAGCACGTTAGCGGGTTTGATATCCTGATGGATGATGGGAGGCTGATGCTCGTGCATGCAGGCCAGGCCTGCCGACACGTCATGGAGGAACTGCCAGGCCTTGCGCTCGCTGCAGTTGCCCAGCAAGTCTTCGGCGGAGCCCGAGTTGTAGTAGGGCATCACCAAGTAGGGATGACCCACGCAGACCCCGTAGTAGGTGTACTTCAACAAGTTGGGGTGATTGAGGTTATAGACCAAGGCAAACTCCTGACGGAACATCTCAATACCCGACTCGTCGAGTTGGGAGGAGGGCAGGAACACCTTCAACACCAAAGTGATCTTCGCGGAGGTGTCATCCACAAGCCACACCTCGGAGAATCCGCCTTCGCCTAACTTTTTCCTCAGCAGGTAACGGCCGTCAAACAGGAAATCTTGCTGCAATCTTGACATATCTTCTATCGTTTCTTATTTTTACTTTTTTTGATTTCGATTCATCTCGAATATACTCTCCCCTAACTATTCAGTCTTTATTGTTTCCTCCCATAGAGGAACTCACAAACGTTGTTTTGTATTTGTGTTGATCGGAAAAGACATCGTCGCTCGCCTCATCCTCACTGGGATCATCAGATGGGGAAACGTCAACCGTGCCTCCTCTACCTCCATTTGCATTGGTGCCTGTTCGGGTACCCTTTGGAGAAGACTTCTTTCCCGAGACGGGCACGTCAGGAGTGGGAGGAGCAGGTCTCACCGTGTCTTCCTGCTGTTCAACAACAACAGGATTACTTCTACCCGAATGATTAAACAAAAAGATGGTGAAGAAGACAACCATGGCAATTCCCACGACACTGGCGGCAGCAATCAAGACCCACGAGAGCCGGTTTCTGTCCGGTTTGTGTGGATAATCATATCCGCGAGAGCCCCCAGAACCATTGGAACTGAACAGCGGGTCTATCTGTCTTTGCCGGCCTCCCGAAGTGGTGTAAGGGTTCGATGGTGGTGGTGGTGGTGGGGTCTTGCGTTTTTCTATCTGCGTTTCCGCATAAGATTTCAGTTCTTTGGCCGTGAGGCGATGGCTTGGATAGTATGAGAGGCATTTACGAACCACATAGCGCATCTCGTTGGAGAAGGTCGCGGGTAGCTCGGGGCTCTCTATTTTCTCTAACTGTTCCGCACCACCCCTACTACCAAAGGGCAAATCGCCGGTGAGCAGTTCGTAAAGCGAGGCTCCAAGCGACCAGATGTCATTCTCGACGTATATCTCCGGATTGGGCAGGTATTTCTCAGGCGGCATATAGGGACGCGTCCCGAGCACTGCTTTGTAGCTGTTGGAATCTTTGAACATGCTATTCACGCTCGCGCTGATTCCGAAATCAGTGATGATGAAAGAGTCATCGCTGAGGAGCACATTCGCAGGTTTGATATCCTGATGGATGATGGCAGGTCGCTTTGAGTGCAGACAGGCCAACCCAGCGGCGACATCGCGAAGATACCGCCATCCCACATCCTCGGTGCAGTGACCGATCAACTTTTCCGCAGAGCCCAATCTGTAGTAGGGCATCTCCAAGTACGGATACCCCATACAGGCATCGAAATGACCGTATTTCAGAAGGTTAGGGTGATTGATATTATACACTAACTGAAACTCCTTGCCGAAGAGATCTACCATCTTGTCGTCCAATTGCGCTTCGGGAAGGAATATCTTGAGCACGAGTTCAAAACCCTTCATGTGCGTGTCCGACACCAGCCACACCTCAGAGTACCCTCCCGATCCTATTTTCCGCAGGAGTTGGTAGCGATTGTTAAACAGATATCCTTGTTGTAATTTTGGCATACTATCAATTATTCTGGTGCTCTATCGGCTTATATCTTGACGCTTTTCCTTTTTTCCTTTGCATTCTTAATCAAGGGATTGGTCGAGCTTTTGCCTTTTCCTGTACTTTTTTCATCAGCCGTACCCTGGCTCTTTGGCGGCAAATTAGGTATTTCCTGATATTCACCATCTCCCGGCACAGAGATTCCCGGGGCTGAAGGATCATTACCCCCTTGCGGATTGTCCCCAGCGGTTGAGGTGACGGAGGTACTCTGATTTTCGCGGTGTTGTGCTCTGACATCGGCACTTTGTGGTGGAGCCGCGTAGGTCCCCGGCTGTGCGACTGGAGGCACATCTTCTTGCGCAACCTCTTGAGGCAAAGTGTCTTTCGGAGTTTTCATATTTGACTGTTCCTGTTTGGTTATCTCAGCCTTGCTTTTTTTGAAATACCGCATCCCGAAAATCGTACCGACCGTTATGGCAGCGATCAATGCCACTACGAGGAGGGCGATGAGCGTATCCCTACGACCGCGCTTCTTCTCACCTTCCTCATCGCGAGGGGCAGCACTTGGGGTGGGAGGGGTTGATGTATTGCTTTTGTTGGTCTGCATCGCCTTTGGCTTTTTCTTCGCTGCGGGGCGTTTGGGACCTTCCTTGACCTGGCAGAGCAGCGTGGTGACATTGTCATGCCATCCAGCTGCGGCGGCGGCGGTCCATAACTCGTTGATGCCGTCTATGAGATGGTCGGCATCTGGAATGTGCTCCTCCAAGATATCTTCGATGCAAGGGATATTCTCATCGATTTTTTGGGAGGGGAGAACACCGCAAAGCCCGTCGCTGCAGAGCAGGAACAGGTCGTCCTTGTAAATTTGGAAAGGACCCTCAATTTCTGGATTTGCCTTTTCAGAAGGGTTACCGAGGCTGCGGGTGATAATGTTGTTGTTGGGATGTACGAAGGCCTCCTCCTCGCTCAAATGGAGGATTTCCATCACGTAGGAGTGGTCGTGGGAGAGCGTCTGCAATCCCATATCGGACGTGTAGCGGTAGAGTCGGCTGTCTCCGCACCACGCATAATAGGCCGTGTTGTCGGGCAGAATCCACAACAGTACCACGGTAGTGCCCATGCCTTCCTTCTCCTTGTCTTTGGCAGCGGTTTTCTTGATGGCGTCATCAGCGGTCACAATGGACTTGCGAAGAAATTTCCGAATGGCGTTGTCGGTCAACTCCACATTCTTCAAACCTACTTCGCTGAAGCATTTGGCAAGCGTGGTCACGGCTATTTGGGAGGCCACCTCGCCGGCGTTCATTCCACCCATACCGTCGGCCACGACCAAAAGACAGCCTTTATCCCGCAGCGGGACCACTTCGGAGAAGCCTGCGACATCTCCGAAATGGTTCACTGTGGGGGTTTCGCAGCCTACCGGCGACACGACGAGGCAGTTGTCCTCGTTCGCGCCGTCGCGGGCTGCTCTGTCGCACTGGGCGGCAATGGTTAATATTGTTTCAACCTTCATTATGTGACTTTAGTTATTCTTGGACAAAGTGCTGGATTACTCGTTATTTGAGATTCCAGAACATTTGTCCTACTTCTTGCTGGATTTAGTGTCCTTGGACTTGGGGCTATCCTTCTCTGCCTTTTTCTTTTTGTCCTTGTTAGACGTTTTAGTTTTAGACTGATCTGGGATAATGCTCTCGTCCTGGGTGCCGGTAGCAGGCTTTGCTTCCTCCTTGCTGTGTTTCACGGGTTCCGCAGGTTTTGCCTTCACCGGGGGCAAGGGCAGCGACTGTAGTTTCACGAGCTCCCATTTTTTGCCACCGTAGGGATCGAGACGGGCAACGCCCATCAAGTTGAGGCGAAGGCAACCGGGTTCGTCGGCATTCAAGTTCAAGAAAGCACCACCAATCACTGTTTCGGGATTGGCCGGTTGGCGCACATTGAAAATGCTGTTCTCGTTGAACGTGACATTGGCCGGCACCACATTGTAGCGGACATCCTTAGTCTCGGGGTCCACATAAAACCAGACCATATAGCCCGTCTTGGCACCGTTCCCGACCTCCACGCGCAAACCTTGGTTTTGGAACGTGGTGTCTGTCACATGGAAAAAGCCGGGAGCCAATGCCTCCCCTGCGTTTTTGTTCAACTGGTAGGGAACAAAGACGGCATCTTTGAGCTTCTTGTACTCCAACTTATCGACCGACACCAAATCGTCGCCATACTTGCTGGCATCATATTGGGGGTCGGACTTCCAAGGTTTGAGGAATCGGTTATCCACGCCAAAACCGTAGGGCAACAGCGGGATGACACAATAGACCGTGCTGAAAAATTCGGTGCCGGTGACATTCGAGCCACTCTCTTTGTCGCGCACATTGTAGCTGGCCTTAACCACCAAGAAGGCATTGTCGATAGCCTGGCGCAACAAAGCATACTCAGCATCCGAGGTGGCGGCACCGCCGTTGCCGGAAGGGTTGAGGGCAGGCACCGTGTGCATATCATCGGTGGCAGACTTGTCGGCATTGTCCTTGCCCGTCTGCTGCTGTTCCGTTTTCGTTTTGTTTTTCCCTTTGTTCTTACGGATGTCTGGAACAACCTGTTGGGCGTTGCTGATCAGGATGGCAGAGATCAGCAACAATATCAAACTGATTCGTTTCATACTGCATGGATTTGATTAGTGTCCGATATTTGAGAACGGAACAATGCTGCCGCTGCTGCGTCCATGGGTTGTGGAGACCAAGCCGACGACGTAGTAATTGTTACCCTCTTTGTAGAAAACGGGACCGCCGCTATTGCCGGGCTCAAAGTTGGCACCGGTGACTGGAATCACATTGTGCAGCAAGCCGTCATTAGAGGTGGTAGCATAGGTGTATTGCGGACGGATGTCGTTCTTGTCGCCGCCGCGGCCATTCGGGAATCCGAGCACCTCAAGACGGGTACCTGCGGGAATGGACTTGGAGAGTTGCGGGCTGGGCTGGATGTTGCTGTTGATATTGATACGCTTGTAGGCATAGTCGCTGCCGTTGGCCAAATAGATGGAATAACCATCGCCAATATCAACGGTGACGTCATTCTTGCGCACCACATTGAAGTCGGAGTAGTTCATCACCCGTTTGTCACCAATATTGTTCTCCGCCTCGATAGTAGCATCGATAGTGGCCCCCATTTGGAAGAGAATGTTAGCCAAGGTGAAGGGGTTGAGGCTCTCGATATTGGCCCAATAAGCCCACGGTTCCACAACATGGCGGGCAGTATAGAAGTAGCCGTCGCTGGTGACGAAACCCGTGGCAATCGGAATCTCACTCTCTTTGAAGTGGTACTCCCAGCGGTCGCCGATGATTTCGTAGGCATCAGTGCCTTCTTCTGCGGAGAAAATCAGCTTTGTCATCTTCACGAAGTAAACGTATGATTCGAACGGTTTCAACTCGCCCGTGAAGCCCACAACAGACTGACCAGAACCGTGAGTGTTGACGACTTTCCCGCCGCCACCGCCACCGCGGCCAACTCTTGCGATCCTGTCCTTAAGATCTGCAATCTGTTCATTGGCCAATTTTTGGGCTTCAGCAGCGTCATTTTTGACTTGGACCAGCTCATCTTGGGTCTTTTTCGTTTCCTTATTAGCCAATACCAGCCCAGTGACAAGGCCGGCGACGGCAAGGCAGAAAAGGATGGTGAGCAGGGTGAGAGCGGTTTTGTAAGGACGAAGGGCCTGTTGGCGGAAGAGGTTCAGACGGGCGGTCATGCCGATGGACTTCACGAAGGACTGGTCGCCCTGCGGAATGATGAAGCCGAGACGAGGACCGTTGTAGGAGAGCTGGATCTCGTCGCCGTTCTGCAAGTACTGCTCGCCCATCACGCGCTGACCGTTCACGAACGTGTCGTTGGTGCTGCTGCGGTGGATGAGTTTCCAGCGGTCGCCATCGCGGACGATGACGGCATGCTCGCGGCTCACCGTGCCGAACTGCTCGTCGATGAGCACCTGGCATTTCTTGTCACGGCCGATGAACACCTCGTCAACAATCATCTTCTGTTGCTCGCCACGACGGTGTAACGCCGAATCGTCTTTGTGCTCGATGATGAAGTAGCGTCTGCCTTCACCGCCGAACACGGAGCGCATACCGGAGTTGATGGTTCCGGAAACCGTTCTTTTGAATTCTGTCGTTTGATTAGCCATAATAATACGATTTATTAGTGAATAATGATTGAATTTGTCTTATTTTTGATTACACACCTTCGACCCTGATCTTCACCTCGCCGATGGAGATGATGTCGCCAGCCTTGAGCTCAACGCCCTCCATTCCTTTGATTTCACGTGAGTTAACGTAAGTACCGTTGAGCGAGTTCAACCACTCTGTGCCATTCCATTGGCCGTCACGCAAAAACCAACTTTTGTTGACGGGGTTGTACTCCAAAGTGAAATGCGGACGAGAGATATAGGTCGTATTGAAGTCGCGGATGTTGATGTCGTTCTTGATGCGTTTGTTGAGGCGACCGCCAGTGACCAGATATTTGCCTTCTCGCAAAAAGTCGTTGAGGTTGTAGCAAGTGCCGTGTTCCTCGCCCTGCATCACCTTCAGCACGACACCGCGACTGAGATCCATGTTGTAGTCGGCAACGGGCGTAGGCATTACATACTGCTGTTCGCGGCGCTGCGGAATGTGCGCCAACACCTCGTCCACATTTTGGAAACGCTTCTCGTAGTCAGGTTCGAGGCAGCCGACCAACACGGGTTCCCATTGGCGGAGATGCTGCATATAGTGAAGCTTGTCACGTTTCCACATCCCGGCCACAGCCTTGTCAATGTACGGTTGCAAGTCTTGTTCGCCGTCGAGTTTCCCGAAAGGCAACTCGCGGAAAAGAATTTCATAGAGTACCACTCCGAATGAGAAGATGTCGGTGGTGGGCAGCACGGTGGCATTGGCCTTCTTGGGACGTGTCTGCTCCGGAGCCATGTAGGCGAACGTGCCGAAAATGTCCACCTTGTTGAGAATCCTTTTCCACAAGGGGATGGAAGCGATGGCTCCGGCGGTACCGAAATCGGAGAGAGCCACCTTGCCGTCGCTTTTCACCAGAATGTTCTCGGGTTTGAGGTCTCGATGCACCTTGCCACTCCGGTGCAAGGCCTGTAATCCATAGAGGATCTGACTGGCAATGCGCTCGTAGTTGGGTGCTCCTTTCTCCACGAGATTGTAGAGGTTGCCCTTCTGACAGAACTCCATCACGATGCAGGGGTTGCCCTTCACATAGTCATACACCAGGGAATGCACCAGATAGGGGCTGTCGATGCGACCGGTGTCGAACTCCATCTTGAAACGCTGCACCAATTCGGGTTTCTCGTCGTTGGTACGTTTCCACAAGGGCAGAATCTTCATCGCATACGGCTGGTTATCGCGTATGTCCAACACCTTGAGCACCAGCCCGAAGCTTCCCTCGCCCAAGACTTTCTCCATGCGGTAACGGCTGTTGACGTATTCGCCCGGCTTGAAGTCGCATTTCTCTCCAAAGTAGTTCTCGGCCATATCCTGAATGACTATTTGGTGGTGAATTCGAATTCGCGGTCTCCCAATCCGATGATGTCGCCATCCTGGATTTCAGTTTTTTTCGTCACCCTGATGTACGTGGTTTTGTACGCGCTCTTGTCCTCTATGTACCACTTGCCGTTCTCGAAGGTAAGCAGCGCTTGCTGGCGCGAGGTGATAGTGGGGTTCTCTGGATCGGTATTCTGTCGATTGAGGATGACGTTCCCGCCAGTGAAATCATTTTTGGCGGGTGATGCCATCTCCCCTATTCGGGCTATGGGCTTCAAAGAACACTGCGGTTCAGGCATGGGGTCTGCCTCGCAAGCTTTCGATTCCTGCTTCATCTGGTGGATGTTGACCGTTCTCTTGTCCACACCGCCTTGCTGATAGCCGGGATACTCGAAGCGTTGGGTCTTTTTGGCTGCGTCTTGCTGATTGTATGGCCGATCCATGCCGACAGTATCCTCTGCCCCTGGGGTCTGAAAACGCTCCGTTTTCTTTGGGTTGGAATAGCCCTGATCGGGTGCGGAGACTGGTTGTGTCACTTTGGGGGCGGACACCCCTTGCCCGGGTGTGACGAACCGTTCCGTCGCCTTCGGGTCAGCACCCTGCACCTGCTGTGCGGGGTTGGTAATCACCACGGTTTTCTTCGCGTCATCGATTGGAGGCGTAGTAGATGAAGCGGAAGCCCCGGCCACAGGTTTGTGGCACTTGGGGCACACCTGTGTGCCCGGCAACAGCGGGTAGCCGCAGTCGTGTTTCATCATGCCTCCGGCGGGAGACTCATTAGGACGGACTTCCATCCGCATAGTCTTCTTATCGTCGTCAACGGCAAGGTCAACGGAAGGAGCCGCTGGAGCTGCCGGCCGGTTTTCTCTCAGAGGGGAGCCGCACCTGCTGCAGAAAGCGGCATCGTCGGCGTTGTTAAGTCCACAAAATTTACATATCATAGTCGTTTATTTTACTGTCACATTGTTAAGTGAATACTCCGATGCACCGATTCTCTCCTGCACGCTGGAGACTTTCATCTGCCGGGTATCCCCGTAGAGATAGCCGTTACGCCACGTCGTCACACCATTGGTGGCGAAGTAGAACGGCAGGAAGAGCGTGCGGCCGTAGTTGCGGTAGTACTGTTCGTCCCCAAACCAGTAAACCGTGACGGACTTTTTCGGGTTAAGTTTCTGTCCAACAACATCGTAACGGCTTTGGAATATACGTTTGAGCATATCCACTTCCGAGGGTGCGAGCACCGAGCATCGGTCGATGTAGTCGAGCAACCCCTTGGCTTCTTCCCACTCCTCGCGGTTGGTAATTTGGACAGCGTCGAAAACCTTGCCGTCCCGGTTCACGCCACCGCGGATATATATCACAAACTCATCCTGCTGGCCCAACTGTTTCAGTGCCCCGTCGATCACACCGGCCACATAGTCGCCGTCAGTGTGGTCACCTAAGTTCACGCAGAAGAAGACGAATTGTTGCGACCGCGCAGCAAAGGCGGCCATAAGCATCATTATCAGAATAATCGACTTTCGCATGGCTTTACGGGCTTAAAAGTTGTACAACAATTTGGCTTGGAATTCGATGAACAGGGGCGGACGGGCAGTAAGGCTCCGCAATGCGGAATTGAAGGTGTCTTTGTCAGGGGAAACGCAGGGGGAAGCTGTTTGGGTGAGCGATTCCTGAGACTTGTCGAGCAGACCGTATCGGCCTCCCACGGAAAGTTCCGCCGACCAGCGTTTGTCGGCCGTGAAGAAGAACTGCGCACCCACCCGCGCAAGGGCGTCAAGGTGCCAGCGGGGAGAAGCAGGTTTTTCATCATGAATCCCGTTCACGTCGAACCGACCGAAGTCGTAGTAGTGGTTCTGGTCAATCAGGACATTGAAGTACTCGGGACCGTACTGACCTGCGTAGAAGGCATCAAAGAAAGCTGTGGACACGCCGGAAAGGAACGCGCCGCCACGGATGCCAACGGCCGCGAACAACGAAACCGAAGGGGTCACGTAACCGTCATAGCGCACCATAACGGGCACAGCCACATCCAACCCGCGGCTTCTCTCGAGAAAATCCGCCAAGGTCGTAAGACGCGTGTAGGCATCTCCGTCGGGGTCAACAGCCTCGCGAGACTCCTTATAATTGCCAACAGTAAGCCGCTGCCAGTCAATATCAAACGCTACACCCGTCTCCAAGGAGATGCGGTGGCGGTTGCGGGCGAAGAGCTGCCGCTGGTAAACGGCACCGATATGGAAAACGCGCTCACTGTATTCCGGAGCATTGAAATGTCCGCTGTAATCTGCCGGCACACTATACTCCGGTTCACCCAGCGACTGCGCATAGCCCACCTCAAAGCCAACGGCATTCTTCACCGTTGACACGGAAATGGTGTGGTGCTGCACCGGCTCTGTCTGCGCTTCGAAATCATAACTGTAGGTGGCGCAGTTCTTGCCCGACAACCGACTGTACACTTCCACTGACAAGGGACGGATTTGTTCATCCAAGTGGATGTAGGAGCCGTCGATATTGTTCACCTTCAACGTCTTAGGAATATACGGGGCATTGTCATACCTCTTGTAGTTGGCCGAAATATGCGGCCGCATACGACTGTCGGGACGCGAACATTCAATTCGGGTGATTTTGGCCACCTTGGATGCGGGATTGTAAACCACATGCAAGACCAACGGGCTCACCACCGGTTGGTCATCGCCGGGAATAGTGTACTTCTTGGTCAGTCCCACAGTATAGTCCATCTCACCGTCCGACACACCTTGGTAGTCAATACGCACATCCGAAATCCCGAACTGCGTGAATGTGCCCTGCTGCCGTGAGTAGAAATCGCAGTAGCTGGCCAGATCGGTGGTGTCCTTGCGGTTGGCATTGTTGAACCAGTCGATATGGTCCATATAGACGGTGGCCTCCTGACTTGCGAATAGGTTACGGAAAGAGCCTGATTTCTGAGCATAGCGGTCAGTGAGATCCGCATTGGCGATGTACGATTCCACCAGCTCATATACTTTCTGGTTGGCATCCATCACATCCCTGGCCGTCTGCGAAAAGCAGGCGATGGCACTGAAAAGGCATAATGCCATGCTCAATATGACTCTAAACTTTCTCATCGCTGGCCAAAGATTTTGGTGGTGTGACGATGGGTGCCGGCCTGCACGCTCAAGAGATACACGCCGCCAGGGTACTGGAATGGCAATTGCCGCCGGACGGATGTTTCGGAACCGAGATCCCACTGGGCGATAGCTTTTCCAGTCATGTCATACAGAGTGGCCTCAATCCGTTCCGCCGACGGGTTGTCCGCCTGAATCAGAAGGCGATTCCCTTGCAAACAGGCTATCACGTCGAAAGAGTCGTGCGAATCAATGCCGGAGAAGGTCGGTTGCGCATAGTATGTCCTGTTCCGACAGATGACATCGCCATGAATCAGGTAGGTTTCCACCCAATAGAGGTACAAGTCCGTGTTGATCGGGGTCTCATATTGGTAGTAGTTGAAATCACAATCGCAGGCCGCTTCCTCATAAGTCTGCTTGTCCGTGCGCCCCCAACGGTAATGGACGATGCCCGACGGATCTTCCACGGCATTGCATATCAAGATGTTGGAATTCGACTTCCGGACAATCTGCGCGCCGGCAGGAGACGACTCCTCGCACACCCGAACCTCGAGCAGGGTGTCAATGACAACGCAGTGATGCTGCACGTCAATAACCTGCATCCCCACCGCGACGGAACTGGGACTGTCATCCCCAACATTCCAGACGATGGAAGAGACATTGGTGCCCATGGGACTCGACGGGGCGAAATACCACTGGTACCAGTAGTATTCGGGGGAGTAGTCGGTGGGATAGAAGAATGTGACATGCTGTCCGCGGCAGACGAGCGTATCGCCAATAATCGCGTGTGCCTGAGGCGGCTGGATGATTGTAAGATGAAGCATCACCACACTGTCGCAACCGTTGGCGGTTTGATAGCGTTCCAATTCATAGTCTCCGGAAGTCGTATAGGTCTGCCCCATAGTGTCGTACGAGAGACAGGCTGTGTCGTAAATGTCGGTGTACACCGTCTGGTTCACATAGAGGGTGAGAATGTACACCGTGTCGCGCCCTCCCTCGTGGGTGACCAAATGCTGGGCGACTGTGTCGTGAGTGTACATCTCGCCAAACCAGGCGATGCTGTCACAAACGGTGGTGGTCACACGCAAGGTATCCGTCGGTGTTGCGAACAGTGAAGGAAAAGCGGAGAAAAGCAGGAACAGAACGGGTAGAGCTTTATGCATAGGCTTGGGTATTCGTTTCACAATACTCATAATATATAGGGTGCAGATGAACATCAACAGAAGGCAATATGGAAGCATGCCGAAGCAATCCGTCGGAAAAACCGATGCAACAGACACTCTTACAATCGATTATACAACTATCACCAAGTACCATAGAACCGTTTAAACAACTGAAATGGAAAGGCAAATATATAAAATATTCAAACATGGTCATTTTGAAGAAAAAAAATTTTCAGAGCATTTACACATTTGGTTATCAATCATTTAAGGAAAGTTATGAATAATTCATTGTTACTAAAGTTGAACATCTTCGCAAAAAGAACCACTATTTTTGCAAATCCACGCACTATGATGACTGTTTGTCGGATGAGAAATTTGTGTACCTTTGCATCATAATTTCAGAGAGATATGAAAAGATTCAAAGCGGTGATTTTTTCGATGCGTTTGCGCACGTTGCCCCTGTCGCTCGCCGGGGTGGTGCTCGGGCTGATGCTGGCACTGCGGCATCACGATGCGACGAGCTGGACGATTCTATGGCTCTTGCTGACGACGGTCTGCCTGCAGATACTCTCCAACCTGTCGAACGAGTTGGGCGACTTCCTGCGGGGAACCGACGGCTCGCAGAGGGAGGGCCCGCAATACAGCCTGGCGCAGGGGGCTTTGGACACGAAGGATTTCCGGCGGCTCATCGCCCTCTTCGCGGGGCTGTGCTGCCTGTTCGGCACCGCGATGGTCTGGTCGTCCTTCGGCACCCTGATAGGCTGGCAGCCGGTTCTGCTCCTGCTGCTCGGCGCCGCCGCCATCTGGGCCGCCATGCACTACACCCTCGGGAAGAACCCCTACGGATACCGCGGCCTCGGCGACATCTCCGTGTTCATCTTCTTCGGCATCGTCTCGGTGGCGGGAGCCTATTTCGTGATATCCCACACCTTCGACACCCTGCTGGTACTGCTGCCGGCAGCCGCCATCGGATGTTTCAGCGTGGGAGTACTCAACGTCAACAACATCCGGGATATGGAGTCCGACGCGAACCACCGGATCACCATCCCCCTCAAAATCGGCTCCCGAAAGGCCAAGATCTACCAGACCGCTTTGATTGTGACCGCGTGGCTGTGCATGCTGCTGTTCACCCTGGCCGACTTCACCTCGGGATGGAACCTCCTCTACTGCGCCACGCTCCCACTCTACGCACTCCACCTGCGCATCGTGTGGAGCCGCGACGGCAAGAGCCTCGACCCCGCACTGCCCCTGCTGGTCATCAGCACTTTCGTCTTTGCCATTCTCGCCGGAACCGGATACCTGATCTAATATGCCGACCAAGACCCAAATAGAGAAGATGTTCGACGCCATAGCCCCCGACTATGACAGGATGAACCACATCATGTCCTTCTCCATCGACCGAAGGTGGCGGAGGAAAGCGGTGCAAGCCATAGCGGACAGCCGAGAACCCCTGCGGATTCTGGACGTGGCCGCCGGGACGGGTGATTTCGCCATCGCCATCGCCAAAAAGGTGCACCCCGAAAGCAAGATTATCGGCATCGACCTGTCCGAGAAGATGCTAGAGGTGGGCCGGACGAAGGTGCCGGACAACGTCCATCTGCAGCAAGGCGACGTCGAAGCCCTGCCGCTCCCCGACGACCACTTCGACCGCCTGAGCGTGGCTTTCGGAATACGCAATTTTGAACATTTAGAGCAGGGTCTGGCGGAAATGCACCGCGTGCTGCGCCCGGGAGGCAAGATGGTCATCCTGGAACTCTCCTACCCCGACAACCCGTTCCTGCTGTGGTGTTACAAACTCTACGCCCTCCATTTTCTGCCCTTTATCGGCGGATGGATTT
The DNA here is from genome assembly GCA_900319925.1 of uncultured Bacteroidales bacterium. Classification (GTDB taxonomy): domain Bacteria; phylum Bacteroidota; class Bacteroidia; order Bacteroidales; family WCHB1-69; genus F23-D06. The sequence goes on along the minus strand of ONQE01000003.1, from coordinate 33,107 downwards.
CCGGCGACCGAGAGGCATACACCTACCTGCCGAAATCGATACTGCAGTTCCCCAAAGCCGACCGTATCGTCCCGATGCTCGAGCGCATAGGGTACCAACAGGTGGGCGTCCGCCGCTTCACATTCGGCGTCTGCACGATGTACACGGGCAAAAAATAAGCCCGACGGCATTGGTCAGGCTTATTTCTTCGAAGATTATCGCTTTCTAATCAAAGAATCCGAGTCCGCTGATGGCACCCAACATCTGGTCCACATAGTCCCAAGTTGTGGGCGACCATTTGAAGCCCATACGGTAGAGGACCTGCGTGGTGTATGCATTGACCACCGGGATGCTGGAAGCTTTCATGCCGTGGGCCACATCCTTGTAGGCGAGCAGGCTGGAAAGCGTTTTGGCCTTCTGCGGATCGTTGCCCGCACTTTCCATCGCCGCGTCATACTCCTCGTCCTCAACGAGACGGATGTCCGTGCCGAGGTTGTTGAGACCGCCGAGCACATCGCCGAGGAAGAGCGCGTGGTTGTTGTAGGTGTGGAACACGCAGCATTCCTTGGGCGTGGTGCTGAGCAGGATGATTGCCTGCGCGACCTCATCGATGGGCGAGAACTCCACCCTATTTTCGTAGATGGAGTAAGGACAGCAGCCCAGCATATTATAGACCTTGATACGGCCCATAAAGGCGTTCGTGGAGAAGTTGATCTGGAATTCACCGTCTTTGGCACGCGCCGCCAGATTACCGACACGGATGACCTTGGCCGACAGTCCGTTCTCCGCAATGGCCTGCAGGACGACCCGCTCCGCCATGAATTTGGAGTGTACGTACTGGTTGCCGAGATACTGTCCGTCGTAGAGCCGCTGCTCACTAAAGACATGGTCGGGAGAGACGCTGTTGTTGACGTTGACGCCGCCGGTGCTGTACGTGGAGATGTGCACCAACCGGGCTCCGGTCTTGAGGCAGAAATCGACGCAGCGCTGTGCACCGCCGATGTTCACATCTTCGATCTCCGTGCCTTTGCTGAAGTGCTTCACCACCGCCGCGCAGTTGAAGACCGTGTCGATTTTCGCTTCGACAAGTTCGACGAGGTCGTTGGTGACGTCGCCGAGCACGATTCTCAGACGATTGCCGAAGAGCTCGTCGTAAGTGTTCTCGAAGTAGTAGAACAGCAGCGTCTTGAGACGGTGTTCGGCGGCATCCATGTCCTTGTCGCGCACTAAGCAGTAGATGTTCGGCACGTCGGAGGCAATCAGCTCCTGCAACACGTGGATGCCGAGGTAACCCGTGGCGCCGGTGAGCAACACATCGCCCAACGACTGGCGCTCGCCATTCCGGAAGTTGTCCAGCGTGTTGTTGTCCAGCAGGTTGTTGATGGCGGTGTAGTCGAAGTTGGAGACATCTTCCTCATCCGTGCTGATGGCTGTTGCGCCGGTGAGGAGCGCGGCGAGTTTCCGCGGGGTGTTGTTGGCAAAGACATCGCCGTAGGCCACGTGATACCCAGCCTTGTCGGCTTCGAGGATGACACGGGTGACCATAAGCGAGGTGCCGCCCAAGTCGAAGAAATTGTCGGTGGCGCTGATTTTGTCCATAGCCAAGATTTCGCCGAAGATTCTGCAGAACTGGCGTTCCATCTCGTTGGCCGGTGCCACATACTCCCGGTCGGAGGCTTGCATGACCGGCGCCGGCAGGGCCTTGCGGTTCACCTTCTGGTTTTGGTTCAGCGGGATGGCGTCGATCTGCATGGTGGCCGCCGGAATCATATAGGGCGGCTTCTGCCGGCCGATGAAGGCGTTGAGCTCCTTGACATTGACCTTGCTGTCGCTGACGATATAGGCGGCGATATACTTGCCACCGTTCTCATAATCAAAGGCTTGCACGGTGACATCCTTGATGCCGGGGTACTGGCGGATGACGGCTTCCACCTCTTTCATCTCGATACGGAAACCGCGAATCTTCACCTGACCGTCTTTGCGCCCCACGAACTGGACGTTGCCGTCGGGGAGGTAGCGGACGATGTCGCCGGTACGGTAAATACGTTCATAACCAGAGGCCTGGCTGAACGGATTCCGGATGTAGGTTTCGGCGGTCTTCTCGGGACGGTTGAGGTAGCCGCGGCTCACCTGGGGACCGCTCACCCACAACTCGCCGGCCGCCCCGATGGGCAGTCTGTTGAACTGCTTGTCCACGATATAGAGTTTCAGGTTGTCCAACGGCTTGCCGATCGGGATGTCCAACTCGTAATCCTTCACCCAGTAGTTGGTGGTGAAGATGGTACACTCCGTGGGACCGTAGCCGTTGAACATCTTGTAGTTCGTCGGTGGATCCAAGGCCGCGAGTTTCTCTCCACCGACGGCGAAGCAGCGCAGGGAATGGTTCTCCACATTGGTGGCAAACTGGTAGCCTAACTGCGTGGTGATGAAGGAGTGGGTGATACCCTGCGTGTTGAAGTAGTCGTTCAGGTCGGGCAGGTTCAAGCGGATGTCGTCGCCGATGATATGAACGCAGGCACCGCAGGTCAAGGCCGGGTACATGTCCATCATGCAGGCGTCGAAGCCGTAGCTGGCGTAGGCGGCCACGCGGTCGTTGGCGGTGAGACCGTAATACCGCTGGTACCAATGGCTGAAGGCCACGAGGTTACCGTGTTCGAGCTGGCAACCCTTCGGCGTGCCTGTAGAACCGGAGGTATAAAGCAGGATGAACAACGTAGAAGGCTGGATGTCAACGGATAGCGGCTTGGCATCGGGAAGCTTTTCGACATCTTTGGTCAGCAGAACTGTACCCTGGTATTCATCCACCACAGGCCTCAGATCCTCATCGGCAATCAGCATCTTGGCGTTGGCGTCTTTCATCATGAAGTTGAGACGCTCGGCGGGATAACTCGGGTCGAGCGGTTGGTAGGCGCAACCGGCTTTCAGCACGCCGAGCGAGGCGATGACCATCCACTCGCAACGCGGGATGAGCACCGACACGACATCCTCTTTTCCAAGACCTTGCGAGGCGATGTAGGCGGCGATGCGCTCCGAGATGGCATCCACCTCGCGGTAGGTGTATTGGTGGTCGTGATAGACAACCGCCATGTTGTCAGGCGTTTGCTCTACCTGACGGCGGAACAGCGAAACGATGTTCTGCGTGTTGTCGTACGGCACTTCCGTCTGGTTGAAGCTGTCGAGGACAGCGGTTTGTTCGGCATCTAACAGGGAAACCTGCAGCAATGCTTTTTCGGGCTGACGGATGAAGGCGTTGACCGCGTTGCTGACCGACTGTGCGAGCCGCTGCATCAAGCTCTCGCTGTAACGGCCGTTGTCGTATTCGATGCAGACGCTCGGCACACCGTCGCTCTCCTGGATGTAGAACGCGATGCGGAACTTCGGCACGTCCAATTCGAGGGGCTCAATCTCCAGTTTCTGTCCATTGACGATATAGCTGTCGATAACACCCATCTGATAGGCGAACATAATCTCGACCGACAAATCGTAATCCGCGGCGATTTGCGCGAACGGATAGTTCTCGTGCCGAAGCGTCTCGTCAAAGTTCGCGCTGGTCTCGTTCAGGAACTCCATCACGCTCTGCTCACCAATCTGGGCGCTCAGGGCCAACGTGTTGACGAACATGCCCACCGTGTTGCGGATGCGCAGATCGGAACGGCCGTTGCTGATGGTCGTGATGCAAATCTGCTCGTTGTTGGTGAAGCGCGCGAGCGAATAGAACACCGCTGCCAAGGTGAGGTGCGCGGGCGAGAGGTTGTGCTGCTTGCAGAAAGTCTCCATCGCCTTGAAATCCAGTTTGCTGGATGCACAACGGGTAAAACCTTGTTCGACAGGATTGGTCAAGTCGGAGGGCACCTCGGTGACGCCTTCCACCTTCCCCAAGCGTTCCTGGAAGAAGGCTTGGGCTTCGGCATGTTTCGGACTCTCCTCGGCCGCCTTCTCGTCGGCGACAAAAGCGGCATAACTGATGGCTTCGGCTTCAATCTCGTGACCGTTCATCAACTCACACAACTGGTTGACAAACAAGTCAAACGAACTTCCATCGAAAATCAAGTGATGGACATCGGCCAGAAGGTAAACCCGCTGTTCCGTCGTGACGATTTCCATACGGTACAAGGGCCCTTTCTTCAGGTTGAACGGCTTGACGAACTCCACTTTGTATTTCTCCAGCTCCTCTTCGCTTAACTTGCTCTGTGTGATGACCACAGGCTGGTTGGTATCCACGATTTGCACGATGTCGCTGCCTTCGCTGCCGAAATGCACGTGGAACTGCGGATGCGCCTTGACGATGGTCTCGACGGACTTCGCCAACAGTGCGGTATCGGTATCTTTCGGGAAACCTATCAACGATGGGATGTTGTAGATGGTGGAGGTCGGCTGTTTCATGCAGTCCACATAAACGCCCATCTGCGCGTACGAAAGCGGAACATTCGTGGACTCCACACTGTGTTCGTCCGATTCTTGGCGTGGCTGCACCGGAGCATTCAGCAGAAGGTTGAGAATCTCATTCTCGATATATTGGATGTTGCCCTTCTTGACCAATTCTTTGGAATCCACCGTGACGCCGTACTTTTTGTTGAGCTGCACGGCCAGTTTGATAGCAGAGATGGAGGTGAGACCGACGTATCCGAGGATGGTTGTGACACCGAAATCTTTCGTGCCGACGATGCTGGCCACGATCTCGTGCAGTTCCTCCTCGAGGATGTTCATCGGCACATGGCTTTCCTCCACGGTTTCCGCTTTTTTCTCGGGTTTCGGGAGGGCTTTCTTGTTGACCTTCTGGTTCTGGTTGAGCGGGATCGCCTCAATCTGCATCGTGACGGCCGGCACCATATAGGGCGGTTTCTCGTCCATGATGAAGTTGTTCAGCGCCTCGATGTCAACCGGCTCATCCGCCACGACATACGCGGCGATGAACTTGCCGCCGCCTTCCTCTTCGAAAGCCTGCACGGTGGCGTCTTTGATGCCGGGGAACTCGCGGACGATGCTCTCCACCTCCTTGAGCTCGACACGGAAGCCACGGATTTTCACCTGGCCGTCCTTGCGCCCCACAAACTCGACGTCGCCTGACGGCAGGTAGCGCACAATGTCGCCGGAGCGATAGACCCGGTCGTATTTCCCCTCGTGGTCAAATGGGTTGGGCAGATAGACCTCAGCGGTCTTTTCCGGGCGGTTGAGGTATCCGCGCGTCACCTGCGGACCCGTCACCCAGAGTTCGCCGGGAGCCCCGATGGGAAGCCGATGTCCCTGTTTGTCAACGATGTAGCATTTCACATTCTGCTGCGCCTTGCCGATGGGGATGTTCTTGCGACGGTCGGTCACATCGTAGTTGGTCACGTAACAGATGGACTCGGACGGGCCATAGCCGTTGCCCACGATATAGTTCTCAGGCGGCACCATCGACGGCAGCTTTTCACCGCCCGTGAGAAGCCGCTCCAGCGACTTGCATTCGAAGTTGGAGGCAAACTGGAAGGCCACCTGCGTGGTCATGAAGGCGTGGGTGATGCCGTTCTGCTCGAAATAGTCATTCAAGGCCATCAGGTCAAGACGGATTTCCTCCGGGATGATATAGAGTTGGGCACCGATGGTGAGCGGGCCATAGATCTCCTCTATCGAGGCGTCGAAGCCGTAGCTGGCGTATGCGGCGATTTTGCTCTGCGAGGTGATGTGGTGACAAGCCTGATGCATGTGACAGAAAGCCACCACGTTGCGGTGCTCCACCTGGCACCCTTTGGGCACGCCCGTGGTACCGGAAGTGTAAATCATGGTCATCAGACTATGGGGATTCGGCTCAACCAACTCGACGGGTGCCGCGAACCCCGGGGTGATGTCACCCGTGAACAGCGTCTCGCCCTGATAGAAGTCCACCAAAGAAAGCAGCTCCTTGTCCGCAATCAACAATTTGGCGGCCGAATCCTTCATCATAAATTCGAGACGTTCCTTGGGATAGCTGGGATCCAGCGGTTGGTAGGCGCAACCGGCCTTCAGCACACCGATAGAGGCAATGGCCATCCATTCGCAACGCGGAATCAGGACCGAGACCACATCTTCCGCCCCTAATCCTTTAGAGGTCAAGTAATAAGCGATACAGTCACTCAACTCGTCCACTTGCTTGTAGGTATATTCCCTGCCTTGAAAGACCACGGCCACCTTGTCGGGCACGGCCGCCGCCTGCTTGCGGAAGAGGGTGACGATGGTCTGGCTCTCGTCGTAAGGCACGTCGGTCTGGTTGAAGGCGTCAAGCATGGCCTTCTGTTCGTTAGTGGTGATGTCAACGTCGCGCAGGTACGTCTGGGTCAGGAAGCCTTCCAAGACGGCTTCGTAACTTTCCATAAACTGGGCCATCAACGTTTCAGAGTACTCGTTGGCATTATATTCCGCCTCCAAGAAATACTGGTCGTTACGGATGAAAGCCTTCATATACAGAGAGTTGCCACGTGTATCATCATTCAGGCGCACCATCTGCATCGGTTTTCCCATCAACATCTCATCCGCAAACAATGTTCCATGCCAGGCGAAAGAGGAAGGGCACTGCAGTTGGAGGTCGTGGACGGCATCGCTATAGGCATACGCCTCATATTGGCGGCAGCTGCCGATCAGCTCCTGTCCAGCTTTCAGGAAATCCAGCACTGTGGTTTCGTCATCGAACTTCGCATAGTAAGGGAAGGTCTTCACGGTCATGCCCACGGAATGGAGCAAGCGCTTGTCGGAGCGACCGTCGTAGATCGTTTCGAACAGGGCCTCCTGCTCATTGCTGTATTTCGCTAAGAGGAAAGAATATACAGCGGTGAACAGCGTGCTCTTGAAGATGCCGTTGGCCTTGCAGTAAGCCTCGACGCGGGCTTTTTCAGTGCGAAGGCGACGCTCCATTTTCCCTTCGGAAGGTTCTGTGATTTCCAAGTCAGGCATAAGCTGGGTGTATGTGTCGCCACAGTCGAAGTTCTGTGCATACCAACGTTTCCCATCCTCGAAAGCGGCAGTCTTCCGCAGCTCGGCCTCGGCGAGTGCCACCTCCGCCAAGGTCAGCTCCTCGGGTGCGAGCGTTTCGCCGTTGTATGCTTTTTCCACATCATGCATAATCAACTTCAGCGAGGTACCGTCGAAGATAATGTGGTGTGTGCTGAAAAACCAATAGATATGGTCCGCATCGCGCATCAGCCGCGTATGGAAAAGCCTTCCACCGACGAGCTCGTACGGCTGCACAAAATTCCGTTTCTCCTCTTCGATGTCCTTAACCTGCTCGACGGAAAGGCTGAACTCCTCCTTTTCCATGTCGATGGACTGAAACGGGTCGCCTTCGCCGCTCACCTCGATTCGCGTGAAAAGCGTGGGGTGGGTCTTGAATGCGGTCTCGATGGCGCGACAGAGACGCTCGGCGTCGAGGCTGCCGTCAAGAACATATAAGAAGGGCAGGTTGTAGTAGGGTTCGCTCTCGTGACTTACGCATTCCGCGTAGATGCCATATTGGGTTTGGGATAATGGGGCGGTTATTTTCATATTCAAGTCTTTTTATTTCAATTTGTTATTGCTATTCTTGTTTTATCCTACAGCTACTGGCCAACAGCCTTTTAATGCCTCTTCTTGTCGTTCCAAGCGTAGGTGAAGATGGTCGGGGTGACGGAGAGCATGACCCAACCCCAGTGCAGTTGGCGGTTTTCGGAGACGCGCTGGAGCTTTTCCATCGTCTCGGTGCCGCGCATGAAGGAGTAGCCTGCGCCCACCCTGACGAACTTCGCGAAGGTATAGCTAAGCGACACCTCCACTTCGTGTCCCAACGGTTTTTTCATCTTCGGAAGGTCGGTCGCGATGGCGAAGAAGTGGTAGGCGGCGTTGATATTCAGGCCGTCGATGGGATTCACCTTGGCCCCTGTGTAGAGGTTCTGCAGACCGGGCGTGAAGTTGTTCACATAACTGTCTACGTAGAAGAAGTCCATAGCCCCGTAAAATTCGTGGTGCGAACCGAACAGGGGACAAAAGCCCCTGACCTTGTCGTGGAACACGAGTCCCAGACCGCCGTGGGGCGGCACCGCGAAGAATTTGTCGCCGCTGAGGTAATCGTACCCGACAAAGAGGCTGTAGATGTTGCTTGGCTTAACCTGGAGTTTCACGCTTCCCATAAAGGCATCCAACGGAATGCCGTGCTCCTCCCTGCCCATCTGGTAGTAGAAGGCGCCTTCTAACCTTACAATACTGGGTTTCAAGACCATATAGGAGCCTACCACTTGCTGATAGCACATCGAGTCCGCATTATCCGTTTTTTGACTCTGCATACCGATATTCATACCGAGCAAGGAGAACTCGAAAATCGATTTCGGCGTGGTGTAGTGATACCAAAGCGCCTGCATGGACTTGTATGGCTGGATACCACCCGAATAGTAGGTGGTGCCTTCCGAGATGTTGGAGGAATTCTGGTTGTAGGCGAGGAGCGCGTGCACTTTGTGGCCGTATCCCTCAAAGCCGAACTTGAGCACGTCATGGGTGGGCGCGGTCATCGTCCAGTCATCGTAGCCCAAGATACGCTCGTCGTCATATTCCAGCGTCTGGCGTCCGATTTTGGCGAAGAGCCCGGTCTTTTTGTGCTTCATCGAAAACCAGCCCTCGGCAAGGCTCAGCGTTCCACCGGCTTGTCCCCAAACTCCCGAGAACTGCGGCGAAAGCCTCACCTCGAACCAATCGGAACGCTTGTATCCGAGGTTGATCCGGTACTGGCCCATAATGAATTGAGATCTCAAGTCTTTGCCTTCCTCTTCCTCCTCCGGATCGAAACCGCCGATACGAAGTTCCCCACGGGTGTTCAGTTTGGCATCGATCGTAAACTCATTGTCCGGAGCGGGCGGGATTTCATAATCGATTATTTGTACTTGAGCCTGCAACACAACGGTTGCCAGGATGGCGGAAACAGCCAATATCCATCGGATAGCTTTGTGGTAAAAATCAGGCATACTCTTTATGGTTTAGGACTATCATTAAACTGTTCACGGTATTTTACGACAGAAAAGAGATAACTGTTGGTTTTGACGGTCTCTAAATGATACTTCCCCGACTCTGAAAGGACCTGTTTCATATCGTTTCGGATTCCTTCGCCGGTGAGTTTGAGCAGTGCCTCCTTGCGTGTCCAGAAATAGAGGAACCGCAGCGCGGGATCCGCCGAAGCGTTAATCTGTTCCTGTTCACGGTCATTCATCGTATAGGAGACCAACGAGGGCGTAATCTTGCGGGGAACCTCCACATCCGCGCCTACGGGCTGGTCGCTGAGTGCGCACAGGGCCACGTTGCCGGAGTGGCTGAAGCTGAAATGAATGTCGGGGCGACCGAGGATAAAAGGCTTACCCTCAGCCGTATAGCCGAACACGGGAGGGGGTTGGATGCCGTATTCTTCGCGAAGACCGTCCATCAGCAGGAGATAGACGGCCAACGACAGGCGACGTCCGTTTTCGTGCCGGAACTTCAACGCCTGTTCGCGGCGCTGCGCCGACACCCGCGCCAGCGCGAGGTCGAGATCGAGTGCACCCACTTGGTCATTGAGATAGACCATCGTTATTCTATGATCTCGAAAATGTCGTCCAGTTTGGTCATCTTGAAGACTTGCATCACATCAGGGCAGACATTCTTCAAGCACATCTTACCGCCTTTTGCAGCCACTTCTTTTCGAATCTTCAAAAAGATCCGAAGCCCCGAGCTGCTGATAAACGGCATCTTCTCACAATCGAGAATGATGTTGCTGTCCGCCTGTTGCATCAGCGGATCAAGAGTGTCCGCAACTTGCTGTGCGGCCACGGTGTCCAAACGACCGTCGAACACGGCAGTGATGGTATTGCCTTCGTTTATAATGTTAATATCCATAATTGTTTATAATATTGTTTTTCAATTAATTGTTTATTTATATCCTGCAAAAGCAAAATAACCCGCAAAAGTAAAGTTTTTTTTCTTTTAATACGCCGTACTTTCGTGCCTTTCCCCTCCCCTACCGTTTTTTTTCATCTTCAGCACATTCCTCCCCTCTTCATACGCATACTCCACCTCATCCATAATCTCTTTGATGAGGTGTATGCCTAAGCCGCCAATCTTACGTTCCTCCAATGAAACGTCGAGATTGGCTTCTTGCTGTTGCAGCGGGTTGAAGGGGGTGCCGCTGTCGATGAGGGTGGCACTGATTTGCCCGTCCGCGACCTCCACGGTAAGTTCCGCCGTACCTTTTTCGCCTTCGGGGTAGGCATACATGATGATATTGGTCACCGCCTCCTCCAACGCAAGGTCTATCTGCGGCAACATCGACATGTCAAGATGCTCGCGTTCGAAAATCCCGTTCAAGAATGGCTCCAACTTGTTGAGCTCTTCTATATCGTTGCTCATACACAGCGTGTTGTCGTTTCCCATGAAACGGATGACCAGCATGGTGAGGTCATCGCTCTGCTCGGCGCCGTCCACGAAGGTGTGCACCGCTTGATGCATCCGCTCCATCTGTTCGCTGGCCGTCAACGCGCCTGAGGTGGCGGCGGTTTCCAAAGCACGCCGCTCCCCAAAGAGCTCCTTGCGGATATTCTCGGCCTCCGTCAGACCGTCGGTGTAGAGGAATAGCGTGTCGCCGGAGGAGAGGGTCAACTCATTCGCGGTATATCGAGCATTCATCTCCACGCCCAAGAGCAAGGACGGTTCGGTGCTCAGGAGCTCCGCCTGACCGTTCCGGATGACGATTGGCGGGTTGTGCCCGGCATTGCAATAGCGGATGGTGCCCGTGGACAAATCCATGACCCCCAAGAACATCGTGATGAACATGATGTCGGGATTGTTGTCGCTGATGGAGGAGTTCAGCGTCTCCATGATTTGCTCGGGATGGTCCTCGCGAGCGGACACTGTGCGGAACAGGCTGTGCGAAATCGTCATCAGCAGGGCAGCGGGCACCCCTTTGCCAGAGACATCGCCGACGCAGAAGAGCAGCTTGTTGTCGCGAACATAGTAGTCGTACAAATCGCCGCCCACGAACTTGGCCGGGATTTGCAGTCCCTTGATGTCAATGGAATGGATGGAAGGTTTCAACTTGCCAGATGGCAACAGGGCTTGCTGGATGGTGCTCGCGATAGCCAGTTCGTCTTCTATATGCTGTTCCTTGATTTGTATCTCATTTAGTTTCAACAGATTCCGCACCAAACGATGGGCGATAAAGGCGACCGTGAAGATACCCGTCAAGGCCACGAGGGCGAAGAAAAGGCTGGACAGCCGGAGACGCCTATACATGTCGGCATCCGGGATGACGATGGTCATGGTCATGTTTTTGCCATCGATTTCTTCCGTGAATATATGTTTCTTGCCCATTTTTTTGGCGGACTCAGGCTGTGGAATCAGCAAGGTGCCGTCGCCGGAAATCAAGGTGCAGTAACTGTGGGAATATAGCGACACACCCTGGACGATGCCCGCGAGAGTGTCGAGCGAAACGTCCGTGCAGATCACGCCCACCGCTTCGTTCGCGGTGTCGAAAATGGGGCAGCAGTAGGAAATCATATACGTCTTTCCCCCCGCATTGTCAAAATAGGGGTTGCTCCAGAATCCCTCCTTGGCTGCCATCCCCTGCTTGAACCAGTCCATCTGGAAGTAGTCGTGTTCCTCACTGCCTATCTGTCTCGAGACGAGCGTGTCACTGCCGTTTTGGTATCCGACGTACGTTTCGTACCAATGCCCTTTTGCGGGGTAATAGTCCTCCTTGAAGGCAATGCCCGCGCCCATGATACGCTGGTTGGCGTCCGTAATATAACCGGCGATTTCAAACATCGCGTCGGGGTCGTCGAGGGCGTATTCTGCCATGGATTGCATCGTGTTCACGGCGATTTCAATCTTTCCCATGCGAGAGGTGATAATCCTTTCGGTGGTTTTCAGCGTGGCCTCCGCCCGCATCTGCGCCGTATGCAAAGCTTCCTTCCGGATATGGAAATAGTAAACCATACAGACCAAAAGCAACGCGAAAATGGCGATGAAGATTTTCAGGAGCTCCTTCTTTACAAAGGGATATTTGCTGAATATGGATGACATAACAGGGTTTCGTTTCGACCGTGCAAAACTACATAATATTTCCTTAACCCGATTATGCCGACAAAAGTTTTTATGCTTGACCGCTCGTCCTACCGCCAGAAGCGGGAGGTGATGTCTTCAGGGATGTTATGGGTAATGCGGAAGAGTCTTTGGTTGGTGGTGCGGGAGTTGAGGCCGCCGAGGTCCGCTTTGTAACCGCCGATTTTCACATAATCGAAAAGGCTGGCATAGCGAGGCATGATGTCGTTGCCGGAATACCACGCCAGCTTGAGTTTCGTGTGCTGCCGCAAATACCGCGCGAGGGTCGCCACGTCCTTGGGCTGACGGTCGCCGCCCATAAAGCACACACAGGTTATCTGCCGACCGTATTTGTCCAGAATCCCATCTAACACGTTCGCATCCAGCGGCTCCCCGATGTTGTGGCGCAGATGCGGACTGTGACAGCCTATGCACCGATGCGGGCAGTTGGTGAGGTTCACCGCAAGGGTCACCTCATCGGGAATCTCCTGGAAGACAATATCATAGTTGTAGTATTTCAACATAGACGTGTGATTTGTGACTTGTGATTTGTGACGTGTGACGTGAAGAACTGCCATAAGTCATAAGTCATAAGTCATAAGTCATAAGTCTCAAGTCTCAACCATTATAATGCTCATAATGGCGTCTGGCGGCCTCCTCCTGTCTTGCTTGCGAGAAGCTGCTGACGCGCTTCATATAGCCGATGACGCGGGTGAGGTAGTCGAGGTTGGTGCTGTGGCATTCGGGGCACTCGTGGAGGTAGCGCTTGTCGATATGGCCGCAGTCGTTGCAGACGGTGTTGGGGATGTTGAAGGTGAAGTAGTTGCAGCCCTCTTGCGCGGCCACGCGGAGCAGCTGGCGGTACTGGGCCTGCGAGAGGTGCTCCTCGAGGTTGGCGTGCAGTGCAGAGCCGCCGGTGAGGTGCGCGATATAGCGTTCGCCGTGGAGACGGAACTTGTCGATGAGGTTCAGCGAATCATCCTCCACGCGGTAGAAGTAGCTGTTGTAGCAATCGCGGGGCACGCGGTAGCCGTCCTCGCGGTCCCACTTGGCGTGCTTCACGCCCACGTTCTCGGCGGGAATCATCTCGCAGTTGAACATCAGCTCCTTGGAACGGTATTGGTGGTTGTATTTCTCGACCAGACCGAGGACATTCTCGACAAACTTCTGGTACTGCGGGTTGTCGTTGATGGGGATGTTGAGGAATTCGGCGGCCTCCACCAATCCGTTCACGCCGATGGTGAGGTACTGGCGGTTGATGGCGATGTAGCCGGCATCGAACAGCGGCAGCATACCCTTGGACTGCAGGTATTTGAGGTTCTCGTTGTAGGCAATCTGGACCTTGTGCATCAGGTCGATGACCTCTCCGACGAACTGGAACTGCGGGATATTGTTGCGGCATTCGTACTGGATGCAGCGATTGAGGTTAATGGTGAGGACGCTCTTGGAACCGGTGGAGACGCCGCCGGCGCCGAGGGTGTAGCTGAAGCCGTTGTCCTGGATTTCGTTGCGCAGGCGGCAGCAGCTGCTCAGCGAGTCGGCGTTGTCGCTCACGTAGGTGAAGAAGGAGTGGCCTGCCGCGTACATCTCCGCGGTGAAATCGGCGTACTCGGTGTCAATGATGTCGCCGTCCTTGGAGAGCAGCGCCATGGTTTCGACCGGGAAGGTGAGGACGGCACGGAGGCGTTCCTCGTTGAACCAGCGCATGAAGCGTTTCTGCAGCCAGCTGAGCGAATCCCAGAGGGGCTTGGTGCCGTCGGGGAAGCGGAACTCGCCGAAGAGGCTCTCGAAGTAGTAGCGGTCATAGTAGGCCACGTTCCAGAACACCGACTGGAAATTGCGCGCGCCCGTCGGCTGGTTGATGGAATAGACCACCTGCTGGAAGCAGTCGGTGATCACCTTGTCGATGGTGCGCTGCTTGAGCGAGAGGTCCACCACCTTGTCGCTCTCCTTGTAGTATTCGTCGCCGTACTCCTTGCGGATGAAGTAGTCCATATACATCAGGAACTCCGGGGTGGCGCAGGCGCCGCTGAGCATGCTGGAGACCATGAAGACCATGTTGATGAAGCCGCCGCAGTAGGACTTGAGGTTCGTGGGGGCGGAGGCGTTGCCGCCGATGCTGCGCGTGCCGTCCAACAGCCACGGGTACATGGTGATAGAAGCGCAGTAGTTGGCGATGCTCGTCTCGTCGTTCTTATAGATGAAATGGTGGTTGAGCAGGTATAAGTATTTGTCGGAGAGCTCCTTGCCGTAGAGATCTTTAATCTTGTCGCACAGCATCCTGCGGTTGAGGCGGATGAAGTTCGACTTCGGGAGTTCGCCGATGAGGGTGGCGATGTTCTTGCGCTCCACGTTGGCGTTGGCGTCGTATTTGCTGCCCGTGGCGGCGTTGGAGGCGTTGCAGTAGTTGATGAGGAAGTCGAGTTTCTCCTTGACCTCGCGGTCCTCGTAATGGCGTTGTCTGTACAGGATATACGCTTTGGCGACTTCGTAATAGCGTTCGGCCATGAGGGAAATCTCCACTTGGTTCTGGATTTCCTCCACGGAGATGCCGTCATGGATTTTGAGGCGGCTCATGACGTTGATGAGCACGTCCTGGGTCGCGAAGCTGTTCACGGAGAGGAACGCCTTGGCGATGGCGTTCTTGATTTTGTCGGCCGAGAAGGGTTCACGCTTGCCGTTGCGTTTGATGATGTACAGTTGATCCATAAAAGGGTTAAGGTTTTGGTTGTTAATAAAAACAGCTCAGGGAGAGGTCACGCAGATATCTGCACTCTCGTTTGCTCTTAGTCCCGAAAGCCACGAACACGGTTTCAGGCAGGTCTTCTGGCTCGCTCCCGCCTTCCTCCGCCTTCCCGACCCATGAAAAAGTCAGTGACATCTTGGAGGAGGCGCAAAACCGGAGCTCACAGCTACGGGTATAGCCGCTGATTCTCACAGCGTTCCCTTTTCATCTGTTCAGAACCTGAACCGCTGCAAAAGTACAATTTCCTTTTTTTGGGATTAAAACCTCGCTGAAATAGTTATAAACACACTTATCAACATTGTTGATTATCAATGAGTTGCAGAATCCTGAGCTTTGCGCCTGTCCATCTCCTCCTGAATCTTGGCAGCCTGCTCGTAGTTCTCCTCGTCGATGGCGTCCTGAAGCAGGTCCTTGAGTTCCGAGAGCGACAAAGTCTCCCACTCCGTGGCGGCATCGCTTGCTTTGGATGATGGAGGGATGGAGATCCCGGAAAACTCATGGGGTTCCGAATACTCATTGGCGGCACGGGCCACCTGCATGAGCTCCCCGAAGAGATCCTTGCGGAAGAAGACGGGCTTGCGGGCGTGCAGAGCGATCGCAATCGCGTCCGACGGGCGGGCGTCCACCTCGAAGTAGCTGCCCGTGGGCGCCTGGATGACGATGGAGGCGTAATAGATGCCGTCGCGGTAACCGTCAATAGAGACGAACTCGAGGTTGTAGTCGGGGATGTGGTCGGTGAGCAGGTCGGCGAAGAGGGTGTGCGTGAGCGGCCGCTGCGGCATCCGCCCGTGCTTCTCGCCCAAGATCGCCCGCGCCTCATTGAGCCCGATGATGATGGGCACGTAATGCGTCGCGTTGAACTTGTCGGTCAGAATCAGCGAAAACGCCTCGCTCGCGTGCGCCGCCGACCGCACATCCAACACTTCCACCTCGATGTATTCGATATCGTTGATTCGCATGTTCTTTGTTTTTTCGGCCCCACATTGCGCTCCTTCGTCGCTTATGTGGGGTTAATTGCGCTTCGCGCGTTTTGCCCCTTCGGCTTTCTCCGACCCCACACTGCGCTCCTTCGTCGCTTGTGTGGGGTTATTTGCGCTTCGCGCGTTTTGCCCCTCCGGGGCTGTTTAAGGAAGATGTTTCTTATTATTAAAGGCTCTCGTTGCCTATTGCCTGAAATAAGAAACCGCATTCGCGAAAATGTCCTGGCACTTGTTGCCGTCGATGTTCTTGTAGAGGTAGCAGCCTTTGCGTTCGCTGTGGCCCATCTTGCCGAGAATCAGTCCGTTGTCGGAGACGATGCCCTCGATGGCGTAGAAGGAGCCGTTCGGGTTGTCCTCGGGATCCATGCTCACATTGCCACGCTCGTCGCAGTACTGGAACGCGACCTGTCCGTTCTCGAAGAGCTGCTTCGCCAACTGCTCCGACACCACGAACTTGCCCTCGCCGTGGCTGACGGCGATCTGGTGGACGTCGCCCTCGCGGAACGAGCTGAGCCACGGGGAGTTGGTGCTGCCCACGCGGGTGCGCACGATGCGGGAGATGTGTCTATTGATGTTGTTGCGGTAGAGCGTCGGGGATGCGGGCGTGACGTCGCCGAGCTTGCCGAAGGGCAGCAGACCGGACTTGACGAGCGCCTGGAAACCGTTGCAGATGCCGAGCACCAGACACTTGCGGGCCAGCAGGTCCTCAACGGCCGCTTTCACCTTCGGGCTGTTGAGCACGTTGGCGATGAACTTGCCGCTGCCGTCGGGCTCGTCACCCAAGCTGAAGCCACCGGAGAGCGCGAGAATCTGCGACTCGCGGATGGCCGCCGCCAGCTCGTCGATGGAGTGCTCAATCGCCGCCTCGTCCAAGTTCTTGAAGACCAGGATGCGGGTTTCGGCGCCGGCATCCTCGAAAGCCTTGGCGGTATCGTAATCGCAGTTGGTGCCGGGGAAGACGGGCAGAATCACCTTCGGCTTGCCGACTTTCACCGCCGGTTCGAAGTGACCGTTCTGTGCTTTACGCGCAAACTCCGCACCCACGGAAGTGGTCTCGTTCGGGGCGGTCTGCGGGTAGAGCTTGCCGTAGTAGCCGCGCCAAGCCTTCAGCAGTTCCGCCTTGTCGAGCTTCTCGCCGTTGACCACGAAATCATCCGCCACCTTGCCGAGTTCGATGGCAAAGGGAGCATCCAATTTCTCGGTCGTCTCCACGATGAAACTGCCGTAACCGTATGAGAAGAGATCCTTATTCGTCTGGATGTCGAAGCCCAAGTCGTTGCCGAAGCTCATCTTGGCCAACGCCTCCGCGACACCGCCGAACTGCAGGGTGAAAGCAGAGACGATAGTCTGATCCAGAATGTGCTTGCGCACGAAGTCGAAAATCCCGCTCGTATGTTGAATATTCGGGATATCGTTTTCTAACTTATTTTCGATAAGGTAAATATGATTGCCTTTCTGCTTGAACTCCGGCGAAATGATGTGAGCGGAATTCTCCGTGGTGATGGCGAAGGAGACGATGGTGGGCGGCACGTGCATATCCTTGAAAGTGCCGCTCATAGAGTCCTTGCCGCCCAACGAAGCAAGTCCGAACGCTTTCTGCATCCAGAAAGCACCCAACAGCGCGGAGAGCGGTTTGCCCCAGCGGGCGGGTTCTTTGCCGAGCTTCTCGAAATACTCCTGGAAAGTGAAGCGGATCTTGTGGTAATCGCCACCGGCCGCCACGATTTTCGACATCGCTTCCAACACCGCCAACACGCCGGCATGATACGGGGAACGGATGGCGACGAAGGGGTTGTAGCCGAACGCCATGATGGAGGCGAGGTTCGTATGGCCGTGCAGCACAGGCAGTTTCTGCGCGCTCACCTGTGCCTCGGTCAGCTGGTCCTTGCCGCCGAAGGGCATCAGCACCGTGGAAGCGCCGATGGTGGCGTCGAACATCTCGATAAGACCCTTTTGGGAAGCCACGTTCGGATTGGTAAGGCAGTTTTGCCATTTCTCCTGCATCGTTTTCCCTTGAACGTCAGCGGATTTCAACACATCATCACCCACGGGCGCAATCTTGGCGGTCACCTTTTGGCGCACGCCGTTGGTGTTGATAAAGTCGCGGCTGAGATCCACGATGGTCTTGCCGCGCCACGTCATCGTCAGGCGGTTGTTGTCGGTCACCTTGGCGATGATGTTCGCCTCCAGGTTCTCCTCGCGGCAGTACTGGAAGAAGGTCTCCACGTCTTCGGGAGCGACCACCACGCTCATACGCTCCTGCGACTCGCTGATGGCGACCTCCGTGCCGTTCAGGCCCTTGTATTTCGTGCGCACCGTGTCCAGGTCGATGACCAGACCGTCGGCCAGCTCGCCGATGGCCACGCTGACGCCGCCCGCGCCGAAGTCGTTGGACTTCTTGATAAGCTTCGTCACCTCGGGACGGCGGAACAGGTGCTGGATTTTGCGTTCTTCGGGGGCGTTGCCCTTCTGCACCTCGGCGGCGCAAGTGTCGAGCGACTTCTCCGTATGCTCCTTCGAGGAGCCGGTGGCGCCTCCGATACCGTCGCGACCCGTACGGCCACCGAACATGATGATGATGTCGCCGGGCAGCGGACGCTCGCGGCGCACCTGGTTCTCGGGAACGGCACCCACCACGGCACCGATTTCCAGACGTTTCGCTTGGTAATCGGGGTGATAGATCTCGCGCACGCAGGTGGTGGCCAAACCGATTTGGTTACCGTAAGAGGAGTAGCCGGCGGCGGCGGTCTTGGAGATCACCGACTGCGGGAGCTTGCCGGGCAGGGTGGCGGAAATCGGGGCTTTGATATCGCCGGCACCCGTAACGCGCAATGCCTGGTACACATAGCTACGGCCGCTCAGCGGGTCGCGGATGGCACCGCCCACGCAGGTGGCCGCACCGCCGAAGGGTTCGATCTCCGTCGGGTGGTTGTGCGTCTCGTTCTTGTACATCAGCAGCCAGTCCTCCTCCTTGCCATCGACATCAACCTTCACACGGATACTGCAGGCGTTGTTCTCCTCGGAAATCTCCTTGTCGGGGAGGTTGCCGCGCTTGTACTCGTATTTGCCGTTGATGGAGGCCAGGTCCATCAGGGTCACGGGCCGTTGCGTATCCTTGCCGTACATTTCGTCGCGCACGGCGAGGTATTCGCGCAACGCATTCTCTATCTGCTCTTTGTAAATGTTTCCACCTTGAACGTCAATATCCGTGATGGCCGTCTCGAAGGTTGTGTGGCGGCAGTGGTCGCTCCAGTAGGTATCCAACAGCTTGATTTCGGTGTCGGAGGGGTCGCGCTTCTCGTCGTTGGCGAAATATTGCTGGATGAACTTCAGATCCTCCAATGACATGGCCAAGCCCATCTTGCCGTGGAACTCGCGCAGCTGGTCTTCCGTCCAGGTTCTGAAACCGTCGTAGATGGGGACATCCTGAACTTCAGGGTTTTCGGTCAGCTCGAGGCGGGCCATATCCTTCTCGCGGGCTTCCACCTCGTTGATGCAGAACTTCTTGACCTTCAGCCACTGCTCATCGGTCAGTTCGCCCTCAATCACGTAGAGGTTGGCGCTCTTGATGACAGCTTCCGTCTTGGGGTTCAGCAGTTTGAGGCACTGCATGGCACTGTCGGCACGCTGGTCGAACTGTCCGGGCAGGAACTCCACGGCGAAGTACTTCAGCCCGTCCAAGGGGAACTCGTGGCTCACGTTGTCGGTCACGGGTTCGGAGAAGACCACTTTCTCGGCTTTGGCGAGGAGATCCTCGTCTATATTGAAGATGTCATAGACCTTCAGGTGGCGAAGATTCGTGATATTAAGGTTAAAGTTCTGGTTCAAAGTGGCTTTCAAACTGTCGGCTTCGACCTGAAAGCCCTGTTTTTTCTCTACAAAGATACGGGCGTCACGCATAATTTCTTTCCAAATTTAAGACGGCGCAAAGATACATTTTTTTGGGTTAATGGTTATGGTTTAAGGGTTAAGGTTTAAGGTTTAAGGGGTATGGGGTTAGGGGTAAGCATACCGATGGCAAGCACTTCGCAAGTACTTGCCATAGTGATGCCATACTGATGCCATACTCTTGCCATACTTAAGAGTATGGCTACACTATGGCATCAGTATGGCAACAGTATGGCATCTCCTTGCGAACCCCTTGGTTAGGACGATGTAATGGCGATGCTTTCCGCGGCCGGGACGCCGTGGACGCCTTGAACATTGCTACTCAAAAAAGACTATCTTTGCACTTTGGAACATCATCAAAAAATCATATCAATGAAAAAACTAACTATCAGTATTTTAGCATTAAGCAGTATTATGATGTTGACATCCTGTCACAAGAAAAGCAACGGGGTTCCCAAGGTGGAGTACCCCGAAACCAAGAAGTGCGACACCGTGGACCACTATTTCGGCGTGGCCGTGCCCGACCCGTATCGTTGGTTGGAGGACGACTACTCCGAGGAGACCGCCAACTGGGTGAAGGCCCAGAACGCGGTGACCGACAAGTTCCTGGCGCAGATTCCCTACCGCGAGAAGATGAAGCAGCACTTGAAAGACCTGCTGAACTACCCCAAGGAGGGCGCGCCGTGGAAGAAGGGCGACCGCTACTTCTTCTACCACAACGACGGTCTGCAGAACCAGAGCGTCCTCTACTACAAGAACTCCCTTGACGGCGAGGCCGTGGAGCTGCTCGACCCCAACAAGCTCTCCGACGATGGCACCGTGGCCCTCTCCACGCTCGGCATCTCCGACGACGGCAATTACCTCGGCTACGCCATCTCCCGCAACGGCAGCGACTGGCAGGAGATCTACGTCAAGAACATCACCACCGGCGAGGTGCTGAGCGACCATCTCGTGTGGGTGAAGTTCTCCGGCATCGCCTGGAAGGACGACGGCTTCTTCTACAGCCGCTTCCCGGAACCCAAGAACGAGCTCTCCGGCGTGAACGAGAACGGCAAACTCTACTACCACAAGGTCGGCACCGACCAGAAAGAGGACAAGTTGGCCTACGAAGACCGCACCAACCCGAACCTCAGCTTCTCCGCCGAGGTGGTCAACAAACGCTACTTAGTGATTTACGGCAGCGAGTCCACGTCCGGCAATTCGCTGTACTACAAAGATTTGAATGATCCGAAAGCGCAGTTCATCAAAGCCGTGACCGACTTCACGGACGACTACGCCGTCATTGACGAGATTGACGGACACTTCCTCGTGATGACCAACCACAACGCCCCGGAGTACCAGGTCATCAGCATCCCGATCGGCAGTCTCAACACGATGGGGTGGACGGATGTCATCCCCGCCACCAAGGGGGAAGTGCTCGCGGGTGTGAGCCATGTCGGTCACCGGCTGATTGCCAACTACACCAAGGACGCCCGTTCGCTCGTGAAGATTTTCGACGAGAGCGGCAAGTTCCTCGGCAACCTCGACAACGACATGATCGGCACCATCGGCGGATTCAGCGGCGAGGCGGAAGATACGGAGACGTTCTACACCGTGACCTCCTACATCACCCCAGCCTCCATCTACCGCTATGACGTCACCAACAACAAATCCACGCTCTACAAGAAGTCCGAGATCAAGTTCAACTCCGACGAATACGTGACCGAGCAGAAGTTCTTCACCTCGAAGGACGGCACCAAGGTCCCGATGTTCATCACCCACAAGAAGGGCATCAAGATGGACGGCAACAACCCGACGCTGCTCTACGGGTACGGCGGCTTCAACATCTCGCTCACCCCGAGCTTCAGCGCAACGCGGGTCGCCTGGCTGGAGCAGGGCGGCGTGCTGGCTATCGTGAACCTGCGCGGCGGCGGCGAATACGGCAAGGAATGGCATGAGGCCGGCACCAAGATGAAGAAGCAGAACGTGTTCGACGACTGCATCGCGGCGGCGGAATACCTCATCAACCAGAAATATACGTGCAAGGAGAAGCTGGCCCTGCAGGGCGGCTCCAACGGCGGCCTGCTGGTCGGCGCAGTCGTGAACCAGCGTCCCGACCTCTTTGCGGTGGCCATCCCGCAGGTGGGCGTCATGGATATGCTCCGCTACCACAAGTTCACCATCGGCCGCTACTGGGCGGTGGATTACGGCACCAGCGAGGACAGCAAGGAGATGTTCGAGTACCTCTACAAGTACTCCCCGCTGCACTCCATCCAGAACGGGAAAGAGTACCCCGCCATTCTGGTGACCACCGCCGACCATGACGACCGTGTGGTGCCCGCACACTCGTTCAAGTATGCCGCGGCTTTGCAGAACAGTGACATCGGCGACCGCCCGCACCTCATCCGCATCGAGAGCAACGCAGGCCACGGCGGCGGCAAGCCCCTTGACAAAACCATCAATGAGGTGGTCGATATCTTTTCGTTCATGTTCTTCAACATGGGAGTGGAGCCGAAGTACTGATAATCCTCCATCGAGCAACAAAAAAAGGGACGTGCCGAAACACGTCCCTTTTTCTTATGGCCTTGCCCTACCCTATCGCACAATCGTGATGGAGCCGTTGAACGTAATGGTCTTGGCTTTTCCTTTGTAGTGGAAAGAGTAGTAATAGACGCCGTCGGAGAGGCCCGAACCGTCGAAGATGTGCTCGCCGGGATAGACCGTGCCGTCCTTGGCGTAGGTATCGTAGTTCTTGGCATCATACACCTTTTTGCCCCAGCGGTCGTAAATCATCAGACGGTTGTTGCGATAGCCGTCGGGATCCTCGGGGTTGATGTTGGTGTTCAGGTTCTCGATGGCCCAAACGTCGTTGATACCGTCACCGTTGGGCGTAATCACATTCGGGAAGATAAGGTCGCTCTCGATGACGATGGTATGGGTAATCTCGCTGCTGCAACCTGAATTGCTCTCCACGTGCAGCGTCACGTTATAATCGCCCCAAGTGGTGAACGTGTGCGGCTCAGCAAAATTCACCGAGTCGATGGTACCGTCATCGAAATCCCAATAGAAGCTTCCGTTGCCACCAGTGACCACTGATTGGTCGGCATAGTTGATAAAGTTCACGACACCGCCGTTCTCGCTGAGCATGGAGATAGCAGGATCAGCCTCGAACTCGGCGATAGGCTGCGGGTTGACCACGATGGAATTCCAGAGCGAGAGGGAATCCGTGCATCCGTCCGGCGTAGTCATCTTCATCAACAGGGAATAGGTGCCCGGTTCGTTGATCTGGAACACCGGATCGTTGGCCGTAGAGCTATACGCGACGCGAGAGCCGCCAAAGTCGTCATATTCGATGATATACCACTCAAAATAGGAATCCTCTGGTGTGGAATTGTTCTCGATACGGAGGTTCAGCGGGGCACATCCCGACAGGTCAAGATCCTCCACGTTGATGACAGGTCGTTCGAATATTCCGATGTTGATGGAATCGGAGCCTGAGCAGGCAAGGCCCGTCTCATCACTGGTGGTGGTGATATCCACTGAATAAAGGCCTGCAGTGAGGACCTCGATGGAGTCGGTTTCGTCGCCCGTATTCCAATGGTACACAGTCGTCTGTCCCTGAGCACCAGCCTGGTCATAGTTAGCCGCCAAAACGGTAATGTCACCATAGCAGATGTTGTAGTCCTCGCCGAGGTTCGGTTCGGGGTGACCCACAACTTCCATGTTGTTTACGGTATCATACACACAGCCCAGCTCGTCCATCACTTTGATGGTGTACACGATATTACCGGAGCTGTCGGGAATGATGGTGGGGCCATTGGCACCGGGGCCTTCCACCCAAGCGCTGTCAACCAGGACTTGATAGGACCAATCCTGGGGCAGCAAGGCGGGGTCAAGGGCCATCTCCCATTCGGTCATCCAACCGTTGTCACCGCCCCAGCCATCCATCACTTCAATACTCCAGGTACCGTTCATCGGACAGCCGACCAGATTGGCGAAACTGGCATCGGGGTGATACACATTGGTCATGTTGGCCACATTCGTAGAATCAATCGATCCGCTGCCGGGAGCATTCGTATATACGTAGGTATTGTTAGAATAGACATAACCCTGGTTTGTGGCATTGGACCAGCAATAGTTCCACGGGGTGCCCATCACATTTGAGCTAATGTTGGGATTACATCCCGAAGACTGGTCAACAGGGACACCAAAATAAGCGCTTGTCGTTCCAGATCCGTTCCATCCCCATTCTGTCTGAGGAATCACGCTGGCACAGGAAGTCGCACCGGAATTGTACTTCTTCAATATGGACACATAATTCTGGTTAGGACAGATAAGGCGGATCCAGATGTCGCCCACCCAGGAGTGCTCCAGCTTGACGCGCACGTACAATATGTCATTGGCCGACTGGATGGTCGCAGATGGGGAGAAGCTGGTGAATGTGACCGGGGATATGTAGGAGCAGTATTGGAGTTGACCAGGTTGTTCCACACCGTTATTACAAGGCATACCATCGGGCAGGAAGACGGTGTCGCACACTGAAAGAGCCGTAATCTGCTCGCTGCCCACGGTATCGACCTGCAGGGCGGAGAGGAAGTCGTAACCCACTGAAAGCTGCACTTCAGAGCCGGCGCATACGGGCGGGAAGTCAAGCACGTCACGAATCGGGTTGGAGGATGTGCGGACGCGGAATGTGTACGGGATATAGGACTCACAGCCTGCACTGTCGGAGATGCTGATAGCCACATCGTAGCCTCGTCCTTCCGGGAACTGATAGTCAATGGCATT
Organism: uncultured Bacteroidales bacterium; assembly: GCA_900319925.1. Lineage (GTDB taxonomy): Bacteria > Bacteroidota > Bacteroidia > Bacteroidales > WCHB1-69 > F23-D06. The sequence goes on along the minus strand of ONQE01000003.1, from coordinate 8,708 downwards.
GCCTCCGAGTGTGTCGAAGGTTTCCCAACTCATATCCCAATGGAAAGTACATTCGGCATCGGATTGATGATAGCTATAGTCGTTGTCGGGAAATTCACCGTGAACAACCATGTGGATGGTGTCGTACGGACACATGTCGAGGTAGAAATAGCCGTCATCCTCCATGTGTGGAACCTTGTTACTGGCCGTCTCGTCAAACAGCACATTGATGCGCTGGCAGGGACGCACGCAGTCTGTGTTGATGGCAAATCCGGCGCCCTCGTCCTGGCCGTCCGTCTTGAAACGGATGGTCAGACAGCCCGAAGTGTTATAGACAGTGGCCGCGACTGACAGCGAGGTGGCGGTGATGGAATCGGCGGTGCAGTTGTTCAAGACGAGGAGCACCGGGTCGTTGAAGGAGCTGCCGTCATAGACAAACAGCGTGTCGGAACAGTCCACGTCAAAAGAGGCCAGATTCAGATTCACCCGCACGGAGTGGTTGTTCGGGTCGTTGGAACAAATGGTGATGTAATTGTCCATATTGGGGCTGTAGTCACCATTAAGGCCGCCATTGTCATAGACAGAGACAGCACAGCCGTTCACGGAGGTCTGCGAACTTACCCCCAACGTGATTATCTGGGCCTGGAGCGACAATACGCCGCATACGATTGCAAACAGGGCTATTATCTTTTTCATTTTTCCAGAATTTTCTTAAAAACCATATTGATGTAAATGCGCATTCAGACGTTCCTCCCAAGTCACCTTAGGCATCACCACCACATAATATTCACTATTACGAAGTTTGAAAAGGTTATAGCGGTACGTATCCTGGGGAAGATTCCATTTGAAGGGGTTCACATAACCCTTTTTGATAAGTTCATCCTCGTTATAGGCCATTCCTTTGGGGAGATACTGTTCCAACATACCCATCTGCTGGAAATTGCCGTCCCACAGTTTACCTATAACCAAGGCATAGTTGAACATTGTGTAGTGCATCCGGACCAATTCCGCAGGTTGGTTCGCCCGAAGGTCCTCCACCTTGGAAGCTCCGAACTCCTCAGTAAATTCAGGAGCCACATAATACTGGCTGAACGGGATATGCTCCTGCGCAAAGCAGAAAAGCATAACACCCATCATCATCATTGTCAATACTGTTTTTCTCATATCATTATAATTTTTACTTTTCGTCAATTCCCAAACCTTCCCCTTCGTCTTCTTTGTCGCACGTAACTGTGATTTTGTTACAAGCATTTTCACTTTTTTTTGAAATGTTTCATAACACTCTATAGGTCAAAGCTATATGACGACATTTTTCTATTCATACAACAGATATTGTTCCCTGATATGCCTGAATTTTTCCAAATCCGGCTCCCACGAAGCGCGGATTTCCTCCTCGCTGGCGCCCACCACAAGCTGTTTGCGCAGCTGGTCGGTGCCGGCAAGCTTGTCGAAGAAGTTGTTCTTGAGGAAGAAGCTCGACTGGTCAACACAATTCCGATAGGCGGTGAGCAGATAGGAAAGATTGAGGCGACCGGGATTGTTCAGGTTGTCCGCCGCAATGTCGTGCAGCAGGTAGCCGCGACACTCCTGACCCTTGAAGGGCGGGTTCTCCGACACACCCGGAATCGCACGCGGGGTGAACCGATAGTCGCCGGACTGCATCCCGGGTGCGCCGTACATTTCGAACGGCTGGTCGGTGCCGCGCCCCACGCTGACGTTCGTGCCTTCGAAGAGGCAGAGCGACGGGTAGAGGAAGACGGCCTCGGCGGTCTGCAGGTTCGGCGACGGCGCGACGGGCAAAGCGTAGCGGGTCTCGTGCGTGTAACCCTCTATCTTTATCACCGTCAGGTCGCACTGCACCCCGTTCGCCAACCACTTCTCACCGTTGATCATGCGGGCGTACTCCCCTATCGTCATGCCATAGACAATCGGCACGGGGTGCATCCCCACGAAGGATTTGTACTGCGGCTCCAAGACAGGACCGTCAACGTAGAAGCCGTTGGGGTTCGGGCGGTCGAGCACGATGACTTTGACCCCGTTTTCGGCAGCGGCCTCCATCACGTAGTGCAGCGTGGAGATGTAGGTGTAGAAGCGGCAGCCCACATCCTGCAAGTCGAAGAGTACCACGTCAACACCCTGCAGCTGCTCGGCCGTCGGCTTCTTGTTCTTGCCATAGAGGGAGACCACGGGCAGCCCGGTAAGCGGATCTTTGCCGGAGGCGATGGTCGCGCCCGCCTCCGCCTGTCCGCGAAAGCCGTGCTCCGGGCAGAAGAGCTTCACCACATCGACCTTGCGCGACAGCAGTGTATCGACCAGATGGGTCTTCCCGACCACGGAGGTCTGGTTACCGCACACTGCCACACGCTTGCCTTCCAATAACGGCAGATAGCGTTCCATGCACTCGGCACCGGTACGCAACGCCGTTTCGGAAGCGGCAGCCAGCGAGTTCCCCGACGGATTGCGCTGCGCACAGGCAACCGTCAGAACCATCAGGCATATCGCGGTCAACAGAGGTTTTCGGCTCATATTCTCGGGAAAAAGAAAGCTACCCCGAAGGGTAGCTTCTCTTGTTAAGAAGCGGTTACTTTTCAACAACCATCTTCTTGGTTAATATAACATCCTTATAATGAATCGTATAGTAGTAGATACCAGCAGCAAGGCTCGTGGTGTTCACCTCGATGTAGTTGGTGCCCAACTCCGCCTCCTCCGTGGTGGTGTAGAGAATCTGACCAGCGCTGTTGGAGATATCCAGCGTCACCTTGCCAGGCTCCGGCACGGAATACGGGATACGGGTGACCGTGACAGAGGGGTTAGGTTCGTTCTGACCGAGATAGACGCTCTCGGAAGTCTCGTAATCGTCGATACCGACATCGGTGCAGGAGAGCGTACGCTTGGTATCATTAGAGTGGCGCTTGTCGTCAGGAATCACGACGGTAGCTTTCACCTCCCAGTTCTGAGTGAGATTGGTCACGATGAACTCGTTGGTGCTTGTATAAATCAGCGTGTCGCCAGGATTGAGATGGTGCACAACGTGTTCGGTCTCGGTCACGATGTCGCTACCCGTACCCACATTGAATACCACGTCAAATTCCTCGACAGCGGAATTACCGGCGTTCTGGAGCTCGATGATCGGCACCACAATGCTGTTCACGTGCAGACAGGCAGTAGAGAGTGACTTATCCTCGGGATAGACAACGCGGTTGACAGCCATATCGGGCAGACCGGTCACGAGGTTGATGTCATCGATACTCGGGTCTATTCTGTAAACCTGATGCGTGACGGTGAAGCGCAGACGGGCCACCTCGTCAACGGAGTGCAGCACGGTGAGGTGGTTGAGCCACTGGGCCGCGCCGTCGGCCTTGGTAAGCGTGTCAACATGCTGGTAGTATTCGCCGGAACCGGTCTCCACATACATCTCGAAGTCAGCATTTGCCGCACCGGTGAAGTATTTGTAGAAGTTCAGTTCAGCGGGATAGATGTCGTTGTAGTGCATATTGATACATCCGCTGGTGAGGGATGTCCACTTGTTCTGGTTCGTGGTATTGTTCACGCCGTTCACGGTCGCATAGCCGCCGTACTGCTCCAAGCTGGTGCCGGCAGAGGTGTGGTCGTGTGCAGGACCGCCGCTCGGGTTGGCGCCGTTGTTCTGCGACGCACCGGTCTTCTCAATCCAGACGTAGTTGTTCAGGTTGGAGGAGGTCACCGTCCAATCAACCGGTAGCTGGATATCCTCAATGCCTACCGGCACGAAGTTCTCCACATACGGAAGCTGATAGACAGTCAGGTCAGAGACCACTGCATCACCAGCACGCGTGTTGTTGGTCAGGTACTGGTCGCCGTCGTACGTGACTTGCATGCTCACGTGGTAGTCGCCCAGCGCGCTGAGGTTGACGTTCGGAATCGTGACGGTCATCTCGCTGTTCGGGGCCAAGGTACCGTTCTCCACGACAGTGGTGTACACGCCGGGAACCGCGCCCGTAATCGTGGCGGTGACGGTCATCGAATTGGCCATGCTCAGGGTCTGCGTCTCGGTACCGTAGTTGCGGACACGCACGCGCAGGTTGGCATCGTGGTCGGCGCAAACGTCACCCACCGGATGCAAGAGTCCAGGAATACCGAGGTCAACTTGCATCGGAGCGCTCAACAGGACGGCATAGTCTTCGGTCTCGCCCTCGGCGGTCGCCGAATTGTTATAGAAGGAGCAGGGGTCGTTGACATTGACGGAAGAGCAGATGACTCTCATGCGGGTCATTCCGGTCTCGGCATTGCCCACGATCGGCACGTTGACCACCTGGACGGTGGCGGCGTTGTTGCTGTCGGCCGGGATGGCGCCGGAAGTCATGATAGCCTCGGAAGCCTCGAACTCGCCGTTGCGGTTGTAGTCGATGTAGGCGCGTTTATAGACCGTCTTGGTCTGCGCGGCCGTGAAGGCGTGCGCCACGGAAAGGGTGTATTCCTGACCGAGAATCAGCTCCACGGGAGCAACCGTAGAGGTGAAGTCGCTATACATGCCATTGCCCGGGGCGACGGGATGGTTGATGAACGGGGAAGCTGTGCCGTTGTTCAGTGCAGCGAACGTCACATTGGTGATATGGGCGCCGGTGTTCAGAGCCAACGGACGTGACGGGCAGGGATCTTCCTTGCTCACGTAAATCGTAGTGGTGTCGTTGCCGTGGTAGGTATCGGAGGTGAGGCCGGTGTAGGCACGGAACGGTGTACTGTAATAGACACTGGTGAGGTCACAACCCGTGGTGAAGGTCATGTTCGCTTCAGCGCCGGCAGCCAAGGAACCGCTGTAGTTCTGTGTCACGGCGGTGTTGTTGGCCAACTGGTAGGACACCGGGAAGCCGCTGGCGGCCTGGGAACCGAAGTTCTTGACCCGGACTGTCACCGTCTCGTTGTTGGTGAAGCTGTTGTTCTGCGTCACAGGAGCCGTGATGGCGATCACACCCACATCGTGCTGCGGCACCGTGGTGTTGATGGTGATGGTGCCCTTCGGCGACTCGCAGGTGTAGTTCATCTTGAACATCGTGTTGACACGGAAGCCTGTCGGCGAACCGAAGCTGATGGCACCGGTCAGCGGTGTGTTCTGCGCCTTCGCATAGACTTTCTTGCCGTTGTTGGACATCGGCGTGTTGGTGAACTTCGGCGTCGGGTTGATACCGTAGTTCGTCACACAGCTCGCGTCGCCGCAGTCGTGCTCCGCATAGAGCAGCAGGCCTTCGCCGTTGAAGTCGTAGCCGCCTTCGACAGCGAATCCGACCCAACCGACTTCGTCGAGGGCGAGCTCTCCGTCGAACACCAATCTGGCATTGGCGGTCTCCGCAGGCCAGTTGATGGTCTTGGAGCTGGTTCCGATGTTCGGGACATTCGTGGTGTCCTTCAACCAGAACTTCATCGGGATGGCAATGCCGTTGGTCTCAGCCGTGCAGACATGGAAGTAGATGCTGTCGATACGTCCCTTCGGGCCACCCATATCCTCCTTGTTGTAGAGGATCTTGGCGTAGGAGTGACCGTTAGCGAACGTGAACGGTGCGTTGCTCGTCTGGGAGGTGTTGTTACCCGTACCAGCAATGACGCTTGCACTGAATCCGTTCGACTCGATACGGCCGCTATAGTAATAGGTTGTCGGACCGTAAATCGGGTCGGTGGTGAAGCTGTTGCCTTCCGCAATGGCCTCGTTGTCGGTGGCGTTCTCGTAGAAGTAGAAGTGGTTCAGCGTAGATGCGCCCGGGGTCACCGTTTGCGTACCGCCGTAAGGCACCGTGAAGGTAAGAGCTTGCGGCGCGGTAGGCAAGGCGGGGACGTACATCGAGCCCGTAATGGTGTCGTTGGCCCTATAGACCGGCAACGTGGCATCGGCGGGCGTCGTATAAATCAAGTAGTTATAGACTCTGTTCTGCGTGGCGGAACCGAGGTTGATACCGTTGTTGTAGGTGATGGTATCCAACTGCAACGATGAAATCGGCGTGTTGATGAGGTTCGTACCGTTCACCGTGGCCGCTCCTGTGAAGTTGGCATTCAGGTTGAACGTACCTGCCGGAATCGATGTGCCGGACGTCGTGTCTTGGTTCATCACAGAGACCTGCAGCTGCGGGTTCAAAGAGGTAGCGCACTGGTAGGAGACCGGGTAGATCAGTTCTTCTGTGCTCAAATCGTATTGCGGACGGAAGACATTGATAATCACAGGTATGCGCTTCGTAATACAGTTACTCTGCTGCGTCTTGCCAGACACCCAGAACACCACCGTGTCATACAAAGGATCCGTGGTCATGAACGGAGCCGCAGTGGTGGTGGTGTGAATCGGGTTGGCGGCGTCAAAGGCATCGTAGAAGTAGTACTGGGTGATGGATGTCGATCTGTCTGCCGGCTCCAGAATCGTGTACGGCAAGGTATATCCGCCGGTATAGACAATGCTATCGGGCAGGTAGGCCGTGCGAGTGGACTGGAACTGGCCGGTGATGGTATCGTTGCCACCATAGACCACGGTCTCACCATTCAACGTCGTGTATATCGTGTAGTTGAAGGTGATGTTCGCCGTCGGGGCGCTGAAGTCGAACGGAGTGGTGAACTCCACAACCTTGACCTCTTCGGGGGCGAACGCCTCATCCACCACATGCGTTACTTCCGAGCCGTTGAAGATGGCGTGCACCACCACCTTGTTGGCCGGAATCGCGATGTTCAGCATGTTCTTGAGCTGCACTTGGATATGCTCGTTATAGAGGGCGCAGCTCGTTTGGGGATAGAGCAGTTCCTGAGTCTCCACGTCGTAGGACGGGATGTCGGGAACGTGGATATGGACGGGCACCTTCTGGCTTCCGCACTCCAGGTTCGCAACCGTGAAGCGGGCGTTGATGCGCTTGCTCACATTGGTCCACGCACCGGTCATGGCGGAGGCGTTGTTGCCCGCTTTCTTCTGGCACAGCGTGGCAGAAGTGTTGGACACGAAGAACTTCGGATAGCTGTTCGCACCAGAGACGTACTGACCGCAGTTGTTACATTGGCTGCCGGTACCGGTACAGTAGTCGGCGCAGTTGGTCTCCACGAAGACCTCCAGATTGCCACTGCTATATTCGAACGGGGCAATCAGGTTGAACTCGTACCAACCAGCCTGGTTGAAATAGACGCGGTCATCGACCACCAGCGTGGCGCCGAGAATCTCATCGTCCCAGTTCACGGTCGTGGAGGTGAACACATTCTCATCCGTGCACTTCATATATATCTTCATGGGGATACCGGCGCTGGCGGCTGCGCTGACCGGGGTCTTCACCTGAAGCGCGAAGGAGGTGAGCGTACCGTGTGCTCCGATTTCCTGCTCCAGATAGAGCATACGGCCCTTCGAATAGCCGTTGGTGAAAGCGAACGGGTCGGTGCCGTCGCTGGTACCGGTACCCACGGTCACCACATCCAATGTGCCGGGGTTGGCCGTCACGTAATAGGTGGTGTCAAAGTAGATCAACGGGGTCGTGTAGGTGGGGTTGTAGGTCAGCAGTTCCCAAGACTCGTAACCGGTGTTCTTGTACCAACCGAGCACACCCTCGGAAATGGCCGCAGGAAGCTGGGCGGAAAGCGTGGTGGAGGTATGGTAGTTCACGATGACCGTATCCGGGGCGGTCGGCATCACGGCCTTGCCCTTGGACACCACCGTGAGGCCCAACGTATCGTTGTAGGTCAGACGATCCTGCGGGAGTTTGGTGGACCACACGCGGATGGTGTAGTTGTCATCCACGTTAATCTGGTTGTTGGTGAAGTCGTAGATGCTGTTGAAGGTGAACACCGTGGTCTCGTGGCTGTGGAGGGTGTCGGTGAGGGCCTCCGTGACGGTGGCGCCGCCGTTCACCGTGTAGTGCATCTGGACGGGCGGCACAATGTCGGTGGTGCCGTTGTTGGTGATGCGAACCTGCAGGTGCTCGTGGCCGAGGTCACAGTCGGTGACCGGGTTCACGAGTTCGAGGATGGCCATATCGTTCACGAACGGGGTATCGACCACCGCACCGATCATGAAGCGGCCGGTGAGCTGCGGCTCGTACGCGCCGTTGTTCAGATAGAAGAAGGTGGAGTCGCGGAGCGGGGTCTCGACCTGTGAGCAGAGGTAGTTACCGTGGGAGAGCATCTCCAAGCCCACATAGAACTCGCCGGTAGTGTTCGTCAATGCGAAGTTGTAAATCGGGATTTCATTCCACGCGTGCTGTTGCAGGGTGCTGAAGTCGATCACCTGCGAAGTCGCCAGGATTGTGCCGTTCGCGTCGGCCACGAAAGCTCTGAAGCCATTCTCCGGATCGGCGATGTAGGTCTGGTCGTAGTAGTATTTCACCGCACGCACGGCCAAGTCCTCATTGGTCTTGTAACGCACACACGGACGAATGATGTTGTTATAGTCACCCAACAGTTGGATATCGGTGGTGGTGTCGGCGATGACGGCACTCTCCATCGTGGTCACCATACGCCAATGCTGGCTGTTGTTGTTGTTGTTCTGGTCGTTTGCGCAGCGCACCTCCACGTCCTTGACCTCCGCCACATTGTAGAGATGGTCGGGGAAGGTGACGACAGTCTCGGTGTTGGGGGCCAGCGAAGCAATCGTGATCGTGTCATGCCATTGCTCGGCAGCACCGACGACGTTGAGATAGACCTGGATGTTGGACTGGGTCTGCGAACCGTCATTACGGACGAGGGCGCTCACCACATCGCGCATCGCGTACTGCGTGGGGGTTTCACCCGAGCCATAGATC
>ONQE01000029.1 GCA_900319925.1 uncultured Bacteroidales bacterium | reverse complement strand
TCTCCGTTCTTCAATTGTTAATTTTTCCATTGTTGATCCGTTTTTGATTTGGTGATTTTGGTGTTTAAAACGGTCAACCTATTTCAGGCATTGACAAGGGTTATGGTTTAAGGGTTATGGGGTTACAATTTTCATTAAACCTTAAACCCTCCACCTTAAACCAAAAAAAAGTGTATATTGCACGGCTTTTTAAATTGAGCGGTAAAAGGTTTTGTAAATTGAGATAACTAACTATAAACGTATGAGTTATAAGAGTATCGAAAGAATAATGATGGTGCTTTTTTGCACGCTGACGATGGTCTTTGCGTGCCAAAATGCACTTGCCCAGTCGGAGATGGAGACAGCATCGGAAAATGTGGAGGCTGTTTCGTCGGATACGTATGTTACGGAAGAGTCGGAGGGATTCGACGCCGGTCCGTTCATCATCGAGCACGTCATCGACAGCTACGGCTGGCACATCTGCGGCGACGGCGACAAGAGCGTCACCATCCCACTGCCCGTCATCCTGTTCGACGGCGGTCATCCGACGGTCTTCATGTCCAGCAAGCTCCATCACGGCGAGGCCGCCTACAACGGCTACGCGATGGGGTGGGGCGACAACAAGGGCCGCATCGTGAAGCTGGACGGTGACTATGCCGACTATACCGGTCATCTTGAGGAGGGTGTCACCTACCCGAACCACGTCTGCAAGTGGGACATTTCCATCACCAAGAACGTCTGCGCCCTGCTCATTTCGTTGGTCTTGATTTGCTGCATTTTCCTGACGGTGGCGAAACGCTACAAGCAGCATCCCGACGAGGCGCCGCGCGGTCTGCAGGCCCTTGTGGAGCCGGTCATCGTCTTCATCCAGGACGAGGTGATTACCCCGTCGTTGGGCAAAAACTCCAACAAATACGCACCCTACCTGCTCACGCTGTTCTTCTTCATCTTCTTGAACAACATGCTGGGCATCATTCCGATTTTCCCGGGCGGCGCGAACCTGACCGGCAACATCGCCGTGACGGGCATTCTCGCGCTCATCACCTTCTTCGTGACCACCTTCTCTTCCGGCAAGGAGTACTGGAAAGACATCTTCAACACGCCTGGCGTGCCGTGGTGGCTGAAGATTCCGCTGCCGATTATGCCCTTGGTGGAGACCATCGGTATCTTCACGAAGCCGTTCGTGTTGATGGTGCGACTCTTCGCCAACATCACCGCCGGTCACATCATCACCTTGGCGTTTGTTTCGCTGATCTTCATTTTCGGGCAGATGAACCCGGCCATCGGTTGGGCGGTCTCACCGGTCTCCGTCTTCTTCTACATCTTTATGGGCCTGATGGAGCTCTTGGTGGCGTTCATCCAGGCGTTCGTCTTCACGCTGCTCAGTGCGATGTACATCGGCATGGCCATCGGCGAGGAACACGAAGAGCACGAAGTGAAAGAGGCTGTCGTGGAGGCGTAATATATAGAAAAACCCTTTTAATCACTTAAATATCAAACTATTATGTCAAGTTTAGCAGTATTATTGACAACTTTGTTGCAAGCAGCAGGCGCTGGCCTCGGTATCGGTAAATTAGGTGCTGGTATCGGCGCTGGTCTCGCTGCCATCGGTGCCGGTATCGGCGTGGGTAACATCGGTAAGGACGCCATGTCCGCCATCGCCCGCCAGCCCGAGGTGTCAGGCGACATCCGTACGAACATGATTATCGCGGCCGCTCTCGTCGAGGGCGTCGCCCTGTTCGCCACCGTGGTGTGTCTGCTCATCGCTGTCGCAAAGTAATGAACCGGAAGGTTTCGGCACGGTTGGTGCCAAACCTTCCTTTTTCCTTGTAAATTAAAAAGTTAGACATATATGGAATTAATTAAACCCTCATTCGGACTGATTTTCTGGATGCTCATCGGATTCGGAATCCTCTTCTTCATCTTGGCGAAGTTCGCATGGCCGATCATCACCAAGGGTATCGCTTCGCGTAACCAGAAGATTGCCGACCAGCTGACCGAGGCCGCCAAAATCCACGAAGAGATGCTCTCGCTCAACAAGAAACACGAGGAGATGATGGTCGTGGCCAAAAAAGAGCGTGACGCCATCCTCGCCGAAGCCCGCAAGGTGAGCGACGAACTCTACGAAAAAGCCAAACTGAAAGCCGCCGCAGAGAGCCAGGCCATGATTGAAGACGCCAAAAAGGCCATCTATTACGAAAAGATGAAGGCCATCACCGACGCCAAGAACGCCATTGCCAACTTCTCTATCGACATCGCCCAAAAGGTGATTACCGAGGAGCTGAAAGACCGCGACAAACAGGAGGCTCTCGTGGAAAAGTGGCTCGAAGATTGCCATTTCAACTAATCCGTCAATTTACATTTATTATTAACCAAATAATTACTACTCCAATGAAAAAATCATCCCTGTTACTGGTAGCCATCGCGTTGCTGGCTTGCAACGTCTCTTTCGCTCAGGACAAAGAGAAATCGGAAGAGGAAGGCTACATCTTCAAAATCACGAAGGAGCTGCCTGTCACTTCCGTCAAGGACCAGAATCGCGCGGGTACATGCTGGTGCTATTCCGGTCTTGCCTTCATCGAGTCCGAACTTCTCCGTATGGGCAAGGGCGAATACGACCTTTCGGAAATGTATATCGTCTCCAACACCTACAACGACCGCGCCAAAGCAGCCGTCCGTATGCACGGTGACGTCTCCTTCTCGCAAGGCGGCTCGTTCTACGATGTGATCTACGGTATGAAGACTTTCGGTTTGGTGCCGGAGTCCGAAATGCGTCCGGGTGCCGCCTACGGTGACACGCTGTCCGACCACGGCGAACTCTCCGACGTCACCAACGCCATCGTCGATGCCATCGCCAAAAAGGAGCACAAGAAACTGCAGTGCGACGCCAACGGCAATCCCCTTTGGCTCAAATCCATCGAGGCCGTCCATGAGGTCTATCTGGGAAAATGTCCGACCGAGTTCTCCTACAACGGTGTGAAATACACCCCGATGTCATTCTACAACTCCCTGGGCCTCAACCCCGATGACTATATCTCCATCACCTCCTACACGCACCATCCCTTCTACGAGAAATTCGTGTTGGAAATCCAAGACAACTGGCGCTGGGGTCAGTCCTACAACCTGCCTTTGGATGAGATGATGCAGGTTTTCGACTACGCTATCGACAATGGCTACACCATCGCTTGGGGTGCTGACGTCTCCGAGCCCGGCTTCCGCGGCAACATCAAGAACGGTTTCTGCGTGCTTCCCGACCTCGAAGCGAAAGCTCAGGTGGGTTCCGATATGGCGCACTGGACTGGCTTGACCGTGACCGAGCGCAACAAAGAGTCCCAGACCAAGCCCACGCCGCAACGCTGGGTGACCCAACAGGAGCGTCAGTCCGCTTACGACAACTGGGAGACCACCGACGACCACGGTATGTTGATCTACGGTAAGGCCACCGACCAAATCGGCAACGAGTATTACATGGTGAAGAATTCATGGGGCAAATACGGAAAGTATGACGGCATGTTCTACGTTTCCAAGGCCTACGCCCGCTACAAAACCATGAACATCCTCGTGCACAAGGATGCCATCCCGAAGGACATCAAGAAAAAATTGGGCATCAAATAAAGCCTGATTCTTCCATAAAAAAAAACGCAGAGGCAAACCCCTGCGTTTTTTTTATTCTTGATCTCCCATCTTCTTCCCTTTCTTCTTCATCCAGAAGTACATCCCCCAGTAGGCGAGCGTCACGCCGAGCGTGATGCCTAATACCATCGGGAAACGCTGTTTCAGGCTCGAAAAGGTGATGGGAATCAACAGTGCAGCCAATAGGATGAAATAGCGTAAAACGGCTTTCATAGGGCTTTATTTCAGTTTTGAGAGTTGCTCCTTGATGATGCGGATTTTCTCTTCCGCGTCGGCCTGTTTCTTGCGCTCGATATCGACCACCTTCTGCGGGGCGTTGTTCACAAAGCTGGCGTTCGACAGCTTCTTCATCACCCCTTGCAGGAAGCCTTCGGCGTATTTCAGGTCGGCCTCCAACTTCTTGATTTCCTCGGAAGCGTCTACCAAGCCGGTCAACGGTACGGAGTACTGCACATTGCCTTCGATGAAGGTCGCGCCCTCCACCTCCTCGCCGGCCACGTAGTCGATGCTCTCCAAGTTGCAGAGTTTGGCGATGACGGAGTCGGTGGCGGGATTGGCGGTGGAAGCGTCCGCATAGACGCGCAGTTTGAGCGCGTGCTTCTGCGCGATGTTCTTCTCCGTGCGGATGCGGCGCACCTGCTCAATCACCTTGCGGGCGGCGGCGAAATCGTCCAAAACCTTCTGGTCCATAGCCTCGTCCAATACCGGCATCTGGGTCATCATAATGGACTCCTTCTCGCCTCTTTGGCGCATCGTCTGCCACAACTCTTCGGTGATGAACGGCATGAACGGGTGCAGGAACTGCATCAGCATCTCGAAAATGTCAATGATGTCGCGGTAGGTCTTGCCGTCGATGGGCTGCTGGAAGCCGGGTTTCACCACTTCGAGGAAGCAGGAGCAGAAGTCGTCCCACACGAGCTTGTAGATGATCATCAGAGCCTCGGAGATACGGTAGCGTTGGACGTGCCATTGCATCCCGTGGAACACCTCGGTCAGGCGCTCGTGCATCCATTGGATGGCGGTTGCAGTATGCAGCGGTTGCGGCAGGTTGTCATCGACCTCCCAACCTCTCACCAGGCGGAAAGCGTTCCACAGCTTGTTGCTGAAGTTGCGGCCCTGTTCGCACAAGGATTCGTCGAACAGCAGGTCGTTGCCGGCGGGGGAGCTGAGCAACATGCCGAAACGTACGCCGTCGGCACCGTATTTCTCCATCAACATGATGGGGTCGGGCGAGTTGCCGAGCTGCTTCGACATCTTGCGGTGCAGCTTGTCGCGCACCGTACCCGTGAAATAGACATCCTTGAACGGAATCTTGCCGCGCCACTCCAGACCGGCCATAATCATACGCGCCACCCAGAAGAAGATGATGTCGGGGGCGGTGATCAGCACGGCGGTGGGGTAGTAGTAGTTGATTTCGGGGTTGTCGGGGTGACGGATGCCGTCGAACACGGACAACGGCCACAGCCAAGAGGAGAACCAGGTGTCCATCACGTCCTCGTCCTGCTTCAAATCGGCAGCTGTCAGGTTCAGTTCGGGGAACTTCTGGCGGGCGATATCCAGGGCTTCGTCGGCGTTGTGCGCCACCACGAACTCGTGGTTCGGCAGGTACCAGGCCGGGATGCGGTGACCCCACCAAAGCTGGCGGCTGATGCACCAGTCCTTGATGTTCTCCATCCAGTGGGCATACGTGTTCTTGAACTTCTCGGGATGGAAGGTGATGTCGCCGTTCATGACCGCGTCGAGGGCCGGTTTTGCCAGCTCGCCCATCTTGCAGAACCACTGCAGGGAGAGCTTCGGCTCGATGACCTCGTTGGTGCGTTCCGAGAATCCGACTTTGTTGGTGTAGTCCTCAATCTTCACGAGATTTCCGGCTTCCTCCAACATCGGGACGATGGCCTTGCGCGCCTCGAAACGGTCCATACCCACGAGGAACTGTGCGTTCTCGTTCAGCGTGCCGTTGTCGTTGAAGATGTTGATGGTCTCCAGATGGTGCTTGATGCCGAGATTGTAGTCGTTGATGTCGTGCGCCGGGGTGATTTTCAACGCGCCGGTACCGAACTCGCGCTCCACGTATTCGTCGTAAATCAAGGGGATGGAACGGTTTACGAGCGGAACGATGGCGCGTTTGCCTTTGTATTTGGCGTAGCGCTCGTCCTCGGGATGCATACAGATGGCCGTATCGCCGAGAATGGTCTCGGGACGGGTGGTGGCGATGGTGATGTACTCATTCTCCTCACCCTCAATCTGATAGCGGACATAGTAGAGCTTCGACTGCAGCTCCTTGTAGATGACCTCTTCATCGGAGACGGCGGTGAGTGCCTTCGGGTCCCAGTTGACCATGCGCACGCCGCGATAGATTTTCCCCTTCTTGTAGAGATCCACGAACACGTCGATCACGGCCTCGGACATTTCCGGGTCCATGGTGAACTTGGTGCGTTCCCAATCACAGGAGGCACCGAGTTTGCGGAGCTGCTTGAGGATGATGCCGCCGTATTTCTCTTTCCATTCCCAAGCGTGCTTCAGAAATTCCTCACGCGTAAGATCCTTTTTGTCAATGCCTTGCTCTTTGAGATAGGCCACCACCTTGGCTTCCGTGGCGATGGAGGCGTGGTCGGTGCCGGGCACCCACACGGCATTGAAACCCTTCATACGGGCGCGACGGATCATCACATCCTGCAGCGTGTTGTTGAGCATGTGACCCATGTGCAGCACGCCGGTCACATTCGGCGGGGGAATCACGATGGAGTAAGCCTTACGGTCGTCGGGCTCGGAGTGGAAGAAATGGTTGTCCATCCAGAACTTATACCATTTGTCCTCCACCGCAATCGGGTCGTATTTGGTGTTGATTTCTGTAGCCATAATCTTTATAATCGTTTGTGAATTAACAAAATAGGTAACTTATTCCGCTTTTGGAAATAAGCAGCAAATGTACACTTTTTTTGTTTAAGGTTCATAGTGTAGTTTAAGGTTTAAGGTTTATGGTTTAATACTACTGACCGTAACCAATTCCTTAAACCTTAAACCCTAAACCTTAAACCTTACCTAAAGAAATGCCGTTCCGCGCTGTGGCAGCCGGCCTCCATAAAGGAGATGTATTCCAAGAAAACCTCGTCGGGCGTTTGCGGGAAGGGGGCGCAACCGAAAGCCTCCGCTAACTTTGCAATTTGTTGCAAGTTGTTATATTCCAACATATTGTCATTCTCTGAGACATACTGATGCGGCACCTTTGCCGTGTCGGTGTAGGTGCCGGAAAGCTCTTCGGGGAGGTTGGCAGGAAGAATCACGCTGTAAAGGTCGGCGTTGTCGGGCATATAAGCGGAGTGCAAAACCGAGAACTCCGCCTTATCCAACTGGTTGACAACATCTTTCGGCAATTCTACGTTCAAGGCGTTCCATATCAGGACGTTTCGGAAACCTCCGCAATCGAGGGTGGCGGCCACATCCACGGGCGTGGCGCATACGGCCGTCCCCAACACAGCCTCCATCTTCTGCCGCATCGAATCATCCATCGTGTGACCGCCGGGCGCGATGTGCGGGAACATCCCCATGTCGAACAACCCTTGGCTGTTCAGCTCGCCTTTGATCGTGATGAATCCCGCTGCCGGCTTCGACTGCACATCGAGCAACATGCAGAGGTTCTCCAACTCGTGGTAGGCCTTTTCCGTCAGCCACCGCTCCCACACGATGAACGCAGGCGCGGGAACCGTCAGCAAATCCTCGACAAACAGCTTTATATCCGTATCTTGCAGATTATTCTTCCGCAACAACGCCTCATAATCGTCGGCCATCAATGCCTGTTTGTACGGACCGTAATTCTTGCCTAGGGCCTCCACATAGATGCCTTTCTCTAAATGGTGATGAATAAGATAGAAGTTGACGCTGCGGAAGAAGGCGTAATAGTCCGTAATGTTCAGGGTATCAGGGGTGTTGAACCAGTATCGCGGGGTGTCGGGACAATGTTTCAGGATTTCGAAAACGGCCTTCAACGTTTCCGAGGTCTCTACATCTGGGAACATGCAATAGAATTTGTCGGAGGAGAACATCTCCGCGAACGGCAGGATGTCGTTCTTGTCGGCGAAGAAATCCGTGCCGCGCCGGTAGTAGTCGAATGCATCCAACGCATTGGTGTTCAACACGGTGCGGGCGAGACGTTGTAGCAGGTACAGGGTCTCGTTGGAGTAGCTGCCGGAGCTCATCACCAAAGTGCTATTGACTTCCGGCTTTTGCAATTTTTGGCAAATATGCTGGAATGCCTCCTCAAATGAGGCCTCCGTCAATTTCCCGTTTATTCGGATATACGGTTTCGTAATGCGTTCATTCATAATTCAATAGTATCGTTTAAGTCACCTCCATTCCGTCTCCGACGTCAGGAGGAGACGGAACCTCAAACTCGCAAGAGCACTGAACTATCACTCCTGCGTCAACCTATGGAACAGTTGCTCCATGCCGAGGGCGTCAAGGTCGGCAGCGGTCTTGAGACCGACTTTTTCGGCCAGCTGATGGAGGTCCTTGGTCAGGGTGTCGGCCACCAGCACGCCTTTGTTGATGATGACCACATGATCGCACATGGCCTGCACCTCCTGCATGATGTGGGTGGAGAGTAGCACGGTGCGGTTTTTGCCGTAGGTGCGGATAAGTTCGCGGATTTCAATGAGTTGGTTCGGGTCGAGACCGGTGGTCGGCTCGTCCAGAATCAGCACTTCGGGGTTGTGGATGAGCGCCTGCGCGATGCCGACACGCTGTTTGTAACCACGCGACAGGGCCCCGATTTTCTTGTGCTGTTCGGGGGTGAGGCCGGTACGCTCGATGACCTCATCGACGCTTTTCTTCTTGTCCTTCAGGTGGAAAACGCCAGCCACAAACTCCAGAAACTCACGCACATACATATCGTAGTAAAGTGGGTTGGCCTCCGAGAGGTATCCGATGATCTGCCGCAGCTTCAGAGAATCTTTCCAAATGTCGAGACCGCAGACGGTGACATCGCCCTCTGTGGGCGGGATCAGTCCGGTGATGATCTTCATCATGGTGGTCTTGCCGGCGCCGTTCGGTCCTAAAAAACCGACAATCTCGCCTTTTTTGGCTTCAAAACTGACCTTGTTGAGGGCGTATTGCTCCCCAAAAACTTTGGTTACGTTGTTGACAATTATCGACATGTTCTTCGTTCTTCAAAATAAGGGCGCAAAGGTACAAATTTTTTACCATTGACTGTTGACCTTTGACCATTGACTTTTGGCTTTTGACTGTTTGCGTTGGTGAGACGTGCTATGGCGCGCCTTTACTGTTGATGTGACTACCATGTTTTACATAGTAAGTTCTACTTTCTTTCTGCATTCGTGGCTCCTCATGTCACGCCGTGCTGAAAGCACGAAACCTCAATAACCCCACACAAGGCGAAGCCGCAGTGTGGGGTGAGAGGATGCGGTACAAGGGTGGCGTGCTGAAGGCACGCTACTACTTGACTTTATAGTGGCGTGTTTTCAACACGCTTGTTTTCGCAGGTGGCCGCTATACCCCACACTGCGCTTCACTTCGTTACGCTTATGTGGGGTTATTGAGATTTCGTGCCTCCGGCACGCTTTGTGAAACACACTACTTACTGTTTAATCCAACGACTAGTATTCGTAATAGCGGATGAAATCCGGTTCGTCTCCGTGGGTGGCAATCACTTTCACAGGATACTTCCCATCATATTCGTAAACGTAGTTCATTGTGACATGGCTATATTCAACACCATCTTGTTTGTAGGAATAATCGGCAGTTAACACGTTTCCATAGCTGGGATAGGTGTTATAATCGTCATACGATAATCCTAACACATCCTCAAGCCAAGTATGAGACCATCCTTTCAATGGGTTAATCTTATTATCGTATGTAAAAGAAATGTCTGTGGTTCTTTCTGGTTCGCTTTCTGTATAGAAACTAATCTGGCTGACATTTTTACCTTCCCAAGTCAGCTCAATGATAACCTTATTTTCGCCTTTGGATTGAGTGAACATTTTTTGAATCTCCTTTTCCAGCGTTTCATAACCTTGGGGAATCAATCCCGCCAACGGCCAAAGTTTATTTTCGAAACTTTTAACATTATACTTCTTCCATTCGATTCTGGATAGTTTGTTGTTGTTATATAAGAAGGTGTATTCAGCCACTAATTCATCAAGAAAGAAATGATGAAGTTCCTTAATATGGCCTTTTTCGTAAATAAAATCGAGATGTTCACCCTCCGCTGAGATCATGGTAATATGGTTTTTACTGTCATACGTGTAGTTTATTGTGTGTAAAACTTCCCCATTGTGATAATAATCAATTCGGGACAACAATTTCCCATCCCAGTTCCAGACCTGGTCCAACACTTTTTCCCCAGCGGAATCTTTATAAACCTTCTGGATTTTCTTTTTGGGATTATACTTCCCGTCGTTCTCTTTTTCGCAGGAAGTCAACGCGACACACAATACAGCACTAAAAACGAATATCATTAATTTTTTCATAAGGCTATAAATTAAAAAAACGTTCCTTTTCTATGACGCAAAAAAACGAAAAGGTTACAAAAATATTGTAGGAAAAATGTGCAAGGAATGAAAAAGAAACAGTGCGCTGTGGTTGCGGAGACGCGCCATGGCACGTCTCTACCGGGCCTTTAACCACTTCTTCGCCTTGCCGCCCTTGGCATCAGCCAGACGGACGGAGGAAAGCGCATGGTTGTCAATCACATTCTGGTGGATTTGGAAAAGGTATTTTCCAGCGGGCGCGGAGGCGAGTTCAGAACGGAACTCGTTGGAGTACAGTTTGTCTAACGCCTGATCCTTCACCACATACCCTTTGTTGGTCTTCTGCACCCACACTGACGTCTTGTTGGAGGAGATGTGGTAGCGGAGTTCCTCTTTCACCGGTATGGAGTATCCATAACGGTAAGGCTGTGACATCCGGAGGTTCACGTCTTGCAACAGCGCCGTATTGAATGCGTTATCCGTCTGATTCCCATTGATATACATCTCCACAATGCCGTTGGTGTCCAACGAGACCACAAACGTGATGTCCGACTCGATGGGCTGCGGATTCTGGCAGGCGGTGGCGTTGAGAAGCTGGAACAGGTAGTCGTCCATCACCACATATTCCTCCGGGAAGATGGAGCGGTAAACCAAGGTGTTGTTCCGTTCCGTATCTAAAAAATCCGTTATGGAATCCACCTTTTGTACAAAAGAGGTGGGGAATTGATACTTTTTCCATTTATAGCCGTAGCTTTCGGCCTCCTCGACCCACTGGGAATAGAGACTGCGGGCTGCGGCATACTCACCCTCCATATTCAGCAACTCAATCTTGCAAAGGTTCTTGCAGAGGTTCGCGGTTTGCTGGACCATCTGAAGCCGTGATTTCAGCGAGTCAAGATGTTCGATGTCAAGGTGTTCATCTTCGGAGTAAGCCAAGGCATCCGCAAAGTATTTGGCGGCGCTCTCAAAGTCCTGCAACTCTTCCAGCTGGTTCGCCTGGCGCATCAGGTGCTGGAATTGCTGGTAGCATTCCATTTTCAGGATTTTCCGGCGGATCTTGTCTTTCACGTCGCGACTGTTCCGGCCGGAGGGCACGGCGTACAGCGCGTCATAATAGTAGTTCTTCGCGACATCATAAATGCCGCTGTTGGACAGAATCTCCGCTTCGGCGTACAATTCTTGGTAGGCAGAATTCGATTTTTGCGCGGAAAGAGACAAGCATAAACCCATCATAACCAACATTATACAGCATCTTGTCGTTTTTTGCATGTCTCTTTTTTTTTACTAATAACAGTTAATTTTTTGAAGGTGCAAAGATACACAAAAAAATGATATTTTTGCCGCCTCATTCGGGTACAAAATGCCCGCGTGAAACATTTTTTGTCAATAACCTGATCCTAAAGAAGTTCTGATGGAAAAGCGAATAGGCACCATTACGGTATTGTTGTCAGACAGAGGCGCGGCGGCGCTGGTCAACGAGGTCATCTCCTCGCATTCGGACATTGTGCTCGCACGCCAGGGGCTCCCCTTCCACGACCGCCCCACCGCCGTCATCTCCCTCATCGTCGAAGGCGACGTCAACGAAATCAACTCCCTGTCGGGACAACTCGGCAAGATCCCGAATGTCTCTGCCAAAGCGGTGGTGACAAAAATAGTTAGTAGTTAGCAGTTAGTAGTTAGCAGTTGGAGACACCCTGATTATATTAAACATTTTCCTTGAACAGCCCCGTTAGGGGCAAGAGCTTGGTAGCCAGGGGTAAGGCGTGAGGAACGAACGCCGCCACCCCTGAAATGAATGTGAAATCAATACAAAGAAACAATAACAATCAAAAATAAGAATATGCAATTCAACCCCGAAAAATGCCGCATTCCCGATGAGATTGGGAAGCCCTTTATCGACCCGGAAGAGATCTGGGATTTTATCAACAAGACCGAAAGCACGCCTGAGCGGGTGCGCGAGATTATCGCCAAGTCGTTGAACAAGAACCGTTTGACGATGGAAGAGACGGCCGTCCTCATCAACACCACCGACCCCGAACTGGTGGAGGAGATCAAGGAGGGCGCCCGCACGCTGAAGCGCAACGTCTATGGCAACCGCATCGTCCTGTTCGCCCCGCTGTACGTGGGCAACTACTGCGTCAACAACTGCAAGTACTGCGGTTTCCGCTCCTCCAACCATGAGCAGGTGCGCACCACCCTCACCGACGAGGAGTTCGTCCACAACATCGAAGCTTTGGAGGAGGACGGCCAGAAGCGTCTGATCCTCGTCTATGGCGAGTCGCCGAAATACTCCCCCGAGTTCATCGCCCACACCACCAAATTGGCTTACTCGGTGCATAAAGGCAACGGCTCCATCCGCCGCGTGAACATCAACGCCGCCCCGCTGGATGTGGAGGGTTTCCGCATCGTGAAGGAGGCCGGCATCGGCACTTACCAGATCTTCCAGGAGACCTACCATCCCGAGGCTTACACTTGGTATCACCCCGCCAACACCATCAAGGGCAACTACGAGTGGCGCCTTACCTCCATGGACCGCGCCCAGCAGGCGGGCATCGACGACAACGGCCTCGGCATCCTCTTCGGTCTCTACGACTGGCGTTTCGAGGTGTTGGCCATGATCCGTCACACCAACCACTTGGAGGCCTGCTTCAACGTGGGACCGCACACCATCTCCTTCCCGCGCATCAAGGACGCCTCCGGTCTGAACATCGACACCAAGTACTTTGTGGATGACGATACCTTCGAGAAGATCATCGCCATCTTCCGCCTCGCCGTGCCCTACACCGGCATGATTCTCACCGCCCGCGAAACCTCCGAGTTCCGCGCCAAAGCCATCCAGTACGGCATCTCGCAGATCGACGGCGGCACCAACCTGCAGATCGGCGACTACAAGTACCACCACGAGGAGACCGAGAAGAACAGCGACAAGCAGGAGGACCAGAACCTGCACCGCGAGCAGTTCAAGATCGGCGACGACCGCACCTTGGGCGAAATCATCGACGAGCTGTTGGACAACAACTTCATCCCGAGTTTCTGCACGGCTTGTTACCGTTTGGGCCGCACCGGCGAGCACTTCATGGAGTTCAGCGTGCCCGGTTTCATCAAACGTTACTGCACGCCCAACGCCATCCTCACACTGTCGGAATACCTGGTCGATTATGCCACGCCCGAGGTGGCCGCGAAAGGTTGGAAGGTCATTGAGAACAACCTCCCCAATGTGGATGAGAAGTTCCGCGACGAGCTGCTGAAGCGTATCGAGCGCATCAAGGCCGGCGAGCGCGACCTCTACTTCTAACGGTAGTAAAGACATTATTTTCCATACGTACGAAAGCGGTCGTCTCTCTTGGGGCGGCCGCTCTTGGTTATGATTTAGTCGTATAGGGGCATCGGCGTATGCCTGTAGGGGCATTGGCGTATGCCTATAGGAGCATCGCTTCATGACACGTGACACGCCGCGTCTCCACATACAGGCAATTTCATAATGTTTGAGTACATTTGAAATTTGTGTACATTTGCACCCGTGTTTTGCGAATATCAAAAATAGTAATAATCAATACATTACAGAAATGAAACAGTTAATCGAATGCGTTCCTAATTTCAGTGAAGGCAGAAATCAAGAGATTATCAACCAAGTGGCCGACGTGATTCGTCAGGCTGAAGGCGTGACATTGTTGGATGTGGATCCCGGCGCCACCACCAACCGCACGGTCGTCACCTTCGTGGGCGAACCGCACTATGTGGTCGATGCCGCCGTGAAACTCATTGCGAAATGTCAAGAGCTCATCGATATGCGCAACCACCACGGCGACCACCCGCGCTTCGGTGCCACCGACGTGTGTCCGCTCGTGCCTATCGCCAACATCACGATGGAAGAGACCGTGGAATACGCCCGTCAGCTGGCCGAACGGGTCGGCAAGGAGTTGAACATCCCCGTCTATTGCTACGAGAACGCCGCGTTCAAACCCGAGCGCCGCAACCTCGCCAACTGCCGTCAGGGTGAGTACGAAGCCCTGAAGGAGCGCATCACCTCCAAGGAGTGGAAGCCTGACTTCGGTCCCAACAAGTTCACGGAGAGCGTTGCCAAGAGCGGTGCCACGGCTGTGGGCGCCCGCGACTTCCTCATCGCCGTCAACTACAACCTCAACACCACTTCCACGCGCCGCGCCAACGCCATCGCCTTCGACGTGCGCGAGAAGGGCCGTCCGAAACGCGAGGGCAACAAGATCACCGGCAAGAAAGTGCTCGACGAGAACGGCAACGTGGTGATGCTCCCCGGCACGCTGAAGGGCACCAAGGCCATCGGCTGGTACATTGAGGAATACGGCATCGCCCAAGTCTCGATGAACATCACCGACATCAACGCCACGCCGCTGCACGTCGCTTTCGACGAGGTGACCGCCAAGGCCGCCAAGCGCGGCATCCGCGTCACCGGTGCGGAAATCGTGGGTCTCATCCCCAAGAAAGTGCTCATCCAAGCCGGCAAATACTACCTCGCCAAACAGCACCGTTCCCTCGGCATCGACGAGAAAGAGATGGTGAAAATCGCCGTGAAATCTATGGGCTTGGACGACCTCAAACCATTCAACCCCGAAGAGAAAGTTATCGAATATCTCCTTGAGAAAGAAGATACTACGCCGAAGTTGGTCAATATGACCTGCACCGGTTTCGCCAACGAGACGGCTTCCGAAAGCCCGGCGCCCGGCGGCGGTTCCATCTCCGCCTATATGGGCTCCCTCGGTGCCGCCCTCGGCACGATGGTCGCCAACCTCTCCTCCCACAAGCCCGGTTGGGACGACAAGTGGGCATATTTCTCCGAATGGGCTGAAAAGGGCCAGCTGCTGAAAGACCAGCTGCTTGCTCTCGTGGATGAGGACACCAACGCCTTCAACGTGATTATGAACGCGTTCGGAATGCCGAAGGGCACGCCCGAAGAGAAGGAAGCCCGTTCGCAGGCCATCCAGGACGCCACCAAATACGCCACCGAAGTGCCGATGCGCACCATCGAGACCTCCTTCAAGGTGTTCGAGATCTGCGAGGCGATGATCAACAAGGGCAACCCCGCCAGCGTCTCTGACGCCGGTGTCGGCGTGCTTTGCGCCCGCGCGGCCGTCCACGGTGCCTACCTCAACGTCAAAATCAACGCCTCCTCGCTGAAAGACAAGGAGTGGGCCGAGATGATGATCAACAAGGCGCACGACTACGTGGTCAAAGCCGACCAAATCGAACGCCGCCTGATGAAGAAGACGGAGAAGGTGATCGGATAGTAGAGACATTTGTAGAGACGCGCCATGGCGCGTCTCTGCAGAACCGTTCAGAATGGAAAATGCCGTTGTGAAGATGCGATTATCGTATCTGCGCAACGGCATTTTTCTATTTACTGCTCACTATTCCATGAATAATGTATTTTTGCAAACTTTAATATTCATTCTATGCGTAAACTCTTTTTATTAGCAATCTATTTGTTCTATTCCTGCCAAACTCTTTTATGTCAGGAGCGTGACTATCATTTGGACAAGGACAACATGTCGTTTTTCAAGGAGGCAGAATTGGTGGTGGAGGGGCGTTTTTTGAAGCCCTTGCACGCCTACGCGGTGAAAGATGCTGACGGCAAGGAGCATTATTACGGCATTTGCCCCGTTATTGCCTACCGTGTCTTCAAAGGCAATGCCAAACCTGGTGACACCATATATATGACAAGAGAGGGGGAGTCATTAGGAGGAGCAATAGCTTCTCCATACGATGATACCCGCGGACATGTTAATGAAGCGGGAATTCATATTATTGAAGATGTCTTATATGTAGCTCCCGTAATAGCACGATCGAAAAACGTTCATCATATTCTCGATCACTTTCGGACAGATTGTGTAATGTTCTTCAAAACATCCACATATCCCAAGACAAATGGCACTCGATATGACACTTTAACACAATATCAATACCTATATCCTTTTGTTTTCTATGACGAGGGAACAAAATTGTACGTCTCGGAGGGTAAGTTCGCAGGTTTGAATGACACCCTGTTTAATTCCCGGCGTGATTTGTATGATTTTATGATTAAAGCCGGGGGATATGACCTGTCTGTTATCCTACCTGACACCTCTCAAACTCCATCCTCGAAGAAAGGGGTAATGGTCAAAAAGTTTGTGAAACAATAGCGTTTTCTTACGGAATCATCGCATCTGGTTCGGACGAGCACTGCCTCAAAGACATACAGCTTTGTTTATGTATTTTCTGTCTACGTATATTCGTAATTTATGTACACTTGCCGCTATTCTTAAAAACCGATTTTATGAAGCGCCTTTTCTATAGCATTTTTTTCACAATAATTCTCTTCTTTATTCCCATAGAAGTTTCGGCTTCTGCCATTGCTGTTGAAGTTCATGACACCATATACAAACCTGGAAACATCTTTATATTTGAAGTAAAAGTGGACTCTGTTTCCAAGAACACGCAGCATTCCTGTTATATTGTCATGCGTGTTTTGGACAAGGAAATGTACCATCAAGGGGTGATCACGTATGATTATTACGACTCCCTGCCTGATGATCCCGCAGCATTGGATTCGACCTCTTTGATTGACCAAAACGGTTTCATTGAGACTACGGAGATTTTGGAAAACAGCAAACTTTTGTGGATTCATCCCCCGAGAACGCACGGTTTTGGTCTTCTCCAATATTATCCTTTTCCTGAAATACGCTATCCCGTTAAAATCGGGAAAAAATACAAGCGTTCCTTCCTTTCATTCAATGATCCCCTATGCCAATGCACCTTGCTCTTGCGGTACAAAATGCAATATTTGTCTTATTCCCAATGGAAATACCAGAACCGACTTGTAGAGATTTGCGAACAAAGCGGTTTTGCAAAGTCAAAAAGAGGTTCATTCTCTGTCACTTACCGATATAACGAACGGTTAGGTCTTGTGGAGGCTATCTATGACTACAATCACGAGGTTCGGATACAATTGTCATTGATTAATGTGTTATAGCGGATTAATGCTGTAAACAACGAGTTCCAATAAGCGTGCCAGAGGCACGATATCTTAGTAACCCCACACAAGCGTAACGAAGTGAAGCGCAGTGTGGGGTATAGCGACCACCCGCGAAACAAGCGTGTTGAAAACACGCAACTATAAAATCAAGTAGTAGCGTGCTTACAGCACGCAACCTTCGTGCCGCGTCTGCCACCCCACACGGCACTTCGTTTCGTGTGGGGTTATTGAGATTTCGTGCTTTCAGCACGGCACATTCGGGAGAGATTTTTTAGAATTGAAAAAAATGTATCTTTGCCGATGTTATCAAAAACCGATTTCATGAAACGCTTGTTCTATAGCATTTTCCTATTGGTCATCCTTTGTCCGGTCAAGCTCCAGGCGCAAGAAGGGCAACCGTTGGATATGCTCATTGCCAGCACCGCCGACGCACTGATTGATTCTCTGTATTCGTTCAACCACATCAGAGCCAGAGACGTGAAATTCGGACATTTATATGATACAACGGTGTATATTTTGACCAACAACGGTTTTTCCAACAGTATAGTCAAATACATGTCTCACAAGCCAAACGTTGTTTCCGATCAAAAGGATGGCATGGTATTGATATACACCTATCAAGAAAACAGTGAACAATTGTGGCATCGGACAAAAAAGGTCAGATTGCAAAAGGAAATGACCATCAACATCATGGAACGACCTTCCGTGAAGTTTTTTCAAGATACTCTATCAATTGTAATTTGGTCGTCTTACCTGCAATGGGGAAACTACCATAAAGGAGAATGGCATAGCAACGGTTGGTACATTGGCAAAAGCGATTGGATCGTGTGTAAATACATTTACTCAAAAACAGAAGAAAGATGGATAATGGTGGAAAGCGACTTCGGCGGGATATGAAACCCAACCCAGCTTCAATAACCTATAACCCATAACCAATAACCATTAAAATTGTATCTTTGCACTCTCCAAAAAACGTTCGGATTATGGAAAAACTGCCCATAGGAATACAGAGCTTCAAATCACTCCGGGAGGACGGCTTTCTTTATGTCGATAAGACACGCCAGCTGTTCGAACTCGCTAAGGAGGCCAAATATTACTTCCTCTCGCGGCCGCGCAGGTTCGGCAAAAGCCTGTTCCTCTCCACGCTGAAAGCCTACTTCCAAGGCAAGCGGGAACTGTTCGAAGGTTTGGCCATTGCCGAACTGGAAAAAGATTGGAATAGCTATCCTATACTGTATCTGGATTTGAATGTCGGCTTATACACTTCCGTGGAAGGACTGATAGCGGCCCTTGACTCCAATCTCTCCTTATGGGAACAGGAATATGGACTTCAGAAACCGAACAGCGATGTGGCCCAACGATTCAAGAACGTTATTCTCTCTGTTTCGAAAAAGGAAGGGAAACAGGTGGTCATCTTGGTGGACGAGTATGACAAACCGCTGTTACAAGTCATTGATAACGAACCGCTTTTGGCTGAGTACCGCAATATCCTCAAGGGTTTCTATTCCAACCTCAAGACCTGCGACGAGCACATCCGCTTCGCCTTCCTCACCGGCGTGACCAAATTCTCGCACGTCAGCATCTTCAGCGACCTGAAC
>ONQE01000192.1 GCA_900319925.1 uncultured Bacteroidales bacterium | reverse complement strand
TGCCACGAGCTGGAACATCCGCTATCGTGTCGAGAACGGCAGCTGGAGCAGTGCTACCTCCACCACCAACTCCTACGTGATCAGCGGCTTGGTCGCCGAAACCCTTTACGAGATCCAGGTGCAAGCCAACTGCGGCAACGGCAACTTGAGCGAATGGTGCGAGCCCATCCATATCAGCACGACCTACGACGGCATCGACAGCTGGTTGGAGAGCAGCGTCAGCCTCTACCCGAACCCGGCCAAGGAGTACGTTGACATCCGCGTGGACGGCGACCTCAACGTCACGATGATGGAGGTGTACGATGTCTATGGCAAGCTGATCAACACGGTCAACGTCATCGACAACCCGACCCGCATCAACGTCTCCTCCCTCGCCAACGGCNNNNGCTGCGCGTAATAGTGAGGGTGCGCTGCGCGCAGAAATCTGGGAAAATCTGATTAGAAAATCAGAGAAAATCCGATTGATTACATCAACCATCTAACCCATAACCATTCAACCTTAACCCTTAACCCATAACCCTTAAACCTTAAACCTTAAACCTTAACCCACGCGGCAAAGATACAACCATCCACCCTGTGAAAGCAAGAAAGAAAGTTGAAAACAACTTTCTTTCATCTTTCACCCTTGAATATCTAGGCAAAGGTTCTATGGTCAGACCTTTCGGTTCACCCAAAATGTCTGGATGGCGGGACAACAATTCGATCATTTCAGGGTATCCGGATTTGCCATCAATAAAACGGTATAGTTCGTATTTTGGAGTGTCACCTTTCCCCGTTTTGCGCTTTTCGGGGCGATAACCGCCTTCACGAATAAACTGCCAAAAGTGTTCTGAAAAATCAGCTGTCATCTTCTCCACGATGACAATCATATCGATATCATGGGTGGCTCGCGAACGCATTACCGTATTAGTCATTGTGATTTCACAAGCCGTACCTCCAATGATTACATAGTTGTCTGAATAAGCTTCAAATGCCTCTCGAAATTTGTTTAGTCCTTCCATCCCATTTCGTCAATTAATCGTTCAATTTCGCCTTCCACACGCGGGTCGCTGTCCTCTCGCAGAGAAAGGGCTAATGATAGTTTGTCAACCCAATTCGGTGTTTCCTCTTTGACGACAGGCGGATATTTCCACGCTTCTATC
Organism: uncultured Bacteroidales bacterium; assembly: GCA_900319925.1. GTDB lineage: Bacteria > Bacteroidota > Bacteroidia > Bacteroidales > WCHB1-69 > F23-D06. The sequence goes on along the minus strand of ONQE01000192.1, from coordinate 6,098 downwards.
AAAACATCCCCGTCATATTCATTGGGGCGTATCAATGCACCAGACGAAGTAAGCTCACGCAATTGCTTTGCGCTCATCATGATCATTTTCTCCGAATCTGGATTGAGCATTGTATAGTGCGCAAGCGCATTGATACCGCAGACAGGAAAATGTTCTTCTGAGAGAAATTCGTCGCAATACAACCGTTGCTCAACAGGATCAAACAGCAATGACTGGACATTATCCCATAACTGCCTGCCTTTCTCATGAAAATGGAGCACTTTGCGTTTGCTTCCGTCGGCCAACTTCTGGCAAATACCTAAATCAGCAAGACATGTGATACCCAAGGTAATGCTTGCGTATGAATAAGGAACTTTTTTCTCCATATCACGTGCAGCTCTTCCCTCCAAACTCTCCACTTGCAAATGGAATAGAAGAAGGAATTGGGCTACAGGTGTTAACCCCTTGGCCAATTTCGTCTTCCGCAAGCGCTCGTTTGCCACCAACATGGGTAGATGTGCATACTTGTCTGAAACAACGAAATACACCTCTTTGTCTATAAGCCTTTGCCTTTCGTAAGCAGGACATTCGTCAAGAATAAAGACGACGGGCAAACCGAACTTTTCGGTTAGTTCATTTGCCGTAATAGACAAGATTCGAGGCGAGGGGATATTTCCCTTTGGCTCAGCAAAAAGCAACGATAAACCGTGAAAGTCACCGTCGAAGAATTTATACGAAAGCGTATTTCCTATGCTGATACCCTTCATCTGTGCCTTGCTTCGTTCTTTTAGCTCTATTGGTCGTCCTGATATGATAACAGTCTTCATTTTTATAAATATTGCTTCGTTTTAACAACGATTAAAACGGTGCAAAAATACAAAAATAATGGAGACATAACACTAAAAAAATGAGTGACTATTTAAAAAACATAGTAAGAGGGAAGTCTATTGAAAAAAATGTATTGTTGCCACGGATATGCCGTTGCATATTCACTTCAAAATCCAGCACTGCCTTACTTTTTGTCGGTGCTTTTTTGAATCTAATTTGTACCCAGGAATTGGCTGAACCCCGAACGAGCAAGAGCAAGCCCATAAACCATCAACCCTTGCCCCCCTCTAACCAAGTACTTGAGCCGTACCAGAGCACGACTTGAACAGGGGCAGGCAAGTAGTAGGCAAGCTCATAGACTTGCCTACTACTTGCCAACCCCTTGCCAACTACTTGCCTACTACTTGCCAACCCCTTGCCAACTACTTGCCAACTACTTGCCAATGCGGGCGCGATAAATCGCCTCTACCCGCATAACCGTGTAACCCTTACACCATAACCCTTAACCCTTATACCCTAAACCTTAAACCTTAAACCTTAACCATTTTTTCAACATTTCATCAACAGTCCGCATCATTATACAGTATTATTGTATCTTTGCGGGCTTTTTTTGCAAATGGTAGTTTATAGACGAACAAGAATGATTTCAATAACCACTTAATAATTCATAGCAATGAAAAAACTATTACTCATGACGGCGCTGGTGGTGGCGGTTTTCGCTGCCGGAGCGCAAAACATCATCTTCAGTGAAGATTTCGAGACCGGCACACCGCCTGCCGGATGGACGCTGATCGACGCCGACGGCAACGGCCAAAATTGGGAGTTGATGGACCAAGGATATGGCAACGACTACGACGGCTATTCCTTCGCTTCCTACCCAATGGGCAGTTCGGCCAATGACAACTGGATGGTCACCCCGGCCATCTCGTTAGGCACCGCCAGCTCGCTGTCGTTCTTCCGAATGACCGGATTCTTCACCCAAGCACATTACGGGGTGTACGTCTCCACCACTTCGGCAACGGACATCACATCGTTCACCCTGCTTCAGGAGGAGACCCCCAGCTACTATGCCTGGTCCCAAATCACGGTGGACTTGAACGCATACTCCGACCAGACCGTCTATATCGCATTCCGCCACTTCGACAACAGCAGTGCGCCGATCATGATTGACAACATCGAGGTGACCAGCACCATGTCCGCTTCCGTCATCACGGCGACACCGGCACCTCCTCCGCCGCACAGACGGTGACGGTGAATCGCATCAATGTCACGGGGGACATCACCGCCACGGTGGGTGCTCCGTTCGAGATCTCCTCCGACGGTTCCGGCTACACCCTCTCGGTCAGCCTTTCGAGCACCGACGAGAACCTGTATGTTCGCTATACCCCCGTATTGGTCGGGGTGGACAGCTCCGTGCTGATCCTTACGGGCAGCGGCGCCACCGCCTCTGTCATCCTCGCCGGCAACGCCATCGCCTGCGCTGCCCCCACCGGATTGACGACAGCAGCCGTGACGAGCACCTCCGCCACCCTCCTTTGGAATGGCAGCACCGACGACTATTACCTCTACTACAAGGCCGCTTCCGACACGGGATGGACAGAGATCCAGAACATCTCTATCGACACCAACGGTTACATCCTCACCGGTCTGAATCCTTCGACCACCTACTCTTGGTACGTGGCCGCCTTGTGCAACGACGGTTCCACCAACAGCAGCACCACAACGGGCACATTCACTACCGGGTGCAGCTCGTTTACGGCGCCCTTCACGCAGGAATTCGATGCCTCCAGCCTCCCGCAATGTTGGGAACGCTACTCAGGACTCGCCAGTGACGTGTTTGCCGGCGGTGCCCTCTCCTCCACCACAAGCGGATGGGGATTCAACAACACGCACGTATTTGGCGCCCACCACGCAAGAATCAACATCTACGGCACCTCCTGCTACAAATGGTTGGTCACCCCGTCCATCGACCTGAGTGCGCTGACCAACCCCGTTCTGACCTTTGAGTTGGCGCTCACCACCTGGAACACCAGTGCGGCCATCACCGACCCCAATGGTCAACCCGATGACAAGTTCATGGTGATTGTCTCCACCGACGACGGCGCCACCTGGAGTGCTGCCAACGCCACCGTGTGGAGCAACGACGGCAACGGCGACTATTCGTACAACCAGATTCCCAACACCGGTGAGGAAATCTCCATCTCCCTCGCCGACTACGCCAACCAGACCGTGAGAATCGCCTTCTACGGCGAATCCACCCTGTCGAACGGCGACAACGACCTGCATTCGACAATGTGATGGTCAACAACGCCACGTCCTGCGCAAAGCCGACGAACCTGACCGTCGCAGCCGTCACCGACAACACGGTCACGCTTGCCTGGACGGAAAACGGCACCGCCACCACTTGGAACATCGAATACGGTCCGACGGGCTTCCAGCAGGGCAGCTCCACCGCCACGATGTTGCAGGCCACCACCAATCCGTTCACCATCGATTACTTGGATAACATCTCCTACGACTTTTACTTGCAGTCCAACTGCGGCGAAGACCAGAGTCTGTGGGTCGGTCCGATTACCGCCAAACCCGGCCAATACAGCATCGGGACCTCCGGTTCGGACACGCTGGTCACCTGTGCGCTGACCATCTATGACAACGGCGGTGCCAACGGCGACTACGCCCCCAACTGCAACACCGAGTTGGTCATCCTTCCGGGGACTGTCGGCAGCAGCATTTCCGTTTCCGGCAGCTATCACACCGAGAATTGTTGCGACTACCTCCGCATCTATGACGGCATCGGCATCAACGGCACGATGCTCGGCGAATACAAGGGCACCGGCACCATCCCCACTTTGGTCTCCTCCACCGGTCCGCTGACCCTCCTGTTCCATTCGGACAGCGGCGTGCAGTACGACGGCTTCGAAGTGAACGTCACCTGCGCCTCCTGTGCGCCTCCGGGCAACCTGACCGTCGCCAATGTCGGTCCCGACTCCGCGAACGTGACTTGGTCGGGCGTTTCTTCCACCTACAAAGTGGAGTACAAGAGCGCCGAGGACACGACCTGGACCACGGTGCTCACCCCCGACACCGCTCTCGCCCTCCACAATCTGACGCCGTCCACCGTTTATACGGTGCGTGTCTCCAGCGACTGCGGCGACGAATTCTCCCCTGCCGCCACCCTCACCTTCTCCACCACGATGGTGCCCACGGGCATTCCGTTCAGCACGGACTTCAGCGACGCGACGGGTTGGATGCTGAACAACGGCTCCTGCCAGAACTATTGGACCATCGCCCCGACGGGCAACAACGGCAACGCCCTGTTTGTCACCAACAACGGCACCACTCCCGGATATGCCGCGAATTCGTTCTCTGGAGTCAGCGCAGAGAAGCTCTTCACCGTGGGCGCGGTTTCCGAGCTGGCCGTCAGCTTTGATGTGCAGATCGGCGGCGAAACCCAGTTCGACTACCTGAAGGTCTATTTCGCGCCCGCCGACGAGCAATATCCCGCCGTCACCACGAACGCAGATTACACCAACTTCGACTACAGCACCTACGCAGTCAACTTCACTGACTATCTGCAGTATTCCTCTTATACGTCAGGACCTTACAAGTTCAACCTTACGGGCGGCAACACGGTTCACGTGAGCGTGGTGATGCCCAACCCCAACGATTCCCTTACTCCCACCTCCACCGCGAAGTTGGTGTTCCTGTGGAAGAACGACACCAGCGACGGCAGCCAGCCCGGCGCCATCATCAGCAGCGTCTCTGTGGAGGCGCTCGCCTGTCCCGCCCCCATGGCCCTGACGGTCAGCAATGTCACCACCACGACCGCCGATGTCACCTGGAGTGCAGGCGGCACCGAGGACGACTGGATGTTGGAGTACAAGGAGGAAGGTGCCTCCTCGTGGACGTCTGTGCCGGTCAGCGGCACCCCGGCCTACAGCTTCACCAACCTGACCGTTGGAGCGGGCTATCAGGTGCGTGTGCAGGCCCTCTGCAGCGCAACGGATCAGTCCGTATGGGTGAACACCCAGTTCACCACGTTCTGCGATGCCATCACCGCCTTCCCCTTCAGTGAGGGTTTTGAACACGACGGAGCCATGCCCGATTGCTGGGCGCAAGACCACGTCAGCGGCATCCTGAACTGGACCACCCATGCCGGTTGTGACAGCCACGGCAACATCGGCGTAGCCCACAGCGGCTCCTACAACGCCTTCTTCTTCGAGGAGAGTACCGATGGCCATGCCACCCGCCTGGTAACGCCCGTCTTGGACTTCAGTTCCATCACCGATCCTTACCTCACCTACTGGTTTGCCCAGCAGCCCTGGGGCACCGATCAGGACCAACTCTCCGTCTTCTACCGCACCTCCCCCAACGACAACTGGCAACTCCTGACGCAACACTACTCGGCGGTCAGCACCTGGACGAAAGACTCCCTGGATTTGCCGAACCCGTCGGCCACCTACCAGCTTGCCTTCTTGGGCGTGGCTCACTACGGCTACGGCATCGTGCTGGATGACATCTTCATCGACGGCACCCCGGCAGGTCCGGTCCTCACGGATCCGACGGTCGCCACCCTTGCCGCCACGGGTATCGGCCAGACCACGGCCACGCTGCACGCCACCATCACGAACCCCGACAATGTGACCATCACGGAGCGCGGTTTCGAGCTGACGACCGTCAGCACCGGCAACGTAGCGACCTTCTCGGTTGCGGGCAGCGGCAACACCTACAGCAGCGACCTCACCAACCTGACCGCTGAGACGGACTACTCCTTCCGGGCGTTTATCACCTTCAACGGCAACACCGTGTACGGCAACGAGATGACCTTCACGACCGAGGCCGAGCCCAGCGACACCGTCGGCATCGCAGACCGCCTTGCCGGCAGCGTGACCCTGTATCCGAACCCGGCCCGCGAGATGGTTAATGTACACTGGAGAATGGAGAATGGACTATTGGGTGGGGAGTTGTACCTGTTTGATGTGTACGGTAAATTGTTGCAAATTGTCCCTGTCACCTCTGAGATCACACCCATCAACGTCAGCGGCCTCGCCGACGGCCTGTACTTCGTGCGCATGACCACGAAGGAAGGGATGGTGACGAAGACGTTCGTCAAGAAGGGTTAGGGTTTATTGGTTTAAGGTTTAATGTTTAAGGTTTAAGGAACGGGTACCGGTAGTTTTATCGGTACCCGTTTTCTCTTTAACCCCTAAACCATAACCCATAACCATAACCCTTAACCCCTAAAGCCCCGCGTTGTTCTTGTGCCGCCGCCGACCACGCTGGTGCGCGGG
>ONQE01000097.1 GCA_900319925.1 uncultured Bacteroidales bacterium | reverse complement strand
CAGAGATCTGGTTTTCGCCAGAATCGGTTGTCTGGGTGTTGAGAATCTCGAACGGGATGTCCTCGGAAGGGGTTTCAGGCTCGTCATCGGGGAAAACATCATCCGGGGTGAGAATGTCCTCGCCGCCAACATGCAGTTCCTCGGGTTCTTTATTGTCCACCAAATCGTAGCGTTTCGGCGCATACTCCTCGCTGAGCTCGCCGTGGTTGGTGGTGTACATATCAGGGAGGTCTTCGCGTTGGAAGCGTGGCACGGCAACCGTTTGCATGGCTTTATCGTGCTTTCGTTCAGCACGTTGTTCGCGTTTGCTAACAGCCCATTGTTGAATGCCGGCGAAGAGACCTGCGAAGGAGACGTCGTAGCAGAAGACGAGGATCAGGAAAAGGAGTGCGACATCAATGAGGATGGTAAACGCCCAACCGACGGGCTCGATGAGGAACTGCGCAATGAAGTTGCCGAACTGTCCGCCGAGGAAGGATTTGTCGGTGCCGAAGGCGAAGAGGCCGAGGGTGATGGATACCCACGCCATGGTCATGATGGTCGCGAAAGTGGTGAGTCCGAGCGGCAGCGGCGATTTGCGGGAGACCAGCCGGATACCATATAATAATATAAGGAAGGGGAAGCCGACCGAAGCCACGCCAAAGAAAAACTGGATGAAGAAATAGGAGAGCGCGGCGCCGACTCCCTTGGCAAGATTAGGGGCCTCCTGGGCGCGGTCGCTCACAATGTAGGAGACGTTCTCGTGAGCGTTGAAGTAAAACGAGAAAATGGAGAGGAAGAGCAGCGCGGCGAACAGGATGAGCAGCACACCGTAGAAGACAATCATCTTGTCTCCGGCAAGGAATTTCCAAAGGGAGAAGCCGGACGAAGAGCGGGGTTTCTTCGAGGATGACGACGCCTTGCGGGTGGATTTCTTGGAGGAGCCGCCCTGCGAATCGGCGAACTTCTTCATATTCGAGGTATTGGATTTCTTTGCCACTGTCTTTAGGTTTAAGGGTTAAGGGTTAAGGGTTATGGTTTAAGGTTTAAGGTCTAAGGATTAAAGGATAAAGGTTAAAGGTTAGGGGTTATAGATTATTGGAAACGGAGATATCAGTATGGAAATTTCAAGGAACAAAAATACAATATTTAAAGGAAACGCCCGTTATTGGCAATGGTTTTATATAAACACCCCAATGTTGGTTTTATATAAACATCTCTATGTTGGAAAAATTCTCGCGAAGATAAAATAGTAAGCAAATAAGAACGTATTTTTGCCTAAAATTTTCGAATATGAATCTGATGACAGTTTTATTGGCGGCAGTGAACGATTCGATGGCGGTGGGCACCGCCGTTGAGCCGCATATTGAGGAGACCTCCTACTTCAAATTGGTGTTCGCAGTGAACAGCCTTTGGATCATCATCCCGTTGATCCTGATGTTGGCCTTTGCCATCTATTTCTTTGTGAAAAAATGGCTGGTGGTGACCCGCGCGTCGCAGGAGGACGGCAACTTCATGAACAACATCCGCGACTTCATCCACGACGGCAAGTTGGATTCCGCCGTCGCGCTGTGCCGCAGCACGAACAACCCCACGGCCCGCATGATTGACAAAGGACTCTCCCGCCTCGGCCGTCCGCTGGACGACATCCGTACGGCTATCGAGAACGAAGGCAACTTAGAGGTGGCCCGATTGGAGAAGGGCGTCTCTGCCTTGGCCACCATCGCCGCAGTCGCCCCGATGATGGGCTTCTTGGGAACCGTTGTCGGTATGGTGGGCGCGTTCCATAACATGGCCGCCGACCCCAACAACTTCAACATCGGCACTCTGTCGTCCGGCATCTACACCGCCATGATCACCACCGTGGGCGGCTTGGTCGTCGGCATCATCGCCTTGGTGCTCCACAACATCTTGATATCCAGAATCTCCAACGTGGTCTATATGTTGGAGGTACGCACCACCGAGTTCATGGATCTGCTTCACGAGAACGCTTAAGCCCCCGCAGCCATGGCTATCAAGATGCAAAACCGCATTGACCCGACGTTCAGCGCGACCTCCATGTCCGACCTGGTGTTCCTGCTGCTGATCTTCTTCATGCTCACCTCGACGATGATCTCGCCCAACGCAATCAACCTCGTCCTGCCGAAGAGCACCGCGGAGAAGCAGCTTTCGAACAGGCAGTTGGAGGTCTATATCGACGCGGATCTCAACTACTATGTGAACCCCGAAGGCACCGCCGCACAACCCACCCCGTACGAGGAACTGCTTCCCGTGCTGATGGGCGCCGTCGAGAAGGATGCCTCCACCCAGAAAAACATCATCCTCCGCGCCGACAAGAGCGTCCCGATCGAGAACGTCGTCGCGCTGATGGATGTACTCAACGAATTGAACGAGAACTTCCCCGAGGAAGAACGCTATAAAATGGTACTTGCCACAGAAGCCAAATGATCAAAACTAACGAGAATAGGAAAGACAACGTGATTGCATGGTGCACGACAATCGGCATCATGTCATTGCTGTTGATTTTGCTTCTGGCTTGCAGTCTGAAGACGCAAATCCCCCCGCCTCCGCCAAAACAGATGGTCTATGTGGACATCTCGCCTATGGGCGGCGGCGGTGGTGGCGGTACCCCTCAGGTGGCCTCCAACCCGAAACCTTCGGCCGGACAGAACTACGCCACCCAGAACGCGCAGGACGCTCCCGCAGTGAGCCACTCAAATCGGACATCCACGAACCAGCAGACCCAGACCGTTCCCGCACAGCCGAAACCCGACCAGTCATCGATGTACCACGGACGCGGCGGCAGCGGTAGCGGCGGAGGTTCCGGCTCCGGTATAGGCAGCGGCACAGGCAGCGGCCTCGGTCCCGGCGAAGGCGCTGGCAGCGGCGGCGGAGTCGGCTACGGCACCGGCCATCGCGGGATGATCAACAACATCGACGCCACCGTCAACGAGGAAGGACAGGTCTGCGTGGAAGTGCACATCGCCGCCGACGGCCATGTCATCGACGCGCGCGTCATCAACAACTCCAAACACAAGACCACCATCACCAACCGGAACATCCAGCAACAATGCGTGGCCCGCGCCAAACAGGCCATCTACAAACCCGGCAAAGAGGAACTGCGCATCATTGTGTTCTCATAACAGCTTCTGGTCTGTCGGCTGTTGCCTAAAAAGATTATCTTTGCCGCCAAATTTCAGACTGATGGAAGAGCACACCCCCACCCCGCAGGAACGCGTTGACCGGCTTATTCAGGAAATCAACCGGCACAACTACCAGTACTATATGCTGGATAACCCGACGATTTCGGATTACGATTTCGACCAGCTGCTGCAGCAACTCATTGACCTTGAGGCTGCTTATCCCGAATTGCGACGCCCCGACAGCCCCACACAGCGTGTGGGCGGCGAGGTGACCAAGCATTTCGAAAGTGCAGCACACCTTTACCCCATGCAGTCGTTGGGCAACACCTACTCGGCAGAGGATCTCACCGAATTCGACCGTCGCGTGCGCGAACTGCTCGCCACACCCCCGACCTACGTCTGCGAGCTCAAATACGACGGTGTGGCCATCAGCTTGATCTACGAGAACGGCACACTCGTCCGCGCCGTGACCCGCGGCGACGGCACACGAGGCGACGTGGTGACCGCCAATGTGCGCACCATCCGCACCATCCCCTTGAAGCTGCAGGGCGACTTCCCGCCACTCATCGAGGTGCGCGGCGAAATCATCATGCCGTTCAGCAGCTTCGAACAGCTGAACGCCGAGCGCGAGGAGATTGGGGAAGCCCCCTTCGCCAACCCGCGCAATGCCGCCTCCGGCAGCCTCAAACTGCAGGACTCCGCCGAGGTCGCCAAACGAGGTCTTGACTTCAAACTGTACTTCGGATTAGGCGAGCAACTCCCGGCCAACAATCATTTTGACCGACTGATGAAGCTCCATGAGTGGGGATTCCGCAAACCCGATGTGATGGAGAAAGTCGCCGACCTGCAAGGAGTCTATGACTTCCTGCACACTTGGGACGAGAAACGGAAGTCGCTGCCCTACCCCATCGACGGCGTTGTCATCAAAGTCAACGATTTCGACCAGCAGCGGCAGGTGGGCGCCACAGCCAAGAGCCCGAGATGGGCCATCGCCTACAAGTTCAAGGCTGACCGCGTCTCCACGAAACTGCTCAGCGTCGATTTCCAAGTGGGCCGAACCGGCATCGTCACGCCCGTGGCCAATCTCAGCCCCGTGTCGTTGGCGGGCACCGTCGTGAAACGCGCCACCCTCAACAACCGCGACTTCATGCGGGAGATGGACATCCGCGAGGGCGACAGTCTCTTTGTGGAGAAGGGCGGCGAGATCATCCCCAAAATCGTGGGCGTGGACTTGGAGAACCGGCTTCCCGACGCGCAACGGGTGCCGTTCGTCACGCACTGCCCTGTCTGCGGCACCCCGTTGCAGCAGGCCGAGGGCGAGGCGGGCGTCTTCTGTCCCAACGCCGACCACTGCGCCCCGCAAATCAAGGGCCGGTTGGAGCATTTCATCGCCCGCAAGGCCATGAACATCGACTCCCTCGGCGAAGGTAAGATCGACATGCTCTACGCCAACGGACTGGTGAACAATATCGCCGACCTCTACAGCCTCACCTACGAGCAACTTCTCGGTTTGGAGAAGGTTATCGAAGATTCGGACGGCAAAACGAAGACGCTCTCCTTCCGCGAAAAGACCGTACAGAACATCCTGTCGGGCATCGAGGCATCGAAGCAGGTGCCTTTCGAACGGGTGGTGTTCGCCTTGGGCATCCGCTTTGTGGGCGAGGTGACCGCCAAGAAGCTTGCCCGCCACTTCGAAACGATGGATGCGATCGCCAACGCCCCGAAAGAGGAGCTGATGACGGTGGAGGATGTGGGCGAGCGCGTCGCCGACAGCATCATCGACTACTTCAACAACACCGAAAACCTCGAAATCCTCATGCGCCTGCGCGAGGCCGGACTCCAGTTCGAGCTCGACAAAAGCCAGAACCAACCCGTGTCACAAGCCCTTGCGGGGAAGAGCATCGTCGTGAGCGGTGTCTTCAGCATCCCTCGCGACACCATCAAGGAGCTCGTGGAGAAGCACGGCGGCAAAAACGTCTCCTCCATCTCGAAAAACACCTCCTTTGTCCTCGCCGGCGAAAAGATGGGACCCGAGAAGCGCAAAAAGGCCGAGGCGTTAGGAATTCCGATTGTATCGGAAGAGGAGTTCATGAACATGATCCAGGCCTAATGAAAAAATAACGAAAACGGCACACACATTCTCCATTTTCCATTATCCATTAAAAAATGTATTTTCGCGCTTTCAAATTTAACCCAAAGAATAATGAAACAGCTTAGAATTCTGACGATTATGACTTTAGTGCTGGCACTGTTCGGCGCCTGCACCAAACCCGATCCTATCGAACCCGAACCGCCCGCTCCGAGCGAGGATACCACGGTGGTGGAGCCCAAGGACGACATCTACCAATTCTCCGTGCTGGACGGCAACGGCGCCAGCGGCTCGCTCGCCCAGTATCGCGGCAAGGTGCTCTTGGTGGTGAACACAGCCACGCAATGCGGCTACACCCCGCAATACACCCAGCTCGAACAGTGGTACGAGACCTATCAGGACCGCGGTTTCGTGATCCTCGACTTCCCCTGCAACCAGTTCGGCAACCAAGCGCCTGGCGACTACAACGACATCCACGACTTCTGCACGGGCACCTACCATATCACCTTCCCGCAGTTCGCCAAAATCGATGTGAACGGTGCCAACGAATCGCCGCTCTACACGTGGCTGAAGAGCAAGAAGCCCGGCAAAATCCAATGGAATTTCACCAAGTTCCTCATCAACCGAAACGGCGAGGTGGTGGATCGTTTCGCTTCCGGCTACAGCATGACCAATGTGGAGCAGGCGATTGTAGCGGAGTTGGACAAATAAACTAATTGTACTCCATCTTCCGCGCCACCAGCCCGGCCTTGCGCTGCGAGCCGGGTTTCATGCGGTAAGCGATGAGCAGAAAACGGTTGCCATACCAGGGTTGCATCGCACTCGGAACGATTTTGTAACTTTTCCCGTCAGTTTGGCGAAACATCGAAAACTCCGCCACGCTGACGGGATTTTTGAGCTTGCAAACGGAATCCAGCAACATTGTTGACAATCCCTGGGGATCAAAATGGTAAAGCAAAACATCACCGTTCGGCAAGTTGCGCACATTCAGCACTTTATAGATGGATGAGCGAAGGGATATGTCTTCACCGTAAGGGTATGTGACGTTGGTCAAGAAAATGCCGTTGGTGTCGAAAAAGTGGACGTCGGCACGCTCGTAACGGTAGCCGTCGAAACGCGGCTCCACATACCAGCCATTGAAATAGTTGCTGTATTCGGGGACATAGAGTTCCGTGACACAGTAGATTTCGTCGCCAGTGCATCCGGCATAGGTCGGATAGAACGAAACATAGCTGAACGGCGTCACGATAATCATCTTCTTGGCCTTTGTTCCAAACGGATCTATTTTCGGAACGTCAATGTCGGCACAGAAAATCGTGTCGGACGGCATCACCTTGCGATTCAAGATATTGACCGGATGCATCTCGAAGTTTTCATCGTCGTGGAAGTAAAGCATCAGCAAGGAATGGTTCCGATTGACCGGAACCCACTGCGCCTGCGTGGCCGGTTCCCCGATGATGTTGGCGAAAGAGGATTTCCCGTGGAAGTCTGTCTCGAAGTACATCGTGCGGATACCGGAGGCAAACACGAGCACCGCCCGCCCGTTTGCGGTATCCACATCCAACGAGAGCACCCGACCGGGATTCTCACGCGTGAACGAGAACGGGAACGGCTCATTGATGCCGGCGGGCAAAAACCAGACACAGTCAGAAAGTTTCGCTTTCGTGGAAAAGAGGAGATTCCCTTGATGATAGTGCCAGTTGGCTAACGAGGCATCCATCGGCAACGCTTGAATCTCGCGAGTTTCGAATTGGTGAACAGCCGTGTGGTAAAGAAATACGGACAGCCTGTCGGTGATGCGCGTGCCCTGGAAATGCCGACCGAGGACCACCAATGTGCCGTCCTCGTGAAAAGCACGGGTCACCTGCAGGTCGTGGGGAACATCCAGCACGGTGTCCCACACCTGCCGCATATTCGTGTCGGCATGGACGAAGGCAAGCTGATGCATCTTCCGGCTCTTCGACTCCGTGACGACACAGAAGCCGTTCTCCGCGCACGTGACAATGCTGACCTCCTTGGCTTTTTTGTCGAACATCATATCAAAACCGTTCGGGCTGCTCTGCGCGAGCAAACCCGAACGGAATATCGTGAGGACAATAATAATCGGAAGAATATGTTTCATCGAGGTGAGAATCACGCGATGATGTATTCGGTCCGCAGAGACGCAACGCATCGCATCTCTACAACGACCAGCCATCGTTATTTCACGATGTAATCGACATAGATTCCCGGGGTGTGGATCTGTTCCATCGGGATGGAGCCGGTGGGGACGAGTTCCTTCGTTTCCAGGATGACGGTGTCAGCAGCGGCAGCCATCATGGGGTTGAAGTTCTGGGTCGTGCCTTTGTAGATGGCGTTGCCCATCTCGTCGCAGATGCTGGCGCCGATGATGGCGACGTCGGCGTGGAGGGGAAGCTCGAGGAGGTACTCCTTGCCGTCAACCTCGATTTTGCGCTTGCCGTTCTCGACCACGGTGCCGAGGCCGGTCTGGGTGAGGACACCGCCGAGACCAGCGCCGCCGCAACGGATGCGTTCGGCCAGCGTGCCTTGCGGACAGAATTCGATCTCCAGCGTCTTCTCGTTGAACTGCTGGATGGTGTCGGCGTTGGTGCCGATATGGGAGGCGTAGAGCTTCTTTACCTGCTTGTTGGAAATCAGCATTCCGATGGCCTTGTTGGGATAGGCCGTGTCGTTGCAGATGAGGGTCAAGTCCTTAACCCCCTTGTTGGCAATGGCTTCCACCATCTTCACACCCGTGCCGGCGCCCAAGAAACCACCGATCATCAGGGTCATTCCGTCTTTCACATGCGCTACCGCGTCTTCGATTGATACTAATTTGCTCATATTGACTGATTTTTAATTTGTAACCGAAAAAATTTCAAGGGGCAAAGATACACATTTTTTGATACGGTGAAGTATGACCGTAAAAGTTTCGATATGCATCGCCGCAAAAACGCCTCATCACCCCACCACGGACTTCTCCAGCTCGTCGGCGTGCGCGAGGAACTCTTCGGCGGTCATCTCCTTGAGGAAGACGAGACCGTGGGTGGCTCGCAACACGGGATTGGGATTCTGGTAGAAGAAGGGTTTCCCGAGCAGCAGCTGAACGGTCTTGAGTTGCTCGACCCAAATGCTCTGCGCCAAAGTGCTGAACTTGCCGTCGAGTTTGTAGCTCGGGAACGAGGCATCGACCTGGCTGAGGTAACAGTTGGCGAAGGCTTCGTTGAAGGTGCTGATGTCATTGAGGGATACCGGCACAATGTGCGAAACCTCCGACGGGTGGTAGCGATACCAGACATTGCGGTAGCCCCAGATTTTCAACGAAGAGAGATCGCGCTCCTCACGCCACAGCCGTACCGCGTCGGCCACCGCCCGCAACACCTTGAAGTGCGTGTCGGGACCGCTGCCCTCGGGATCGAATGCCAACGTGATGATGTCAGGCTGTATGGTGTGCAACTCCTCCAAAATCGCCGTTGCCCGCGCCAA
>ONQE01000049.1 GCA_900319925.1 uncultured Bacteroidales bacterium | reverse complement strand
CGTCCTCAAGGAGGTGTGGGTCTCGACCGCCGCGCACACCCGTGCCGACGGTTCGGCCCTGTTGGAGCATGTCTCGCTGATTATCGACGCGCCGAAGAAGAGTTTTTACTTCCTGCCCCACGACGGGAACCCGGAAATCACCGTGGCGAACAGGGGAAGAGGCCTCAATCTTGTTCCTGCCGAGGAGGGCGACACCCTCGGGGCGGTGAAGGCGATTGTGCGCAAAGGGACGAAAGCCTACGAGAAGGGCCTCCGCACCGGCGATTACCTCATCAGCGTTGACGGCACCCCTATCCCGGATATGTGCACGTATATGTTGCTGGTGCGCAATGGTACTACGAAACGCTTTGTGTTCCGCAGTCCCGAGGGGAAAATCAAGGAGGTGGAGTGGTGATTGCGAATTAATCGTATTTTTATCCCCCGACTGTCACCTTTTCGCTTTTTCACGTTATGATTATAGTGAACAGTGATTAGTGATTAGTGAACAGTACTAAACCGATGTTGTGATTCACACGAACAGATCGTCAAGAGTGACCACGTTCTGCACTTGCCCGCTATATTCGTTCTGTTTCAGTCCGGATGCCACTATCATAGTCAGATGAATGCTCTTCTTGTGTGGCACAACATCTATCAGCGTCTGAACGCGCTCGCGAAGAATAATGTCGTAAGATTTGTCTATAACGAAAGGTTTTCCATAAAACTTTATTTCACAAAGATTTACAACGTTATCGGCTCGGTCGATAAGCATATCCATCTGCTGCTTTTTATCAACATTAACCACCAACCAAGAAGACTCAGAGGAACAGACCCCAGCGATGCCTAATTTTCGTTTGATTTGGGCAACATGTGAGAAGCACAGCTCTTCGAAGGCGAGTCCACGCCAAACATTCAACTGTGGAGAGATTGCATTTTTCTGCCAAAACTGCACATCCCGAGACCCCGTACCATCTACAAATTGAAGCCAAAAGAGACAAAACGGGTCCGAAAGTCTGTACCGTTCTGTTTTTCGTTCTCCAAAAGGATAGTATGAGGTGACAAAATCGCTCGCCTCCAATCCCTTGAGCATTTCAGAAGCACCACCTCCATCCTGAATGCCCGTATGTTCGAGAATTTCTTTTCTGGTGTAACCGCCTCTTCGCCGTGAAAGGAATCTGACAATTTTCTTATGGTCATCCGCATTCTTGAACAAGGATCCGAAAAGACGGTCAAATTCGTCTTCCAACATCGCCTTATTTTCAAAGAAAAGGCGGTCGATATTCTGCGCTGCACTGAAACCTTTCTCGAAAAGACTCAAATAATGAGGAATGCCGCCCAACACCATATATGTTTGGGCTACATCATAACGACTCATTGCTATCCCTTTGCTGCGGAAATACTCTTCGCTTTCTGCCAACGTGAAAGGGCGAAGTTTGATTTCCCGATGCAACCTGTTGTACAAACCACCTTTGCTGTTAAGGATATTGTCCTCTATCCACGATGTAGCCGAACCACAGACAATCAATAAGATGTTGTCACGTTTCGCTGCCCATCCATTCCAAAAATGTTCAAAAGCCGGTATAAATCGTGACCGCGCCGTGTCCATCCACGGCATTTCGTCTATGAAAACCACCAATTTTTCACCATTATCCTTTTGCTCAAGCAATTTCTCCAAAAGGCGGAATGCCTCAAGCCATGATTTTGGACATGGTTCGCCTCGCAATCCATAATCTTGCAAGGAATAGAAAAAAGTTTGCAATTGGTCACGAAGCAGGAATTTCTTGTCTCGGTCGTAAGGTGATAATCCTGTGTGCCAAAAAGCAAACCTGTCTTTGAAAACTTCCTTGATTAAATAGGTTTTTCCGACACGCCGGCGACCATAAACGGCTACAAATTCCGAATTGTCAGCATTATACAATCGCTCAAGTTCTTCTATTTCCTGGGTTCTTCCTACAATGTTCATAACTATAATCGTTAGTTTTATTTTGCTGCAAAGATATATTTTTTTTCTTTTTCAGATGGATAAGATGTTTTATTTATCTAAAAACAACCATTGTCTGATGAATTTAGAGAAATAAGATGCGCTGTGGGAGAATGAGTTGTAACATTTTTTGTATTTTTGCCCCCGGCTGTCACCTTTTCACTTTTTCACGTTATGAATATAGTGAACAGTGATAAACCGATATGGCTATGTATATTAGAAACTACTTCCTTAAGCAGCCCCGAAGGGGCAAGACGCGCGAAGCGCAAGTAACCCCACACAAGCGCAGCGCAGTGTGGGGCTTGATGCTGGAGACAGGTTCGGACTGCGGAGACAGCGATACCGGTACGCGCAGCGCAATACGTGCGTGTCTGGCCCTCCTCGTCCTCCTCGTCCTCGCCTCTCCCCTTTCCGCCCAGCACCGCGACACCCTGTTCGTGGTGGAGGAAGAACCGGTCTATGACACCCTCTTCGTGCACGACACGCTGCGAGTGCACGACACGTTGGTCCCGATGCAGACGGACAAAAACCAACCCGAAAAACGGAAATCAAAAGTCAGCTATTATCATGCTCTTGGGGTGGATTATGTCCTTCAGCCCTTTGCGATGGAGTATGACAATCAGAAATATTACGAAATGGGGGTTCGTTTGCATGTACTGAACGGAATCCAATTTAACCCTTGGCTGATACTTTCGCTGGATTTTCAATTTGCATACACGCATGGCTACGACGAAGATTTGACATTCGTTATGCCTATGAAAGGTATCTCCAACGGTTCCAAAAACGGCCTCAGGTCTTTTGAAAACGTCGGTTTCAAATTGGGTTTGGACTTCCGATACCGTTGGTTCAACAGGTTCAAATGGAGTCCTGTCATAGGCATTGCAGGTGGTCCGTCCATAGAATTGACTTCCTACCCGTTACAAGATGGAGAATTCAAGAGTTATTGGGGATGGGGTGGCTATATATCCAATTATCTTGGTTGCAGCTACCGATACAGGAACAACAAACAATTGTGGTTCGGGGCAAGCTGGACTGTCGATTTTGGATATGTTTTCATTGCGATACCATTACTTGGCTTCAGGTTTGAAATACAGTTGTAGTGAACGGACCAACATTTTTATTTTTGCCCCATCGGCTGTCACCTTTTCACTTTTTCACGTTATGATATTAGTGATTAGTGATCAGTGAGTGGTGGGCAGGCAGTCGGCAACAGTATCGAATGGACAAGGCGAAATTTTGGGAGAAGCAGTACCGGAGGGGTCACGGCAGGATTGTCGGGATCTGCTACCGCTATGTCAACGACTGGACGGTGGCGCAGGATCTGGCGCAGGACGTGTTCCTGAAGGCAATGGAAACCTTCAAAGCCTACCGCGCCTTCGGCCGCTTCGACGCCTGGCTGACCCGCATCGCCGTGAACCACTGCATCGACTACCTGCGACAAAAGCCCGATTTCATCGCCTTGGAGTCGGAACCCGCCGCCGAACGCCCAGATGAGGACACCGAACCGATTTGGACCGCCGACTTTACAGAGAAGGAGCTGTTGGAAACTGTCCAGCAGCTGCCGGAACAACAACGGACGGTTTTCAACCTCTACGCCATCGAGGGCTACTCGCACCGGCGCATCGCGGGACTGCTCGACATCTCGGTGGCCTGCTCCAAGCAGTTGCACCACCGGGCCCGCGTGCGTCTGGGCCAAATGCTCACCGACAAATACAAACAAAAAGAAAACAAGAGGAAAGGATTGCTTATGATACCCCTGCTTTTTATCCTGAAACGAACCAACGCCGATTCCCGTCGGTTGGACCGGCTGTACCGTTCCAAATTGTCGGGATTGCGGATGGACCCCGCCGCCGGAATCGTCCAAACGGCGGCCACCTCCCCGGGCAAATTCGTCACCGCCATCGCGGCGCACAAGGCCACCCTACTCCTTGTCACGGCCGCGGGCGTCACGGGCGGCGCCGTCGGTTGGCAGGCGGGTCGTCACCACCCCGTAGCCCCGAACCCGGCCAATGATCCGTCACCGATGGTAGAGACGGTGCGCGCAATGTCTCCTGATACGGTTGCGTCTCCGGACACGAATACCTTGACGGAACCCATTGTGGCGACAGATTCCGTTGTAGGAACAAATTCCGTTGTAGAGGGTGTGTCAAAAGTGGCGCGCCCTCTTTTTTTTGCAAAAAAGCCCTAACATTGGCGGGTTAGGGCTTTGCCGTGTCAAAGATTTTTGTATCTTTGCACCAAAACTAAAGAGATGGCAAAAATACAATTTAAATCGTATCCTCAAGGGCAGACAGTGCTTTTTCCTTCGGATTTGGGCGAGAACATCCCCGAGAACGACCCAGTGCGCATCGTCAGCCGCATAGTTGACGGCCTGAACATAGACTCGCTGATAGAGACTTACGAGGCGTTCGGCTGTCCCCCGTATCATCCCCGCATGCTGCTGAAGGTGGTGTTCTACGCGTACATGAACAACACATACTCGTGCCGCCGCATAGAGAGCGCTATGCTCCGTGACATATACTACATGTGGCTGTCAGGCAACGAGCACCCTTCGTACAGCACGATTAACCGCTTCCGCAGCGGGCACGTGAAAGACCAGATCAACGGACTGTTCGTCCAGGTTGTGGAGCATTTGGTGGAGGAGGGGGTGCTGAGCCTTGACGTGCAATACATCGACGGCACGAAGGTGGAGTCCGTGGCCAACAAGTACACGTTCGTGTGGCGCAAGACGGTGGAGCGGAACAAGGCGAAGCTGGAGAAGAAAATCCTCGGCGTGCTGCAGCAGATAGAGGAGGGCATCGCCCAGGACAACAGCGAGGAACAGTCATCCGAACCCGTCGCCATTGACTCGGCCTCCCTGCAGGACATCGTGGAGAAAATCAACGCGGAGAACGCCAAGATGCCGGAGAGCACGAAAGAGGAGAAACAGGCGAAAAGGGAGCGGGAGAAAGTGGCCAGGGAGTTGGGCAAGATGCAGGAGAAGCAGGCCGAGTACGAGAGGCATCTGGAGAGGATGGGCGAGCGCAACAGCTACTCCAAGACGGATCCCGATGCGACGTTCATGCGGATGAAGGAGGATGCGATGAACAACGGGCAGACCAAGCCGGGCTACAACCTGCAGATAGGGACCAGCGGTCAGTTCATCACCAACTACGCCCTGTACTGGAACCCCACCGATACGACTACGTTGCCGGACTTCCTGTCGCGCCATGAGGAAGCCTACGGCGCATACCCGCGCAAGGCGGTGGCGGACTCCGGCTACGGCAGCGAGGAGAACTATGAGTTCCTGGAGGCCAACGATGTGGAGGCTTTCGTCAAGTACCCGCTCTTCCACAAGGAGCAGCATCGTCCGTTCCGGCAGGACATCTCGCGACAGGAGAACCTCCACTACAACGAGGAAGAGGACTACTACGTGTGTCCCATCGGGCAACGGATGCACAACATCGGTACTGTCAGCAGAAAAAACGAGAACGGCTACACAAGCTATATCACGAACTATGAGGCGCAAAACTGCTCGGGATGTCCGCTAAGATGCGTCTGTTACAAGGGGAAACAAGGCAACAGGGTCATTAGCGTGAACCACCATCTGAGGAAATACAAGCAACGGGCAAGGGAGAAGCTGCTCGGCGAGGAGGGACTGAAGCACCGGAGCAAGCGGCCGATAGAGCCGGAAGCCGTCTTCGGGCAGATGAAGTTCAACAAACAGTACAAGAGATTCCGCCATAAGGGGAAAGACAAGGTCAATATGGACTTTGGTCTCTTCGCCATTGCCTTCAACATCCAAAAATACGTCCGGATGACGGCGTAAGAAGGTCAAAAAAGCACTTTTTTGGAAAAAAATCGCGCTGGCAACCCTCCTCGCGAACCACATCGCGGTCGCACAAACAAACACGACACAGAAATAATCACCACAGACATTTCTATAAGCCACAACACATCGTCGCATGAAAAAGAGGATGTGCCAAAACGTGACTTTTGACACACCCTCTACGGACCAACACCGAAACGTCACCCGTCAGCGTTGTCGGGACACCACCCGCCGCATTAGCGAAAACGGAAGAAACAACGAATCCCGACCCCGTCATCATCACCCAAAAGGTGCCCGTCCGCCGGACCGTCGTGATCCGCGACACCACCATCGTGTCGGACACGGTGTATCAGGTTATCGGTGAGCAGTGATTTTGGCGTAGGCGTTGCTCGACCCGCTCCTGCGCACGGAGGGAAAGGCTCAGGATGGCAAATATAATATGAGGCGATTAAAAAAAAAGTATTTTTGCAGGTGTAAAAGATTCCATCATGGACAACGTCAAGAAAATCATATCCACCGCGCTGATTATGTTAACGTTGAGCGGCGTGGCGCCGGCACAAACGGACAGTATGACGTATAAAGGACCAAAAACGAGCGACTATCCCCGACATGAGCTTGGGGTATCGTACGGGTTGTTCCCCATTATTGGGGTTGTTCCATACGGTAAATATGAGAAATATAAGGATTTACATCCTTTTATTCAGGGTGATATTATCTGGTCCGGTAGCGCAAATGTATATTACCGATGTTGGTTTAACCGTCATAATTCCCTAAGTTTGGATTTTTCATGGGCTATGTATAAGCATCAATCTCGCCTTGCTACAGATATCAATGGTAATGATTTTTATCACAGTCCTACTGATATCCGTTATTATCGGAATACTTATGTGCATTATTTTTCAGTACAATTCGGATACAACGTTCATTACTATACTACTGAAAAGGTCACGCTTTATTCTTCCCTTTTTGTAGGATTTACCACGTATTATTACGGAGATTTATACCCTGTGGAAGATAAGCACTCCGGTTATTCCTTTGCACCCTCTCTACACGTTAATTTTCTCGGACTTTCGGTCGGCAAAAACAACGCCGCCACCTTTGAGTTAGGGTATGGCACACAGGGTGTGTTGAAATTTGGTTACAATTATCGGTTTTAATGGAAAATTTGACTTATGAAACATATTCTATTCACATTTTTTGTTGTATTGTTGTTGACAAGCGTATCTTGTCGCGAGAAAGAGCCCTTGGTCATAGTATTGGAGAGTGCAATAACCGACTATGACGGAAACACTTACAATGCCGTGCAAATCGGTGACCAATGTTGGATGAAAGAGAATCTGCGCACCACGCATTACGCCGACGGAACGCCTGTGGACATAGACTTATTCAGTTGTGTCGCCGATCCTGTAAATGCACCTGAGGGATATGGGTATCTTTATAGATGGGATGCCGCTGTGGCTTTAAATCCTTTAACAGATACAGATGGTTCAGTATATGCATGGACGTATATGGATAATATCACACAGGGGCAAGGAATCTGTCCAGATGGTTGGCATCTGCCCACCAGTTATGAATGGATTGAGTTGGGCCTGTATGTAAGTCGGTTTACGGACGATGTCGTAGGGGCGCTTTGTTCCACAATAGGGTGGGGCCCTGATTCTAACGGAATCCATAGCTCTGCGGAAATCAACAGTTTTGAGTTTTCCGCTCTTCCTTGCAGAACAGTTGAGCAATATTCCGGTAGCAAACCCATAAGTTGCTTTTGGTCTTCTACCGATTATGGGGATTTTTCCCGCACAGATATGGTTACCATGGATTATTACAATAACACTCAATTTCAATTTGATACAAAAAATCATGATGTCGCTTCGGTACGTTGTGTGCGTAACAAATAATAAAATCAACACTATGAGCAAAAAAATTTTTCTTATCAGCATATTGTTCGCGTTTTGCGGGTCGCTTGTAGCACAAGAGAATGATTCGCTTCCGGATTTCAAGCGCCACGAAATCGGCATCTCCACGGGCGCGTTCTCCCTGCCGTCATTATTTTTTGTCTTGTCGGATGTGTATCCCGTGCCATACGAAGGATACGTGTCGGAAAAAGACCCTTTTTTTATGTATAATATCGGCACATTTTCGCTTTCTTACCGATACCATTTCACCCCACATCATAGTTTGGGCATCGTTACCACCCTGTTGTTCAGCAAAATAGTTGACAAAAATAGTGACAGAAATCGGTCGGGTTTCTTCACCTATTGGTCGTTGGAGCCACAATATCGTATCACTTTCCATCGAAGGAAGAATTATTCATTTTATATGAATTTTTCTTTGGGTGTCACCGTGCGCATTGCCAGTAACGAGGATATTGTCAAATGGGATACTTATACTGGAGGATGGCTTTCTAATGATTATGGGCGTTTTATCGTTCTGCCTTCCACACATATTACTTTATTTGGTGTCTCACTCGGCAAAGACAATGCCGCCAATATCGAATTGGGCATCGGTACGCAGGGATTTTTGAATGTGGGATATAGCAGGAGGTTCTGAGAAAATTTTGTATTTTTGCGCTCCTTTCGAGAGAAAGGGAAAAACCATTAATGAACCTATGTAGAGACATTGCGCACAACGTCTCTACTGCCCGCAATATTGGGTATAACAATTTGTAAGACAGTGATATGGCAGATTATCAAGATGATAACATTATAACCCTGAATTGGTACGAACACATCCGGACGAGACCCGGCATGTACATCGGCAAGAAGGGCGACGGCTCGTCGCACGACGACGGCATCTACGTGCTCCTGAAGGAGGTGATGGACAACGCCATCGACGAGTTCATGAACGGCTACGGCAAAGTCATCGACATCACCATCAAGGAAAACCGCGTGACCGTGCGCGACTACGGCCGCGGCATCCCCCTGAACAAGGTGGTCGATTGTTACTCCAAGATGAACACGGGCCGCAACTTCAAGGGCGATTTCGCTTCCATCGGCATGAACGGCGTGGGCGTGAAGGCGGTGAATGCGCTCTCCTCGCACCTGCTCGTGCAAAGCGTGCGCGACGGACAGATGAAAAGAGCTGAATTCTCCGCCGGCCTGCTGACCAAGGAGTACCCCATCGAGGCGACCGACGAGAAGAACGGCACAATGGCCTCCTTCCTCCCCGACAACACCATCTTCGAAAACTACGAATGGTACACCGAATACATCGAGAATCTGCTCTGGAACTACGTCTATCTGAACCGCGGCCTAACTATCAACTTCAACGGCAAGCGCTTCTACTCCAAAAACGGCCTCTTGGATTTGCTCAACAAAAAAGTGGGCGACAACGCCTTGTATGAGCCTATCTACCTGAAAGACGACAACTTCGAGTTCGCCATGGTCCACACCAACCGGAAATACGGCGAGGAGTACTACACGTTCGTCAACAGCCAATATACGGAGCACGGCGGCACCCACCAGCAGGCCATGCGCGAGGCCATCGTCAAAACCTTCCGCGACTTCTTCAAGAAGAACTTCGAGCCCGCGGATGTCCGCAATTCCGTTGTCGCCAACATGTCCATCAAGGTCAAAGACCCCATTTTCGACTCCCAGACCAAAACCAAGCTGGGTTCCGAACATATAGAACCGGGCGGACAGACCATTCGCAACTACGTGAACGATATGATCGGTCGCCTGTTAGACAACTACCTGCACAAGCATCCCGATGTGGCCGATGTGATTCTGAAAAAGATACAAGAGGCTGAGAAAGAGCGCATTGCCATCTCCAATCTAAAAAAGCAGACTAAGGAAATCCAGAAGAAGGTGAGTCTGCACAACAAGAAGCTGCGCGATTGTAAATACCATTTCAACTCCAACGACTCACGCGGTTTGGAGTCGATGATTTTCATCACCGAGGGTGACTCGGCATCCGGTTCCATCACGCAGTCACGCGACGCGAACACGCAGGCGGTCTTCAGTCTGAAGGGCAAGCCGGCCAACATCATCAAGTCGAAGAGCGCCATCTACTCCAACGAGGAGCTGAGTCTGCTGCAGGCCGCGCTCAACATCGAGGATGGCGTCGATGGGTTGCGCTACAACAACATCATCATCGCCACCGATGCCGATGTCGATGGCATGCACATCCGGCTGCTGCTGATGGCCTTCTTCCTGAAATACTTCCCCGATGTCGTTCGCACGGGCCACGTCTTCGTGCTGCAGACACCGCTCTTCCGCGTGCGCAACAAACAGAAGACTGTCTATTGCTACTCCGAGGAAGAGAAATTGCAGGCTATCAAGTCGTTAGGAAAGAAACCCGAAATCACGCGATTCAAAGGTCTGGGTGAGATTTCCCCGCCAGAGTTCAAGGGTTTCATCGGCAAAAACATCCGTCTGGAACCGGTGGTCCTCGATGCGAAGAGCAACATCGACGCAGTCATTGAGTACTACATGGGTAAAAACACGCCGCAACGCCAGAGCTTCATCATGGAGAACCTGCGCGAGGAGATCGACAACTTCTCGGAAGAATCATAACCTCATGACGGTTCAGCGTCAATGACAATCAAGATACTATGAAAGGACGTAACGACAAGCCACACATCGGCATTTTCGGACGTAGGAACAACGGCAAGAGTTCGCTGATCAACGCCATCACGGGACAGGAGGTCGCCATTGTGGACGCCACCGCCGGCACCACCACCGACCCCGTGCGCAAGTCCATCGAGATTTTCGGCATCGGACCATGCATCATCATCGACACTGCCGGTATCGACGACGAAGGCACCGTCGGAGCAAAACGTATCCAGAAGTCATTAGAGACGCTGAAAGTCATTGACTTAGCCATTCTCGTCATCACCGATTACGAGGTTGGCATTCCCGAACGGCAGCTGATGGAGCAATTCCGCCAATTCGAGCTCCCTTACCTCATCGTCAACAACAAATCCGACCTCGCAATCCCACGCGAGATGGAAATTGACGGATGCAAAATCTTGAATGTCAGTACGAAAACGCATTCCGGCATTGACGAGATGCTGCAAGAGGTCGTGCGCCTTATGCCCGAATCGGCGTACCGCACACGCTCATTGCTCGGAGACCTCATCGGTGAGGGTGACGAAGTGCTGTTGGTGACTCCCATCGACACGGAAGCTCCCGAAGGCCGGCTCATCCTCCCGCAAGTGCAGACTATCCGCGACATCCTTGACAATGAGGCGGTTGCCATCGTGCTGAAGGAGGACAAAGTAGCCACCTACCTACAAAACCACCGTGCCCCGAAATTGGTTGTCACCGACAGCCAGGCGTTCCACAAAGTGGAGAAATCCGTGCCGGAGAGCATCCCGCTGACGGGATTCAGCGTGGTGTTGGCGCACCAGAAGGGCGAGTTCGGTGCTTATCTCGAAGGTACCCCGAAGTTGCGCGACCTTCGCGACGGCGACCGCATCCTAATGTTGGAATCCTGCACGCACCTCACCTCCTGCGAGGACATCGGGCGGGTGAAGATCCCGCGCCTTATCCGCAAGTTCACGGGCAAAGAGCTGCAGTTCGACTTCGTGTCAGGTCTCAACCAAATCCCTGACATCCAACAGTATGCGATGGTCATCCAATGCGGGGGCTGCATGGTCACCCGCAAGCAGTTGAAGGAGCGGCTGCGTCCAGCCATCGAAGCGGGCATCCCCGTCAGCAACTACGGCATGGTTCTGGCTTACATCAACGGCATTTTCGACCGGGCAGTGGCGCCTTTTGCCGCGCTATAAAATATTTTTCCAGTATTTTATCGAACACAAAAAAGGTCGCAGGATTATTCCTACGACCTTTTTTCACAGTATTCGTGTTTGGATTAGTCCACATCGGCGCGAGCCATAGCGTCTTTGTAGTACTTCTGGTTGACGAAAACGTCTTCCTTGTACGGGTTGATATGGCGCTTCTTGGACTGTCCGATGATGTAGCACAACGCGATGATGTTGGTCACGAGAGCCAGGGCGCTGATGACGGTCATCATCGTCGGGTTGGCAGCCACAACAGAAGGATCGACCGTGGTGCCCACAACACCGTCAACGGCAGCCTGTCCGCCGGCAGCGTACAGTTGCTCGATGGTGGCGACACCTTCCGGATAGAGGACGGGAAGCGTAGCCCAGCTGAACCACTGTTGACCATCTTTGAAGGTCTCTTGGAAGAGCGGGAAAACCTGAGCGAACATACACCAGATAGCCAAGGTGTTGGCACGGTTCTGGATCCAGCCGCCGCGGTTCCACAACAGAGCGGCCACCGTCGGGGCGAGCAGCAAAGCAATACCGCAGTACCAGCTGTGCGTCGGCAGGCAGTTGTAGGTGTATGCGAAGTTCCAGATGTCATAAATCACGATATAGACCCACGTCATGTCGGCCCAGATCATGTCTTTTTTGTCCTTGGAGGGATAGACGTTCCACCAAGCGGTCATACAGAAGATGTTGATGATACCGGCCACACCGTTCATCACATTGTGCCAGCCGCCGTATTGCCAAACGCCTTCGGAGGTAAGCCACCATTTGTTCCAGCCCATTGCGGCGCTCTCAAAGTCGGAGACGCAGGCAATCAGGATGTTAATGGCCACGATGATAAACGGGAACGGTTTGAACCAATGCTTGGCACCGATGCCCCATTTGTATTTGATCATCATAAAGCCGATACATCCGGCGGTAGCGGCATAGAGCTTGGCGTAGTGGAACCAGCCCTGCATATAGACGTGGGTTTGGTTCTCCAACGCCCATTGCGCTCCGTTGCGCACGCCCACGGCAATCGCGAGGAAGTAGGCCGTCAGGGCGACGGGGATGATCAGGAAGGTGAAGATGCCGCCGAACTTGGTGCGACGGGCGAACTCGTTGAACAGGATGAGACCCACGAGGACGACGAGCAGCATTCCCCATTGAGCCAGGGCGTTAGCCCCATAAACTTGGAAAAACATAATACTATTATTTGATTATAATATTGGTGATTATCAATGAACATGTCCCCGCACTGCGCGACTTCGTCGCATGTACGGGACTACCGAGCTCTTGTTCCTTCGGAACTGCTCAAGAAAGCGGTTTCTCAATAGTGGCTACTCGACGTGACTTAACAAGAGTCCACACGGCCCAGACGGCAGTAAGGACCAGTGACATGGGTACGCCGACGATGAGCATCTCGCGGAGCATGACCGGGAATCCACCGGTTTCGAGAGCGGTGAAGAAGGGGTACTGCCAGGTGAGCTCGCCGTTGATGACGTGATCGACGATAAGCATCACCGTGCCGCCCCAGAGCATCTTCTCTAATGCCGGAATCTGCCGTTTCAACGCGGAATCGGCGGTCTCGATGCTTTTTTCATTGACTTTTCTGTATGCGCTGGTCACTATCGCCTGCGCCATGGGTACTATAAAACAGGACATATTCGTTGGTTTTTGTTTGTTACTTCTTGTTAATTAGCCTTCGGCTGTTGGTTGCTTCGTGTTGGTTATTTCATGTTAGTTAGCTTCGCTGTTAGTTGTTTGGGTTGGTGATGGGGAAGCAGTGGTAGGTGAAGGCCATGTGGCTGAGAAATTCATTCATTAGCAGGTCTTCGGAGAAGGTGCTGCCGAAGAGGTAGGGGTTTTCAAGCATGTACTCCCGCATCAATTCGTTGTTCACGAGCAGGTAGGCGTTGTCGGAGTAGTCGAAGTTCCGCCAATCGGGGTCGATTTTCCGGCCGTTGACGATGATTTCCGCGGGTGCGTCAGAATAGACCAGTCCTTGACCGGCGATTTCCATACAGAGGCGCATGGTGGGTACAGCGGCAGAGACATAGTACAAGGGACGCATCTCTCGAAATCGATTGACATTTATCCAATCACTGTAGTCGTCGTATCTGCATGCCTGAGGCTGAATGACGGGTTCAATGACGTAACAACCTCTCACCATTCTTCCTAACCTGCTGTAAACCATGCTATTTTCTGGCAAGTTGTTTGATGGATTGGGATTTCGGTACACCAGAGTCATTTTATCGCGATCAAAGCTGGAAATGGGCACCGCCGTATCACCTTCGTTCACAATCTCCGCCTGAATACGAAGATATACATGTCCACGATCGTAGGAAGGGATAAGGACTTCACCCAACCGCATTTTCTCGGGTTCCCAAATTTTGTCCGTAACATTGCTGATTTCCAATGATTTGAACTTAATGGAAACCTGTGCCGCGCAAGATAGGGTTGCAAGGCAGCAGAGGGCTGCGATGGCTGATATGAGGATACGTTTATACATTGTTTCAACTTTTAGATTGCAAAATTACATTTTTTTCCGACCAACCCCACAACTACTAACTACTAACTGCTAACTACTAACTCTTTTATTTCGACTTCGTTTCCCCGCAGCAGCCACGTGTTCTCGCTATTGCAGAATGGGCACGTCCTACCGTGTTTCACCGTCTTGTATTCCCGTTTGCAGTTGTCGCACCAGGTGACGGCGGGGATGGTGTTGACCTTCAGCTCGCAGCCCTTCAAGAGTTCTTCCTTGTCGGCGGCCCAGCGCCAGCAGTCGGTGAGCAGGTGCGGCACCACCGTGGAGACCTCCCCGATATCCATGACCACTTCGGAGACCCGCTCCACGTGGTTTTCCTCCGCCACCTTTTTGACGTCACGGATGATGTAGAACACTATACCTAGCTCATGCATATTTGGTTAGCAGTTAGTAGTGTGTAGTTAGCAGTTAAGGTAAGTCGTTATTTCTTCGTGAAAACGATCTTCGCGGCTCGTTTGAGCATGTACGGCAAAATTCCGCTGAACTTGTCCTCGGAGGTGCGCATGATGCTGGCGTCGGGGTTGTCGCGGAAGAGGTGGATGGCGTCGAAAGCGCACTTGGTGGTGCAGATGCCGCAGCCGATGCAGCGGTTCTCGTCCACCACGGAGGCACCGCAACTCAGACAGCGGGCGGTCTCGGTGCGCACCTGCTCCTCGGTGAGCGTGAGCGTGTATTCCTTGAACTTGTCGGCCTGCTCGGACACTCCTTCCACCTGGCGGGATGAATTGTCGTAGCTCTCCACCACGATGTCGTCCTTGTCGAGCTCGATGAAGTCGCGACGGTTGCGCCCGATGGTGAGGTGGCCGTGCTGCACGTAGCGATGCAGACTCTCAGCCGCC
>ONQE01000042.1 GCA_900319925.1 uncultured Bacteroidales bacterium | reverse complement strand
TAACGCCGGCCCTCACACCGAGACCCAAGGTAACCCCATCGGTCTTGAAATCCGTGGCCAGTGCTTCGGCTTCTCTACCAATGACGAACTCAACAACATGACGTTCTACTCCTACGAGATTATCAACCGTTCCACCTATTCTGTTTCGGAGACCTATTTCTCCCAGTGGGTTGACCCCGATTTGGGTTATGCTTACGATGACTATGTGGGTTGCGATGTGGGCCGTGGTCTCGGTTACTGCTATAACGGTTCCAACGTCGATGGTTCCGGTCAGAAGTGGGCTTACGGCGACCAACCGCCTGCCGTGGGTGTCGACTTCTTCCAAGGCCCGTATATGGATGCCGATGGTCGCGACAACCCGAAATTCTACCCTGACAGCGCTTCCGTTATCGGTTATTGTGACAAATTCCTCAAGAGCGCCTACGTGCTTGACCAGATGGCCATCAATGGTGTGAACTTCGGCGATAGCATTGTGGATAACGAACGTTTCGGTATGCGTCGTTTCGTCTATCACAACAACGACAACAGCGTGACCGGTGACCCGAGAATTGCCGTTGACTACTACAACATGTTGCGCGGTTACTGGAACGACAACTCCAAGATGCGTTACGGTGCCAACGCCCACGTGTCCAACGGTGCTAACGGTCCTGAGTGCGACTTCATGTTCCCCGCTTTGACCGACGTCTGTAACTGGGGTACGAACGGTGTTGATCCTCTCGCCACGCAGTATGGTCCTGACGGTTGGACCGAGGCCAATGTCGGCAACGCTCCGCACGACCGTCGTTTCATGCAGTCCGCTGGCCCCTTCACCTTGAAACCGGGTTCTGTCAACTACATTACCGTCGGTATTCCGTGGGCACGTGCCGCCCAAGGTGGTGCCCAGGCTTCCGTCGAACTGTTGAAACGTGCCGATGACAAGTGCCAGTCACTGTTCGAAAACTGCTTCAAGACCCTTGACGGTCCTGACGCTCCCGATGTCACCATCAGAGAGTTGGAGAACGAGTTGATTCTCTTCATCTCCAACAACAACCCGATGAGAAACAACTATCACGAGACCTACGAGGAGCTGGATCCCCAGATTCCCAAAACTTTAGCCACGACCTCTTATATCAACCAATATGACACGGTCTTTGCCTACACTGCCGATGGTCAACCCGACACGATCGTGACGGTCTCCACCGTTCCTGTTGAAACCCTGGATACCCTGACCACGGAGCAACGTTCCTATAAGTTCGAAGGCTACCAGATTTACCAATTGGCTAACGCCGATGTGAGTGTCACGGATTTGCAAGACGCCAGCAAGGCCCTCCTTATTGCCCAATGCGATATTGAGAACAATGCCGGCCAATTAATCAACTGGATCTATAATGACGCTCTCGGTACTTCCGTTGCCACGGAAATGGTCAACGGCGGCAACGAGGGTATCTCCCACTCCTTCAGAATCACGGAGGACAAGTTCGCTACTGGTACTGACAAGATTCTTGTCAACCATAAGGAGTACTACTTCATGGTCTTGGCCTACGGTTACAACGAGTACAAGCATTTCAGCCTTGACGGTGACAACCTCGACGGTCAGACCAGACCGTATCTTGCCGGTCGCCGGAACATCAACAAGTATGTCGGTATCCCGCATAAACCGGTTGAGCACCTTCTCAACTCGAAGTATGGCGACGTTCCTATGATTACCCGTATTGAGGGTCAGGGTAACGGTGGTTTGTTCCTTGACATGACGGATGAATCCCGTGAGTTGGTTCTTGCAAACAATGTCTATAACAACATCCAATACAAGAACAACTATGGTCCTCTGAACATCGAGGTCGTTGACCCGTTGATGGTGAAACCTTACGACTACACCGTCAAGTTCCTCCCGAACAATGTTAGCGAAGATGTGAACGACAGCACGATGTGGCAGCTGATCATTTCTGACGAAGTGAGCGATAGAGAACTTATTGACAACGGTCTCTTTAGCATTGTGGAAGGCGACACGGTTCCCGCGCGCGTGACCACAGCCGCCATGCCTATCAGCATGACCAATGAGCAGCTCTTCCTCGATCTGGGTATTGCCATTTCCATCAAGAACTACAACTTCCAGATTCATCAGCACAGCCTTAAGGAGTGGGTGGAAGAGAACGGTGGTTATACCTACGCCAATCTCACCCATTTTGCACAGCCCGATGTCTTGGGTTCAAGCATCGAATTCGGTGGTGACATCCCGTGGCTCAGCGGTGTTGTCGATGCTGAAGGTGACTACCCGTCCAACTGGATCCACGCTGGCCAGCAGACGGCTTCCAACAAGTGGGAGTGCAACGATGTCCAACCCGACCAGGCTGCGTGTGACTATATGAAGTGGCGTGCTGAGGACTTCTTCAACCTCTATACGTTCGACGATGGTGTTACTCCTCCTGAGAAGGTGCGTGGTTTCATGGACCCCAATGCTCAGTTTGAGGATATGATTTCCGGTACTTGGGCTCCCTACATGATGGCCTCCCCGTATGACGGTGGCCCGAAGGCGAAGTTCCTCGTCCAGGATATCACTTACAGTGAGTTTTCTCCCACACCTCAAGAGTTTGACTTCACCGGACTTAACAGTGTCCCGTCCCTCGGTGGTTACAACCAGACGCTGACCAACCTTTATTCAGTGGATATTGTCCTCACCTCCGACAAGAGCTTGTGGACCCGCGCCATCGTGTTGGAGTCCGGTTCAGCCGGTTTGGACGACAACTACATTGTCACGCAACATTTCAACGGCCAGACTTACCAAAATGTGCGTATGGAACCGAAGAAATGTCCGTCTGTGGATAAGGATGGTAATCCGGAATCCGGTTCCACTGGTTTCGGTTGGTTCCCCGGCTATGCTATCAACGTGGAGACAGGTGAGCGTTTGAACATTATGTTTGCCGAGAACTCCGCTGACGAGCTCAACAATGGTAACGACATGCTCTTCAATCCCACGAGTGTCTATGCGTATTTGAAAGATTTAAACGCTGATACGCTGATTCTCGATGATGCGGGTGAACCCATTCCTATGAGTGCCGCAGCTTTCAATAACTATCGCGATTACTATAGTATCACTTACGGCGAACCTCTGAACGGTGGTCGTCACTATGTCTATGTGCTGGGAAGCTCCGGTAATACGGCCAACACCTATTACCGTTTCGCCAACCGCATCCGTAACTATAACGATTCCGAACAGACGGTGGTCAACACGGGTTCATCTCTTGGCGGCAGAATCGCCGACAATCTCCCGTACTATGAGTGCGGCCCGTATGATGAATGCCATTGGGTGAGCGAGAAGTTCAAAACGCTGACCGAGTCTTCCTACTCCTCCGCCCCGCGCAGAGCGAAGAAGATGTCTATCTTCAATAACGTGATGTGGACGAGCATCCCGATGCCGACCCAGATGTATGAAGATCAGTGGCTCTCCTCCGACGCTACTATCAAGTTGCGTGTTTCCCGTCCGTACATGAGATATTCCTCCCGTTGGTTTGACGATCCTTCCCAGGCATCGTTCGCCAGCCTGAACAACGGTTACCCGATGTACGAGTTCACCACCAAGAACATTGCGCCCGAGAAAGTGGAGCGTGTTGAAGATGTTCAAACTTTGTTGCAGGAAATCAACATTGTCCCGAACCCGTATTATGGATACTCCAACTACGAGCACGGTGCACTTGAGACCTATGTGCGCATTGTGAACCTGCCCGCCAACTGTTCGATTGCCATCTACACGGTCAACGGCACGCTGATCAAGACGCTCACGCACGGTAGCGATGCCAACTCATACGTGGAGTGGGATCTCAAGAACCACGCGAATATTCCTATCGCCAGCGGCGTGTATCTCATCTACGTCAATGCTCCCGGCATCGGCGAGCGCACGCTGAAATTCTTCTGTAATATGCGTCCTACCGACTTGAATGGTTTCTAAAATTATTAATCCAAAAAAACAGAGAATATGAAAAATCTATATAAATCATTAATAATTTGCACATTAGTGGCACTTTTATCTGCCATCGCCAGTCCGGCGTTTGCAGGTAACAGAGACCGTTCGGGTCAGGCGGGAGCCTCCCACCTGTTGATTGATCCGTGGGCCCGTACCAGCGGCATGGCTGGTGCGGGAGTCGCAGAGGTCCGCGGCCTCGAGTCCGTCTTTACCAATGTGGCCGGTTTGACCTCCGTGCGCAAGACGGAACTGGCATTCAACCGCACCCAATACCTTGTCGGCTCCGGTTGCGGTATCGGCATCAACTCCATGGCCATCGCTCAGCACCTCGGCAAGAAGAGAGACTTCGGTGTCATCTCCCTCTCCTTCTTCAGCCAAGGTTTCGGTCAGATTCCTATCACCACGACGGAGCAACCCGAAGGTGGTATGGGTACCTTCAGCCCCACGCTGACTTATATCGGCCTTCATTATGCGAAGTCTTTCAACAACTTCATCAAGGGTGGTATCAGCATCAAGGTTATCAACGAGCGTATTTCCGACTCTAAAGCCACGGGCTTCGCGATTGACGCCGGTGTGCAGTATGTGACGGGTAAGTTCGAGAACTTCAAAATCGGTGTCACCTTGAAGAACATTGGTCTGCCGATGCACTATTCCGGTGACGGTCTCTCCGTCCGCGGCCACATCACGGGCCAGATCCACGAGCAGACCCTCGAGATGCGTTCTGCTGAATTCGAGATGCCCTCCTTGCTTGCCATTGGTATTTCTTACGACTTGTTGTTCTTCGGCGGTGAGTATGCCGAATTCAGCAAGGATGACCTCGCCGCTGAAGGCCTTACCCGCGATGACGCTGAGAACCGTCTCACCTTCGCCGGTACCTTCACCGCCAACTCCTACACCAATGACGTTATCTCCCTGGGTTTGGAATACGGCTTCCGCAACATCTTCATGATTCGTGCTGGTTATGGTCTTGAACTCAGCAAGGCCAAAAACCATCCCGAGTTGTCTGTTGCCCAAGCGATTTTCCTCAACAGCGACTCCTTCTTCTCCGGCCCGGCCGTCGGTGCTTCTATCCTCATTCCCTTCACCAAGGAACGCAAGAACCACGCCATCGGTCCCCGTATGTATCTTGATTATGCCTACCGCTTCACCAACCACTGGAGAGGCAACCACTACATTGGCATAAAGATTAGCCTGTAAGCTATTTATCACATATTATATGTTACAATAGAAGAGACTGTCATGGTCTCTTCTATTTGTGTAAATTTAGAACCTAATTATGGAAGATGTTAAGTATTATACGCAAGAGGGATTGGATGCCCTGAAGCGTGAATTGAACCAATTAGAGGCGGTGGAACGCCCCAAAATCTCACAGGCTATCGCCGAGGCGCGCGACAAGGGCGACCTTTCGGAGAACGCCGAATATGATGCCGCTAAAGAGGCCCAAGGGATGCTCGAGCTCAAAATCGCCAACCTCAAGAACCTCATCGCAAAAGCCCGCGTCCTGGACGAGTCCAAGATTGACGTGTCCAAGGTGCTCATTTACTCCATCGTCAAGATCAAGAATCTGAAAAACGGTATGGAGATGACCTACACGATTGTCCCCGAGTCGGAGGCCGACCTCAAGGGTGGCAAGATCTCCGTTTCCAGCCCCATCGCGAAAGCCCTCATCGGCAACTCCAAGGGCGACACGGTCACCGTGCAGGCTCCCGTCGGTATGATGGATTTCCAAATCCTCGATATTTCACGTTAATTTCACCACTATGGAAGAGACCATTTTCACCAAGATCGTAAAAGGGGATATCCCTTGCTATAAAATCGCCGAGGACGACCGCTATTTCGCCTTCCTCGACATCTCCCCGTTGGCGAAGGGCCACACGCTCGTCATCACCAAGCTCCAGAACGATTACATCTTCGACCTGGACGACGAGATGTTGGGCGGCATGATGGTGTTCGCCAAGAAGGTGGCCAAGGCGATGAAGCAGGTGCTGCCGTGCCAGCGTATCGGCGTGGCGGTGATCGGCATCGACGTGCCTCACAATCACATCCACCTCGTTCCCATCAACGGTGTCGGGGATCTGGACTTCAAAGCCCCCCGCGTGCAACTCTCCAAGGAGGAGTTCGCTGAGACCGCTGCGAAGATCTCCGCCGCTTTCAACGCGTTGTAGGCTATGAACATCATCGGAATCACCGGGACGTTGGGTGCCGGCAAGGGCACTGTCGTGGACTATCTGCGCGAGCATTACGGCTACCGGCACTATTCCGTCCGCGGCTACCTCATCGAGGAGGCGAAGCGGCGCGGGATGGAGCTCAACCGCGACACCTTCGTGGTGGTGGCCAACGACCTGCGCGCCACGCATTCGCCCTCCTACATCACCGACCAGCTCTACCTCCAGGCCGTGGAGAACGGTGCCGACGCCATCATCGAGAGCGTGCGCACCCCCGGCGAGGTCGAATCCCTGCGCAAGCAGGAGCACTTCCTCCTCTTCGCCGTCGATGCCGACCCCAAGATCCGCTACGAACGGGTCGTCGGGCGCGGCTCCGAAACCGACCACATCTCCTACGAGACGTTCCTCGAGAATGAGGCCCGCGAGATGTCCTCCACCGACCCGAACCACCAGAACATCGGCCGGTGCATGCAGATGGCCGACTACCTCTTCACGAACGACGGCGACTTCGAGGATCTCTACCGCCAAGTCGAAAGCGTCATTCAGGAAATCGAGAGCCAAAACAGATAAGGATAAACAAGGGCTGCCGGATTTTATTATTGAGTAATTGCCAATACTTATAGGTGGGACTTTGATGATAATGTGTAAAAAAGGTGGGACTTACCGGCAGCCCTTTCCTTGTTGCGGTTGACGAAACAAAGATACTAAATTTATCACCCCGATTGCGAGTGTTGATAAGTTTTTTATTAGAACATTTTAACAGTTAATTCTTAATTATTATCTATTCAACTTTAGAAACAAAATGTCACACGAAGAGCGTATTTTAGCTGAATTGAACGAACAGCAGCAGGTTGCAGTGACCCAAACCGAAGGCCCTGTGATGGTATTGGCGGGTGCGGGCTCCGGCAAGACACGTGTCCTGACCTACCGCATTGCCTACATGTTGGCTGTTAATAACATCAGCCCGTACCGGATTTTGGCGCTGACTTTCACCAATAAAGCCGCAGCGGAGATGCGAGAACGTATCATAAATCTCGTGGGCGGCGACCTGGCCAAGGCGGTCACGATGGGGACGTTCCACTCCGTCTTCTACCGCATCCTCCGGATTGAGGCGGAGAAAATCGGCTTTTCCACGAACATCACCATCTACGATACCGACGACTCGAAATCCCTGATCAAGAGCATCATCAAGGAGATGGGCCTCGATCCCAAGCAATACACCCCCGGTTTTGTGCTCAACCGCATCTCCATGGCCAAGGCGAGTCTGCTGTCGGCGCAGGAGTATGCCGACAACCCCGAAATCATCGCCGCCGACCGTATGTCCAACAAGCCGATGATTTCCCAGATTTTCGCCAAGTACAACGACAGGCTGCACAAGTCTAACGCCATGGACTTCGACGATCTGCTCTACTTCATGAACGTGCTCTTGCGCGACTCGCCGGAAGCCCTCTTCAAATACCAGAACCGGTTCCAGTACATTCTCATCGACGAGTATCAGGACACCAACTACGCCCAGTATCTCATCATCAAGCGGTTGGCGGCCCTGAACCACAATATCTGTGTGGTGGGTGACGATGCCCAGAGCATCTACGGATTCCGTGGCGCCGACATCCAGAACATCCTCAACTTCAAGCGTGACTATCCGGGCACGCGCATCTTCAAGCTGGAGCAGAACTACCGTTCCACGCAGAACATCGTGAACGCCGCCAACGCGGTCATCAAACATAACAAGGATCGGATGCCCAAGGATGTGTGGACGGACAATGACGAGGGGGCGAAGATTGAGATTGTCAGGGCGACATCCGACCTTGAGGAGGCGCAGGAGATTGCCAACAAGATTTTCGAGTTGCAGATGCGCGACCATGTTGAGAACCGGCAGTTTGCCATCCTCTACCGCACCAACACGCAGTCGCGCGCCATCGAAGAGGCGATGGTGAAGCGGCATATCCCATACAAGATCTTCGGCAGCATTTCCTTCTATAACCGCAAGGAAATCAAAACGGTGCTGGCCTATTTCCGGCTCGTCATCAACCACTATGACGAGGAGTCGCTGCGTCGGGTGATCAACTACCCGATGCGCGGGATTGGCGACACCACGGTGGCGCGTGCGGCTACGGCCGCCCAGCAAGCGCGTGTGCCGCTCTGGGAGGTGGTGGCGCATCCCGAAAACTACAACACCGGGCTCAACGGCGGTGTCATGGCCAAGATGCGCGACTTCGCCGTCCTCATCGATGGCTTCTCCGCCCAAATCACCAAAAAGGATGCCTACGAACTCGGCACGCAGATTGTCACCAAGTCGGGTGTGGCGCAGGCTTTGAGTGAGAATATCGAGGAAAAGGAGCGCGTGGATCACGTCAACGAGCTCCTCAACGCGATGAAGAGCTTCACCGAGCGCGAACCCGACAACATCCTCAACGAGGAGACCGGCGAAATGCTGGAGACCTATTTCCCGTCACTCGACCAGTATATGGAGTCCGTTTCCCTGCTCGACGAGAAGGATCTCAACAAGAAAGACGGCGACGCCGACGACAATGTGGTGCGCCTGATGACCATCCACTCGGCCAAGGGCTTGGAGTTCGACTACGTCTTTGTGTCGGGTATGGAGGAGAACCTCTTCCCGTCGTCGCTGAGCCTCGACTCTCGCCACGAGATGGAGGAGGAGCGCCGTCTCTTCTACGTGGCGCTCACCCGTGCCCGCAAGCAGGTCTTCCTCACGATGGCGATGTCGCGCTTCCAGTACGGCCAGCGGCGTCCTTGCGAGGAGAGCCGTTTCCTCGACGAGATACCCGCCCGTTTCCTGAAAGTCACGATGAAAGCCTCCGAGGGCAGCGGGATGTTCGGACGTTCCTCCTCGGAATCCTCTTCGGACAGATTCCGCTTCAGCTCGGGGACCTATTCCTCGTCGGGAGGCTACAGACGCGACGTGAAGAAGCCCGTGACAGGAGTCTCCGCTCCCAAGCCCGTGGTGAAGACCAAGACGGAGATGCGGCTCGACCAAATCGGGGAGCTCGCCCCCTTGGAGGCCATCCAGCCCGGCGTGCGCGTCTATCACAGCAAGTTCGCCTTCGGTATGGTGCAGTCTGTTGATGGCACCGGTCCCGACGCCAGAGCAGTCATCGATTTCGGCAACCTCGGCGTCAAAACGTTAGTCCTTAAATTCGCTAAATTACTGATACCCAAATAACAGAATATGCAGTTCAGAACCGCTATCCCCGCTCCGCAGTATCCGTTCCAAATCAACGAGACCGACACGGTGATGCTTGTGGGCTCCTGTTTCTCCGACAACATGGGCCACTATTACGACACCCACCGTTTCGAGACCTGTTCCAACCCGTTCGGGGTGCTCTTCAACCCCATATCCATCGACCGGGCCGTGCGTTTCATGTTGCAGCCCGACCTCTTCGACAAAAACCGCTACTTCTACAAGTACCGCGACCTGTGGGTGAGTTTCGCGCACCACGGCCGCTTCTCCAAGGAGAACTTCGAGGAGTTCGAGGCCAATATTGACGAGAACTTGGAACACTGCGCGGACTTCCTTCGCCGTACGCGTTACCTCTTCGTCACCTTCGGTACGGCTTTCTGCTACAAGTTCATTCCCCGCGACCTCATCGTCTCCAACTGCCACAAGATTCCGAACCACCAGTTCGAGCGGCTCCGCTTGGACGTGAAGAAGATTGTGTCGCAATGGAATACCACGCTGCAGCTGCTGAAAGAGGCCTGTCCTGAGATGAAAGTGATCTTCACGGTGAGCCCTGTTCGCCACTTGGGCGACGGCGCGCACGAGAACGCCCTGAGCAAATCGGTACTGCTTCTCGCGGTCGAAAAGCTGGTGGACAACGAGTTCACCTACTACTTCCCGGCATACGAATACCTGATGGATGACCTGCGCGACTACCGCTTCTATGCCAAGGATTTGTGTCATCCCAACGATATGGCAATCAGCTATTTGGAAGAGAAACTGACGGAGTCGTTCTTCACCGAGGAGACCCGGATGCGGATGCAGGAGATTGAGCGGGAGAACCGTTTCCTGAACCATCGTAAGTTCCGGTAGGAAGAGGGTGGGGGAGTCTCTCCATCCCCCGTTCTCAACAATTTTTTCCAGACCCGTCGGCATATCAAAAAAAAGTGTATCTTTGCCGCGTCAAACGAAAGGTCTCTTGGCCGAGTGGTTAGGTACCGGTCTGCAAAACCGTTGACTCCAGTTCGAATCTGGAAGAGACCTCCAAAATGTAGAGATGCTTAGGTGTCTCTACATTTTTATTTTTTGTACGTTTGCAGCCGTTATGAAACCGCAAAGACTGTTCTGCATCCTTCTGATTCTGTGGGTTATAGCCGATTTGATGGTGGCCATATTCACCCCGTTGCATGCCGATGAAGCCTACTATGCGCTCTACGGCCGTCACCTCGACTGGGGTTACTACGACCACCCGCCGATGGTGGCTCTGCTCACCGCCGTCAGCAGCGCGCTTTTCAAGGGGAACCTGTCTGTCCGTTTCCTTACGGTGTTGCTCCACGGCGGCACTCTCTGCCTGATTTGGCGGTCGATAGTCTCTGAGTCGCCCACCCGCCGTGATGTGCTGACCTTCTTTGCCGTCGCCGCCTCCTTCGTGATGTTCTCGGTCTATGGTTTCGTCACCACCCCCGACGCACCGCTGCTCTTTTTCACCGCCCTCTTCTTCTTCCTGTACCGTCGCTACCTCGACAAGCCCGCCTGGCCGCTTGCGCTCGCGTTGGGCGTTACGTTGGCGGCGATGCTCTACAGCAAGTATATGGCGGTGTTGGTCTTGGGTTTCGTCGTGCTGTCGAATCCCAAGCTCCTGAAAGACCCGAAGGCGTGGGTGGCCCTGCTCGTCGCCGCTGTGCTGTTCGTTCCTCACATTGTGTGGCAGTTCCGGAACGACTTCCCCAGTTTTCAGTACCATCTGGCGGACCGGAGCCGGCAGTTTATGCTGCGCTATCCGTTGGAGTATATTCCCAACCAGCTGCTGGTGTTCAACCCGGTATGTCTTGCCCTCGCCCTTTGGATTTGCTGGAAAAGACGCAACACGGACGATCTCTTCGAGCGGGCAGGCATCTTCACCATTGCCGGTTTCATCCTCTTCTTCTGGGTGATGACCGTCCGGGGGCACGCCGAACCCCATTGGACGGTGGCTGTCTCCATCCCGATGATTATCCTGCTGTATCGTGCGTTGCGCACCCCGGAGAGGCGGAACCTGCTTGTGCGCGGGGTCGTGCCGTTCGCCGTGTTGCTCGTGCTCGGGCGTATCGTGCTGCCCGTCTTGGGTTCCGAGAAGCTGCACCTCATCGGGAATCAACCTCGGATGGCGGACATCCAACGCTATTGCGGCGACACTCCCGTGGTGTTCACCACCTCTTTCCAAGATCCCTCGCTCTACTGGTTTTACACCGGTAAAGAGGCCACCGTCATCAGCTCCTTCTACTCGCGGCGCACGCAGTTCGACCTGTGGCAAAGCGATTTGGAACTGCAAGGCAAGCGCGTCTGCCTCGTCGGGGAGTCCGAAACCAAACGGCCGATTCCGGGCTCCGAGATCATCCGCACGCCCAATACGGCCTTTGCCATGCGCGAGGTGGAAGCCTTCCAAGGGGCGAACCGACTCGCCGTCACGGTCACGAAATGCCGCATCGACGGCGACACGATGCGTCTCGAGATGAACATCCACAACCCCTATACGCTGGACTACCGCTTCCACCATCCCGACTTCCCCACCGTGCTCTTCCTCGGCTTCATCCGCGACGGCTTCCATGATGCCATCATGTGCCCCGAACTGCCTGATATCGCCATTCCCGCCGGCGGCGACGTGACCCTCACCCAATCCGTCAGCCCCCTCCCCGACTTCCCCTTCGTCGTCTGCGTGGACAATTACGTCTGCCGCTCCGTCAACAGCAAACCCATAAAATCCCCCCTAACCGAATAACTCCCTAACCCCTAACCCATAACCATTAAACCTTAAACTTTAACCCTTAAACCATAACCCATAACCCCTAACCCCTAACCATCCCCCCTTAAACCCTAAACCCTAAACCTTAAACCTTAAACCCTAATGTCAAACAACCTCTTCTACAGCCATTGGTTCGACTGGGACAAGAACCTTTTCCAATTTATTAACGGCCATAACTCGCCTTTTTGGGATAAGGTGATTTGGATGATCACCAGTGCACAGTTCGGGGTGGTTTTCTTCCTGCTCCTGTCTGGCCTGACGATCTGGTTCTATCGCAAGCAATCGTGGAAGATTCTGCTCTTTGTGGCGGCCGTCACGCTGTTGGCGGACACCGTGGGGGCAAGGGTGCTTAAACCTACCATCCATCGTTTTCGCCCGTCGCATGATATGGAGTATCATGGTGACTATCAAGTGCATCTGCTGCAGAAAAAGGATGGAACATATTACTATGGCGGCAAATACAGCTGTCCTTCAAACCATGCCATCAATTACCTGACCTCCTCCCTCCTCTTCTTTTTCTTCCTGTCTGGGAAGGTGAAGCGGCGGTGGCTTTTAGCGGTGGCTGTTTTCGGGACAACCCTGCTGACTTGCTACAGCCGTATCTATGTGGGCGTCCATTACCCGTTCGACATCCTGTGCGGGTGGCTCATCGCGACCCTTTTCGCGGGATTGGCGATATGGGTGTACAAGAAGTTGACCTGACGGCTGACGGCGTCGTTCACCGGCCGCTGATGACGATCTTCCGGTCCTTCGCGGCGCGCAAGCCGAATACTGTTTCCCGCACTTCGTCGGTCTCAAAGGAGTGATTCACAGCCCCTTCCGGATAGGTGAGGATGCGCAGACCGGGCTTTTTCCCGAGGATATACGGGGTGAGACCTCCGTTGTCCGCCTTGCGTAAGTAGTTCAGGAGGCTGATAATTCTTCGTGATGACAGATGTCTGTTATAGTCGCTGTTGTGCAGCGGGCTTGCGAAGCCGCTGACGACCAGCTCCACCGTGTCGCCGTTTGCCATCGCTTCGGTGAGATACTCTTGCAGCAGCAGCAGCCGTGTGTAGCCGGTCTGCACGGAGTCGCGCATGAACCCGGCCACCGCGTACATCGCCCGCCGTTGCTCCTCGCCGGTCAGTCCCTCTCCCGATTTGTGGATATATTCCTGGATGTCACCGATGTAGGCGTTGTACAGGGAGAGGTAGTCCTGCTCGGTGGTGTCGGAGACGGACTTCGGGTCGGGGCAGTCGTTTTGGAAGTAGAGCGTGATGGGCAGCACGGAGGCGATTTTCTCGTGGATGTCGGGCTGCGGCTTCGGCGGCTCCACGGTGTCGGGTTTCGGCAGTGACCATTGCACGTGGAAGAGGTCGTTGCAGCAGGTGTCCTCGTCGGCGATGTCGTCGTGCGGGCGGTTCGAGCTGAGGAAGGCACTCTCCCCATCCGGATTCACCGTGAAGTAGAAGTCGTTGTACTCGGAGTTGAACGGTCTTCCGAGCATCTCTGGCCGTTTCCACGCTCCCATAGCCCCTTCACTGCAAAAGATGTCGTAGTCGCCGATGCCCTTGTGCTCGTCGGTGCTGAAGTAGAGCCGATTCCGGGCTTTGTCGTAGAACGGTGTGATCTCATTTCCCTCCGTGTTGATCATCGGGCCGAGGTTGACGGGCGGTTGGTATCGGCCGTTCTTGCAGACGGCGTACCAGAGGTCCGTTTTCCCGTAGCCGCCCGGCCGGTCGGAGACGAAGTAGAGCACCTCGTGTTCCGGCAGCTCCACCAGGCAGGGCTGCATTGCGGAGTAGCCGTTCATGTTGATGGTGGCGGGCAGTGGCTTGGGTTTCCGCCAGCTGCCTTCGGATTTCTCGAGCTGCCACAGGTTGCAGCGCAGGTCGCCCTCGCCCTCGCGCACACAGCGGGTCAGGAGCATGCGCTCCCCGTCCTCGCTCAGACAGAAGTTGCTGTTGAAATACTTGGGGTGGTTGACGGACTTCGGCAGCGGTCGCGCCGGCGCAAACCGTCCCTCCGGCAGGGCTCTCGACTCGTAGAGATAGCAGTACCAGTTGGTCTCGAAGAAATGTTCGGCATCCTCGTCGGCGTCGTTGCGCAGGGAGGTGAACAGGAACACGGAATCCGGTAGCAGCCGGCAGGCATACTCCGAGAAGTGGGTGTTCACCGCCTTCGGCAGAGGGGTCACCGTCACGATGATTGAATCCGATATAGGCAAAATCGTCGGCACATCGTTCTGCGCCCTCGCCGAAACCCATAACGAAAGCACAAAAACCATAACCCATACTATGTGCGACTTATATTGCATTCTTTATCTTTTCTACCGAGCTTTTGTCCCTGCCGGGACTTCTCAATGTGTCTTAACCTACTAACCCACTAACTACTAACTGCTAACTGCTAACTACATGATGTCATACGGACACGGCTCCTTTCCGGACCTCGTGATGGTCCGTTTCTTGAAAATATAGGAGATGGCGAGTTCCATGCCGCCGCGCCCGTGGGTGGCCACCACGAACGGTGACACGTTCACATCGTAGGCGATGGAGAAGCGGAGGTTCTGCCAGCTCACGAACCCGTTGAAAACCAGCGCGTCGCCCCAACGGTAGAAGAGTCCGCCGCCGAGGGTGTAGAGTGTGGTGTAGCTGTTCTTCTTCTTGAAATATTCCACGTTGCATCCGAAGAGGTATTCGCTGAAGCTGCGCTGCCACGAGGCGTAGAGCATAGGCGACAGCGAAAGTTCGCGGTTGAGGGCGATTTGCGAGTAGAAGTGGGCGGTGTATTTCACGGGCAGGCGGGCGTTGCTCTCGCCGAAGCCGTAGAACGGGCGGTTGATGTGCGACGCGCCCACGGCCACCCGGAAGAGCGTGTTCTTGTTGGGCACGTACCCCCAGAACGCCCCGACCCCGAAGTCGGGATAGAGCCGTTGGATGGACTCGAAGTTCTCGCCGCTCGGCATATAGGGCAGGAAGATGCCGTCC
The DNA here is from genome assembly GCA_900319925.1 of uncultured Bacteroidales bacterium. Classification (GTDB taxonomy): domain Bacteria; phylum Bacteroidota; class Bacteroidia; order Bacteroidales; family WCHB1-69; genus F23-D06. Next base: position 1,349 of record ONQE01000042.1, on the reverse strand, counting down.
ACGAACTGGTTGTCCCACGTGCTCAGGTCGAGGTCGAAGTGGTTGTTGATGATGCCGCCGTAGAGTCCCAGCCCGAGTTTGTGGCGGCTGTGGCGGCCGAGGTTCTTGATGTACGACAGCGACACCACGGCCTGCACGGAGCTGTAGTTCACGTCGCCGGCCTTGTCGCCGTTGAAGGTGAGCCCGATGCCGACGAGCTCCTGCCGCCGGTGGCTCTTATAGACCGCGCCATCGACTTCCGCGCCGATGGTCATGAACGGTTTGCTCACGGCCATCCACTGCGACCGTGTGATGACCGAGGCGCGCACGATGCCGTCGAAGGCCGCCGTCAACGCGGGATTGGTGCCCGTGGGGTTGGCGTAGAACTGCGAGAAGTGGTAGTCTTGGGCGGTGACGATGCCGCCGAGCAGGCACAATGCCCACAGTAGCGCGAATCTGCTCGCGCCGCGCCGACAGGGGGCTTTCCGGATATGGGACAATGGGTTCACTGCTTCAAAACTGCGGCGCAAAGGTACATAAATTACGGAAACTCAGTACCTGTACTTTTCGTTCCAGCAGTTTTTGAGATACCGGCGCAGCTCATTCTCGCGCGGGTTGTTCTGCGGTTCATAGAGCGTTGTGCCCGAAATGGGCTCCGGCAGGAACTCTTGGTTGACGAAATTGTGCTCGAAATCGTGGGCGTACTGGTACCCTTTGTGGTAGCCGAGCTCCTTCATCAGCTTGGTGGGGGCGTTGCGGATGTGCATCGGCACGGGCAGGTCGCCGGTCTGCTTGATGAGGGCGTAGGCGTTGTCGATGGCCATGTAGGAGGCGTTGCTCTTCGGCGAGCAGGCGAGGTATATTGCCGTCTGCGACAGCACGATGCGCGCTTCCGGCATCCCGATGACGTTGACGGCCTGGAAGCAGTTGTTGGCCAGCAGCAGCGCGTTGGGGTTGGCGTTGCCGATGTCCTCGGAGGCGAGAATCACCATGCGGCGGGCGATGAAGAGCGGGTCCTCGCCGGCCACCAGCATCCGGGCCATCCAATAGACCGCCGCGTTGGGGTCGCTGCCTCGCATCGACTTGATGAAGGCGGAGATGATGTCGTAGTGTTGTTCGCCCTTCTTGTCGTAGAGGGCCAGGTTCTGTTGGATGACGTGGATGACCTGCTCGCGGGTGAGGGTGATCACGCCGTCCACAGGCGGGGTCATCCAGGTCACTAACTCGATAGCGTTCAGTAGCTTGCGGGCGTCGCCGCCGGAGATGCGCAGGAGGGCTTCCGTGTTTTCCAGGCGGATTTTGCAGTTCATTTGGCCTTCGAGGTAGTGGATGGCGGTCTGCAGCAGCTGTTCGAGGTTCTCCTTGGAGAG
>ONQE01000176.1 GCA_900319925.1 uncultured Bacteroidales bacterium | reverse complement strand
CTAAAAGATGTAAATATCATTAGAAATAACTTTTGCGGAAACTGGAATTACACTATTTTCCCTTCAATAATGCATAAGTAATTTATCGATAATTCCTTAATAACTTAAACTTCCCACCCCAAATCACTTACCACAGGAAACAGAAAACAATCAAGAGAAGGAAAGCAGAATTTCTTTATTTTTCAAAAAGTATGAAATAGGAAAACTACTAAAAAAGTGTAATACAAGCAAAACAACCGGTATTGCTGTTATTGAAATATTCTGGTATTTAATATATTTAATGTTCTCGAACCGTTCAATGTATATGCAAATTGCAACCAATCGCTTTACAGAAAATTTCTCAAAAAAACACCGTTTATCGTTTTCTAAACAACGGCAAAATTAACTGGGAAAAATTTACGGTTATGCTTTCAGAGAGGATAGTCAATCAGTTTATCCATGTTTCAATGAAATATGTCAACGGATTTCGTATGCTTACATTGGGGTGGTCTGATGACGGTAATGGTACGGATTATTTTGGCTTTTCTGCGCTCCCAGCCGGCGCCAGATATCGCGATGGAGCTTTCGGCAGTGTGGGCAGATTTACGGCTTTCTGGAGTTCTACTGATGGCGGTGGCGATCACGTGTTCGTCATGGACTTGGGTTACAACCGTTACGTAGCATACTTGCGCAACATTGACTATAAGGATTACGGCTACTCCGTCCGTTGTATCAAGGACTAGGGCGTAGCCCCTTAGCACAAGAAAAGCCCCGCAGTGCGGGGCTTCTTTATATTCATGGATTCTATCGCGCTTCTGTCACCCTGGAGGCCAAAGGCCGATAGGGGCCAGAATGACATCGATTAATCGTCGTCTTCGGCGGGGCGCTTGGACATCTGCTTACGCTTGATCGGGTCGAGCTCGGTCTTGCGGAGGCGGAGCACTTCCGGCGTCACTTCGATGCATTCGTCTTCGTTGATGAAGGTGACGCATTCTTCCAGGGTCATGCGGCGGTACGGGGTCAGCTGGATCATGTCGTCAGCGGACTTGGAGCGCATGTCAGGGTCATGCGGCGGTACGGGGTCAGCTGGATCATGTCGTCAGCGGACTTGGAGCGCATGTTGGTGAGGTGCTTGCCCTTCGTGACGTTCACGATGATGTCGACGTCGCGGTTGTGTTCGCCCACGATCATGCCCGGGTAGACTTCGGCGCCGGGGCCGATCACGAGGTAGCCACGGTCTTCCAAGTTGGAGAGCGCGTAGCTGGCGGCTTCGCCCGGTTCCTTCGCGATAAGCACGCCGTTGATGCGTGTCGGGATTTCGCCCTTGTACGGCTGGTATTCCTTGAAGAAGGACTGCGTGACGGCGTAGCCCTTGGAGAGCGAGAGGAGACGCGGACGGATTCCGATGAGGCCACGGCTCGGCACGATGAACTCGAGCGTCACGCGGTCGTTGTCGTCGGTCACCATGTTCACCATTTCGCCCTTGCGCTGCTGGATTTCCTGGATGCAGGCGCCGCTGAATTCGTTCGGGACTTCGACCTTGAAGTCTTCGACCGGTTCCAGGAGCTTGCCGTTCTCGTCGTTGTGGAAAATCACCTGCGGAGAACCGATGGTGAATTCGTAGAGCTCGCGGCGCATGTTCTCGACGAGGATCGTGAGGTGCAGGATGCCGCGGCCGGAGACCTTGAACGTGGAGGCGCCGTCGACCTTCTCGACGAGGAGGGCGGGGTCGGCCATGTGGGCGCGTTCCAGGCGTTCCTGGAGCTGGTTACCCGTCATGAACTTGCCACCGTACTTGCCGGCGAGGGGCGAGGTGTTCACGGTGAAGATCATGGAGATGGTCGGCGGGTCGATGTGGATGCGCGGCAGGTGCTTCGGGTTGCTTGTGGCGCTGATGGTATCGCCGATATCGAAAGTGTCGAGGCCTGCGATAAGCACGATTTCACCCGGACCGGCTTCGTCGACCGGCTTCGGGGTGAGGCCTTCGTAGCGCAGGATCTTCTGCGGGCGGATGGTCTTCACGGTGCCGTCGGTGAAGGACTGCGCGTAGGTCTCGTAGCGCAGAATCTTCTGCGGGCGGATGGTCTTCACGGTGCCGTCGGTAAAGGACTGCGCGTAGGTCTGGTTCGGCTTGAGCACGCCCTGCTGGACGCGGCCCACGGCCAGGCGGCCAAGGAAGGTCGAGTATTCGAGCGATGCAATCTGCAGGAGCGGTTCTGCAGCCGGGTCGCCCTTCGGGGCCGGAATGCGCTCGATAATCTTGTCCATGAGGATGCTGAAGTCGCCGTCCGGGTCTTCCATCTCGGCCTTGCAGATGCCCTTGCGGCCGGAGCCGAACACCTTGTCGAAGTCGAGCTGTTCTTCGTTGGCGTCGAGCTCGCAGAACAGGTCGAACACCTTGTCGAGGGCGCCGTGCGGGTTGCAGCCGTCGCGGTCGATCTTGTTCACGACGACAATCGGGGTAAGGCCTAATTCCAAAGCCTTCTTCATGGAGTTCTCCGCCTCATCGAGATGCTTCAGTTTCTTCTCGCAAAGGGCTAATTGGAACCAGCAGGCGCTGTTGTCCGAGCCATCCTGAGAAGTTTCCATCTGCAGCTTGTAGTAACGTATGGCCTCCTCGTACTGGTGCAGGTTCTTGTAGGCCACAGCCAGCCTGTAGGCTACCGAAAGACCTTCCTCCTTGGCCACAGGCAGCAGGGACAGGAGGGGTTGCACCATCTCCTCATATCGATGGGTCATGTACATGCACAGAGTGGCTGCGAAGAGGTCTGCGGGTCGGTTGCCTATGCGGTAAGCCTTCAAGTACAGTTCCTCAGCCGTGTCGCATTGTTTGTACTTCAGATACACATCGGCCATATTGCGGAGGGCAAGCAGATAGTCCGGCTTCAGATCCAGAGCCTTTTGGTAGCAGTCCAACGCCTCGTCGTCGCGCTGCAAGTGGTGGAGGGTAACGCCCATGCAGTTCCAGAATTCATGATCGTCGTCAACCTCGCGGGTGACCACCTCATAGCAACGCAGGGCCTCTTCGTATCGTTCCAACAACAATAGGCAGTAGCCTTTGCTGCCCAGTGCCGACAGGTAATCCGGGTCCAGCTTTATGACCTTTTCGTATTGAGGCAAAGCCTTTTCGGGGTGTCCTGTCTCCAACAATGCATCGCCAAGCATCTCATACCCGTCTGGGTTGTCGGGGCAAAGGCGAATTATCTTTCGCGCCGCCGTTATGAGCTGTTCGTATAGCCCCAACTGCAGACAGCACCAGGCGTAGTTAGACCACGCCTTCCAGTTCTTCGGATTGCGGTGGGTAAGGGTCTCGGCTACTTCCAGGGCTTCCTCTGTCTTCTCCATCTTTATCAGTGTGTCACCTTGCTGCCAGAGGGCACCTTCGTTGTTGGGGTTGAGGCGATGTGCCTGTTCAAAACAGGCAAGGGCCTCCTCCCAGCGGTACTGGTTGTAGTAGAATATGCCCCATTCTATATAGACCTCATCATCCTCGGGATTCAGGATGCTGGCCATGCGGTAGGCCTCCTCGGCATCATCTAGCTGTTTCATTTCGTCCAGACAGTTGCCCAGGTTTAGCCATGTCTCGGCCGATTCGGGTTCCACCGCCAACGATTGGCGGTAGTAGTGCACTGCCTCCTCCAGATGTTTTAAGCGGTGATGGGTCAGCCCTAAGTAAAACAGCACCACATCGTTGTCGGGCTGCAGGGCGTAGGCTGCCTGAAAGTATTGCAGAGCTTTCTCTGGATTATTTTGGTCCAGTTGTTCTATTCCGAGTTCTATGTATTCGTCTGTCATCTTGTTATCGTTACAGATAGTGATTGTACATATTCTTGTTTATGCCTCTGTGTCCGCGAGTTCAGTACCTTCTAGCTGCGGAATGTGGTGTCGGATATAGTCGGCCACCAAGGGCAACAAGGGTTCCTCATGGTAGGTCTGGGCAAGGGCGTCGTCCTGTGGGCCGAACAAGTTGAGAGCAAGGAGCTGTTGGTATCCATCATGTGTCACGCTCTTCACGCATCGTTCCACCTCGTCCTTGTGCTGCAAGTATATCTCCCTTGCCTCCAGCACGATGGCCGCATGGCGCGCGGCTCCTACGGCCATAAGGCTGCTGTAGAGGTCGATACCATCGTCGCTGTTGGGATTGTAGTTGACCTCATAGTAGTAGAACCATTCCATGTATCGCGGTGGCTCCTCGTGGTGAAGGATTGTGGCGTAGTATATCACCCGTTCGTAGATGTTGGTGATGTCCTCCGGTTCCTCGATGTCGTACCAGCACAGCAGGTCGATGTCGTCCCACGTGGCAGCTATATCGGGGGTGAGATGTGGAGCTGGGGCATTGTATTTGGAGTGTTCGAACTGCTCCACAGCATCCGACTCTATTTTGGCAATCCGGGCGTAAAAAGCCAATGCTACAATGGGGACCCATATCACCGCCCCAACCGATGCCCCAGCATGCTGTAAAAGCATCATCACAGCCACGCTGCCCAGGATGAAAACCGAAAGAATGGCTATGGTGACCCAAGGCCCCCAAGTCCGCGGCCAAGCCCATGTGTAGGGCAGATGGACTGTCTTGCCGCAATGGGGGCAGTGCAGCTCGAGGAAGTCGCCCCGCTGGCGGCGCAGGTCATCGGCTGTGTCGTAATTTCCCTTCAGCCGGATGGGCTTATTGCAATGGCAAGTGATGTATAGTCGCATGCAAATGGTGATTGGAAAAAAGAAAGCCCCGAGGAGTGTGTCCTCCTTGGGGCTTACAGTTGAGGACAATGAGAGCTTATTTCACGATAAGCTTTCTCATGTTGTTGCTTCCAAGAATGCCGTAGGCGTAGATGCCGGCGGGGAGGTCGTTGACCATAATGGAGCCGTTGCCTGTGACCTGCATTTGGCGTACGCTGCGGCCTTGCATGTCGATGATGGCAAGAGTGGAGGGCTGCTCAACGCTGTAGCGGATGTTGACATCGGTTTGGGCGGGGTTGGGGAAAGCGGTGAGGGAAGTGTTGGCCACGATGGGTTCGATGGCGGCACTGCGGACTGCCTTGAAGCGTACCACCACAGCGCAGTTCACGTCGCCGTTGGACACGCGGAGTGTGTAGACGCACGAGGGTTCGGGAAGGTTGGCATCGATGTCCATGTCGATATAGAATTCGTCATAAGGCACATTGGCAAAGATGGTGACGGGGTCGGTTTCGAGACCGGGTTTGCACACCATACCGGTGCAAAGGGCATAGATATTGATGCCGTTCTCTTCGATGGGTTCCATGCTGAAAACAATGCGCTGGAGGTCTTGGTCCGTTTGGTTGATGAAATGGATGCCGTGGCATTCGTGGTCGGTGACGAGCACGGTGACATTCAGGGTGTCACCACTCTGATAGACGTGGTCTTGATACTTGAAACCAATCTCAGTTTGAGCGCTAAGCAGTGCAAAGGCTCCTAAAAATAATGCAAGTGATAGAAACTTCTTCATTTTGTTTGATAATTAGAGGTTTATTATTATACTTCAATGATTAATTCAGTGCAAGCAGCTGGTCCACTACTTTCTTCACACCGGTGCCGGCTTTCTCCTGCACAATGGTGATGGGGCGGGAGATAGGGACGGCCTTGGGGTCGACGAGAAAACAGGGCGCACTGCGAGGAACATAGTGAATGAGTCCGGCGGCGGGGTAGACATTCATGGAAGTGCCTACCACGATGAAATAGTCGGCCTGTTCGCACATCTCGGAGGCGGGTTCGATATTGGGTACCGCTTCGCCAAACCAGACGATATGGGGGCGTAATTGTGCCCCGTCGGGAGCTTTGTCGCCAAGGTGTATGTCGCGGTCGCCGATGTCGATGATGAGATTGTCGTTGCGGTCGCT
>ONQE01000177.1 GCA_900319925.1 uncultured Bacteroidales bacterium | reverse complement strand
CACCACCACCGCATAGACCCCGTCGATGGCGTTCGCGCCGTCCCAGCCGAAGGTCTTCTCCTCCGTGCGGAACACCAAAGTGCCCCAGCGGTTCCATATCTCCATCCGGTACTCCTCGATTTCGTCGGGGTAGCTGAACACCGGCAGGAACACCGGGTTCAACGCGTCGGGACCCGGGGTGAAGGCGTTGGGCAGGTACAGCTCCTGCGCGCAGTGCTCGTACTCCACATCCACCGCGTCCCAGTGGCTGAAGCACCTGTTGCTCACCTCCACGCTGTACGTCCCCGGTCCACGCACCAAGTACGTGGGCTGCGTGCTCCCGTCCTGCCAAAGGTAGTCGCAGTACGGCACGCCCGGCGACAGGGTCAGCGTCTTGCCCTCGCACAGCGTCGTGTCCGGACCGAGGTTGACCGTGAAGTCGTTCAGGTAGCCGACGCAGATCGTGTCGCTCGCCCCGAGACAGTGGTCCGTGATCACCACCCAATAGTCGCCGTCCTGATAGACCGTGTAGGTGGTGTTGGTGCTCGCGTCCTGCCAGAAATACTGCGCGGGGTGCGGCTGCGTGGCGTCCAACAGCAGCGTGGCCAACTCGCACAGGAGGCTGTCGTCGCCGAAATCCACCGCCGACTGCCCGTAGAGGCTCACCTGGAAGCTGTCGCTCTCGGCGCGGCACCCGATGTTGGTGACGGAGACCTGAAATACCCCTGCGGAATCCACCGTGATGGCGGGCGTGGTCGCCCCGTTGCTCCAGAGGTAGGAGAGCGCATCCGGCTGTTCCACCGAGAGGGTCACGCCCGCGCACACGGTGGTGTCATGCGCGATGGTGATAAGCGGCGGCGGCACAACGGCCACGAACGTCGTGGTGGTGTCGGGACAGTCGTAGTGGAGGACGCACTGCACGGTGAGCGTGTCCAAGGCCGCGAGCAGCAACGAGTAGCCGTCGCAAAGGTGCGAGACCCCATCCACGATCCACTCCACCGGCACCGAGTCGGGGTTGTGCTCCACAAGGAGGTTAAGGGTGTCGCCGAGGCAACGGTGGACGGTGTCGTAGTTGATAGAACTAAGACTGGAATGAGGGATCGGCAGGGTCATAAAATTGAAGCCGGAGGTACCATTCATACAATACGACGGATACATTATGTCTCCCCAAGTACTGTAGGAAGGCAGATAGGAATAACCTATCTCATCTATATAAGCTGAAAAGCCATGAGGATTTTCTATGGTGATATAATCGGGAAAGGTATCCATGTTTTCCCAATTCCACTGGGCAGAATAGTATTCCCCGTTAGTTTCCGGGAATGGGTCAAAGGCAGATGGGGGAACAAGCGTTCCGTTCAGATATGTGCTGCCAACACCGTCGGCGTGTACATAGACGGTCAAGATAGTGTATGTGGTATCCAAAAGGAAGGATGGAAGATGGTAGGTGTTTTTGGAGATAGGCCAAGACCAGTAGGTCACCATTAATTCTGTCGGTTTTTCAAAATGATTGTCGAAGTCATCCGATATCCAGATTCCATATTTGCTGTAGCCATAAATAGTGACCAGAGGTATATTTGAAAACACCTTGTTGGTCAAATATCTCGCAACCTCTCCTGATTCCTGTTGGTACCGAATGTATGCGTACGGTACGGAGTCTTCCGCATAACAGGATGCTTCTGGATACGGAGGAAACGGATAATAATCGTGAAAAGGAAGGTTGTAAACAGCAATACTATGAAATACTGCATAAGGATAGGCTGTATATGGCAAGGGGCTGTTGTCGTTAATAACTGCATAGGCTTCCTTACCAAAATTGATTTTTCCAGGAGCTCTGAATAAAAAATCATGACCCTTAAAACAATGTTGATGATACAGATTTTCTTCATTAAAGATACCATTTCCTTTATAAACGATGATTCTTTTACAGTTTGTGGTAATATCGCATCCTTTTCTCGAATAATATACTTCGCCTTGATTCAGCGTTACAGTGCTATTCTCCAAATACAGTTGTGTGTTGTCTTCCGTTGCAATTACAAATATGGAATAAGAGGAAATCCAAGAGTCATTATAGTAGGTGGGATACATATCCTTGGGACATAAGGCCCTCTTGAACGCACGACCTTTGTATCCTTGACTGGGATTTACGGGTTGGTGAGGGCAATTATACGTCTGCACCCATACTTGCACCTTTTGGGTGGTGCGAATCACGATGGTTCCACCGTGCAATATAGAAGAGGGAAATCCGGCAACAGCAAAATCCCCATAGTTAAGGAGCGGTGTCATCTCTTCTTCAGGAACCATAATCTTGGTCATGACGCCGGGTTGGACTTCAAAATCAACAAGATAGGATGTGTATGGGTTTTCAACATATCCTGTGCAATAGGTTTGCCCCAACACATAAATGATAGCACTGTCCAAAGACTGGTCAGGATAAAGATGCATATTTTGACGCCCTAAAAAACCATCCGTGAACCAAAACTCCTTGCCTTCGTTCTGGGCGGAAAGGTTGCCAAAGGTGAATCCCAAACAAAACCATGAGAATAATAAGAGAAGGCGTGTTTTCATTTCTGTTGGTAGTTCCGATACATGTTCTGCGCCACCGCACCCTGCGCGAGGCACCATAGAACCAAAGCGATTGAGACACATAACTTTTTCATAGCATGATGATTTTCAGATGACGCCGCAAAGATACATTTTTTCTAAAAAAATCGTATCTTTGCCGCCTTTTGTCAGATAAGAATAAAATAAAACAGATAACCCAATGAAAAATAAAGTCATTGTTGCCATTTTCAGCATGTTAGCCATCGGAACTACCCTTTTCGCGCAGTCCCCGAACAAACACTACCAGCAGAACAAGACCAAGATGGACCAGCTCCTCAACGCCATCAACAGCATGTACGTCGATTCCGTCGATTTCGACCCGCTCACCGACAAGGCCATCGACGAGATGCTCAAGGAGCTCGACCCGCACACCGCCTACATCCCCTCCAAGGACGTGGCCGCCATGACCGAACCGCTCCAAGGCTCCTTCGACGGCATCGGCGTCACCTTCCAACTCATCAAGGACACCATCAACGTGATGGAAGTCATCATCGACGGCCCCTCGGAGAAAGTCGGACTCATGGCCGGCGACAAAATCATCAAAGTCGATGACACCGTGGCCGTGGGCAAAGACATCAGCAACGACTGGGTGCGCAAACACCTGCGCGGCAAAAAGGGCTCCAAAGTGAAAGTCACCGTGGTGCGCGGCCGCAAGAAAGAACCCATCGACTTCGTCATCACCCGCGGCGCCATCCCGATGTACAGCATCAATGTCAGCTTCATGGCCGACTCCCTCACCGGCTACATCAAACTCGAACGCTTCGCCGCCACCTCCACCACAGAACTCAAAAAGGCCATCCGCTCCCTGAAAGAACAGGGCATGCAAAACCTCATCCTCGACCTGCGCGGCAACGGCGGCGGCTACCTCAACGTGGCCTTCGAAATCTGCGACCAGTTCATCTCCGGCAAACGCATGATCGTCTATACCGACAACTTCCGGAAGACCGGCGAGAAGTACTTCTCCTCCGAGGACGGACTCTTCGAGCAAGGCAAACTCATTGTCCTCGTCGATGAAAACTCCGCCTCCGCCTCCGAAATCACCTCCGGCTGCATCCAAGACTGGGACCGCGGTCTGGTGGTCGGACGCAGAACTTTCGGCAAAGGCTTGGTGCAGAAACCGTTGCGCCTCATTGACCAATCCGAAGTCCGCCTCACCATCTCCCACTACTACACCCCCACAGGACGCTGCATCCAGAAACCCTACGA